>CAJUJU010000070.1 GCA_910586835.1 uncultured Acetatifactor sp.
GCCGTTTCATGCTTTACTTCATCTTCAACAATTTTCAATAAGTAGTCTTTTGCCTGTTCAGAGGTTAATCCTGAAATTCGTTCCAGTTCCTGTAATCGCTGCTCGTTCAGCTTGGAAACTTCCTCTTTGATTTTATTCAAAGATTCTTCCTTCGCTGCCAGGCTTGTCTCACGCTTTTCAATCGCATCAGCCTTTTTATCGATGTTCTCTTCCTTCTGCTGAACCCTGCGCTCATAACGCTGCGCTTCCGCTCTGCGTTCCTTGATCTCCTTATCCAGCTCGTTCTTGGCACGGATGGATTCTTCCTTGATCTCAAGGAGCGATTCGCGTTTCTTGGATTCCGCATTCTTCAGGGCCTCATCGATGATCTCTCTCGCCTTATCCTGTGCGTTCCCGATGGTGGACGCAGCGTTCTTTTTCTGCACGGTGGTTACAACGACACCGGTAATCACTGCTGTCACAACAACGGCCAGCACGATGATAATGGCTGTTACAAGTGGCGACATCTACAGGAGCACCTCCTTTATAGAATTTTCATTGTACATCCTGACAAGCAATTTACAACAGTTAAATTTTAAACTTAAATTAGTACAATGTCAAGCATAAGTTACAATACTGTCGCTCAGTGTCGCTCAGTTGTACCCCATCGCAGCTTCAGCAGCAGAAGGGATCCTCACCGCAGGCCTCCCGCATGGCCCTGTTCACCGCTTCTGCAGAAAAGCCCTTGCGCAGCAGAAAGGCATACATCCTCCGGCGTTCCTTCCAATCTGCCGTGTCCGGATCGTATCTGCGTTTTGCCATCAGGGCGCCTATCATGGCCTGCTCGTCCTGGCGGCCGCCTTCCGCCTCCCACTCCGCCCAGGCCTGCTCCAGAACCTGCTCATCAATCCCTCTGCCCAGCAGATCCTGCTCAATCCTCCTGCGGCTCCTGGTATTTTCATGGTCGGTAATATAGGAGACCGCATAGCGCCGGTCGTCCGTATAGTGATAGCCTGCCACATAATCCAGCGCCTCCCGGATCACCTGCTCCGGATAACAGCCCTCCTGCAGCTTTCCCCGGAGCTGCTTTTCCGTGTAATCCTTCTTTGTCAGCAGATTCATCGCCCGCAGCTTCGCCCGCTTCGGAAGAACCTCCTGCAGTATGGCGTCATAATCTTCCTGTGAGATTTCTCCCCCCACACGGATATGATAGCGACGCAGTTCGCCCTTGTACAGGACAAAGGCGAACTCCTCGTCAATCCATATTTTGCTGCGGCCTTTCGTCAGCTCCTCCACCGCCGTAATCGTCATAGCTGGTCTCCCTCTGCAGGCCGAAGCCTCTCCCCGGTTCAGGCTCTCCTTGCGGAAGCGTTACGCCTCCGCACTCTTGGATCTGGATCTGGTCTTGGGCTCTGCCGCGGCTTCCGCTTTGGCCGTCAATCCCGCTTCGCCCTCCGGCCCGTTCTTTGTCCCGGCCTCCTGGGCCCCCTCAAAGCCATAATGCTCCCTGACCTTCCGGCTGATGGCTTCGCACACCTCAGGGTTATCCTTCAGATACTGCTTCGCGTTCTCACGCCCCTGGCCGATCTTGTTGCCATCGTAGGCATACCATGCCCCGGACTTCATGACAATGTCAAGCCCTGCAGCCAGATCCAGAATATCTCCTTCCCTGGAGATACCTGCGCCGAACATTATGTCAAACTCCGCCTCCTTAAAGGGAGGGGCAATCTTATTTTTTACCACCTTGACACGGGTGCGGTTGCCGATGACCTCGCCCCCCTGCTTCAGGGACTCAATGCGCCTCACGTCCATGCGGACGGAGGAATAGAATTTCAGCGCCCGGCCTCCGGTAGTCGTCTCCGGACTTCCGAACATGACTCCCACCTTTTCCCGGAGCTGGTTGATAAACACAACCGTGCAGTTGGATTTGCTGATCACGGCGGTCAGCTTCCGCAGCGCCTGGGACATCAGTCTGGCCTGCAGGCCCACATGGCTGTCTCCCATATCCCCGTCAATCTCTGCCTTGGGAACCAGCGCGGCAACAGAGTCCACCACCACGATATCCACCGCCCCGGAACGCACCATGGTCTCCGTGATCTCCAGAGCCTGCTCCCCGTTGTCCGGCTGAGAAATATAGAGGTTATCAATATCCACGCCGATGTTCTTGGCATACACCGGGTCAAGGGCATGCTCCGCGTCGATAAAACCCGCAATCCCTCCCCGCCTCTGCACTTCGGCAATCATATGCAGCGTGACCGTAGTCTTACCGCTGGACTCCGGTCCATATATCTCAATGATTCTGCCCTTGGGAATCCCTCCCAGCCCCAGCGCGATATCAAGGCTCAGGGAACCTGTCGGTATGGTCTCCACATTCATCTGTGCGGAAGGATCGCCCAGCTTCATCACCGCGCCCTTTCCGTACTGCTTTTCAATCTGGCTGATGGCCGCATCCAATGCTTTCAGTTTTTCGTCTTTTTCCATCTGAAATCTCCTTTTCCCAGGAACAAACGTTCTGACTTCACCAGAATAAAACATTTGTTCTGTTTTGTCAATGATTTTTTTCTTTCTTTTTGTGGTGTTTCTCTCATAACTGTTTTTCATGAAAACATCATATCATGCTTTATGTCCCTTAATACTCCCTCAAAGTCACTTCACCCCCTGTTTTTTTCTGCCGTTTTTCTTTTTGAAAAATATCTCTGAAACCTGTGGCGAAATGCCGGAAACAGAACAGACAAGCCTTGAGACGCTCTCTGCCCTGCCATGATGAATCAGACAAAAAAAGTATAACAGATTTACCCGAGGAGGGCAATGAGTTTTTTCCCATTGCCCTCCCCCGATTCTATTTCTTCCCGAAAGTCACCCTGCTGAAGTATTCCAGCACGCAGCTGCGGGTCAGGCTCAGCGCCGCGGACACTGCGGAGTCGCGCACCTTTCCCCGGTTCCCGGAAAAGACATACCGCTTCACCGTAGTCTCCCCCTTGACGCTGCAGGCGATATACACCAGCCCAACGGGCTTCTCCTCCGTGCCGCCGTCTGGCCCTGCGATGCCGGTGACTGCAACCGCCACGTCCGCCTTGGTCAGAAGCGCCGCTCCCTTTGCCATCTCCTTTGCCGTCGCCTCGCTTACCGCGCCGTGCTTTTGGAGGGTGGGCTTTTTCACATTCAGAAACCTGCGCTTCGCCTTGTTGGAATAAGTGACGACCCCCGCCTTATACACCTCCGAGGCGCCGGGCACGTTGATGAGTCTGGCGGAGAGCAGCCCTCCCGTACAGGACTCCGCACAGGTCACCGTCAGATCGTTGGCCTGCAGCAGATCCACCACCGCCTTCTCCAGCGTCACATCCTCCTCCGTGGTATAGATATCGTTTCCGAACCGATGCTTCAGCTCCTTTACCATGGGCTTGATCAGCTTCATGGCCGCTTTTTTGTCATCCGCCCCGGCCGTGACACGGATATGTACTTCGCCGGTCTTGGCGTAGGTGGCAATGGTGGGATTGGTCTGACTGTCGATCAGATCCCGCACAATGGTCTCCGCCCTGCTCTCCCCCACACCGCAGATCTTCACGGTCTGAGAACAGATAACCCTGGAGGTCAGCCCCGCCAGATAAGGCGCCACACTCTCCTCAAACATGGCACAAAGCTCTCCGGGCGGGCCGGGCAGAAGGATCACCCGCTTGCCTTCCGTCTCCATAATGACCCCCGGCGCCGTGCCGTTGTGATTTTCCAGCACAATACAACCCTCCGGCAGCATGGCCTGTTTCCAGTTGTTGTCGGTGGGCTCGATCCCTCTTTTCTCAAAATAACAGCGAATGGCCTCTCTGCTGGGCTCATGCATGACCAGACTCTTTTTGCAGACCCCGGCAGTCACTTCCTTTGTCAGGTCATCCTCCGTAGGCCCAAGCCCCCCGGAGAGAATCACAATGTCCGACCGGCCAAGAGCCGTCTCAAGCACCATGCCCAACCGCTCTCCATTGTCCCCCACCACGGTCTGAAAATAACAGGAAAGCCCAAGGCCCGCACATTTTTCCGCAAGGTAGGCGGCGTTGGTGTTCACGATATTGCCCAAAAGCAGCTCCGTTCCCACACAGATCAGTTCTACCGTCATCACAGCTCCCATTCTCCCGCATCGGCGGGTCCGCATCTCCCCGCCCTCCGGCGGGTACACCTGTACCTGTCTATTTTGTATCCTTCATCACGTCTTTGTTCTTCACCAGATAATCCACCAGGGATACCACCGTGAGAATCAGCGCAATCCACATGACAATGTCCGTGAGCAGCCTCATCCAGGAAAACATTGCTCCCAGGTCAGCGATCATAAGACACACCATCACCATCTGAAAAGTGGTCTTGAATTTTCCCCAGTAGTTTGCCGCAATGACCACATTGTTATCCGCGGCGATCAGCCGGAAGCCGCTGATGATAAACTCCCGGCTGATGATGACGATCACCACCCAGGCGGGAATCCGCCCAAGCTCCACCAGCGCGATCAGCGCCGCACAGACAAGAAGCTTATCCGCAAGCGGATCCATAAACTTTCCGAAATTGGTCACAAGGTTATACTTTCTGGCGATCTTCCCGTCGATCAGATCCGTCAGGCTTGCCACGATAAAGATGGCAAGGGCGATCAGATCGGGAATCAGCCTGTTTGCCCCAAGCCATCCTGCCTCGCCTCCCAGCAGGATGACCACAAAGGGCAGAATCAGGATCACTCTGAAAATCGTCAGCTTATTCGGCAAATTCATTTTATTCATGATAGATTTCTCCTGTCAGATCATATTCGTTGGAACCGGTGACAAGCGCCTTCACAAAGTCCCCGGTCATCAGTGAAGCAGTGGTATTCAGAAAGAGATAGCCGTCCACGCCGGGAGCGTCCCGGTAGGTTCTGGTGACATACACGTCCTCGTCCGCCGCCTTTCCCTCCACCATGACCTCCAGCACTCTGCCCGTCATCTCCTCCGCCCGGTCGAAGGCAACCGCCTGCTGCAGCTCCATCAGTTCATCCCTGCGCGCCTCCCGGATCTCCTCCGGCACCTGGTCCGGCATCCCGGCCGCCGCAGTGTCCTCCTCCCGGGAATAGGGAAAGACCCCCAGCCTGTCAAACTCCATCTCGTTGACAAAACGGTAAAGCTCTTCAAAATCCTCCTGGCTCTCCCCGGGGAATCCGCTGATCAGCGTAGTCCGCAGACAGATGTCCGGAATCCGCTCCCGCAGCCTTCCGATCAATGCCGTCAGTTCTTCCCTGGTGGTTCGCCGCCCCATCCGCTTCAGGATTCTGTCCGAGGCATGCTGGATGGGGATATCCAGATAATGACACACCTTGGGCTCCCGGGCGATGGTCTCGATCAGCTCCTCCGTGATCTCCTCAGGATAACAGTAGAGAATGCGGATCCAATGGATCTCCGGAAGCTTTGCCAGCTCCTGCAGCAGCCTGGGCAGCCTTTTTTCCCCGTAGAGATCCGTGCCGTAAAGCGTGGTCTCCTGCGCCACCAGGATCAGCTCCCGAACGCCTCCTTCCCCCAGCGCCCTGGCCTGAGCCACCAGCTCCTCCAGGGGAATACTTCGGTAATCTCCCCTGACTTTGGGGATGATACAGTAGGTGCAATGCCTGCCGCAGCCCTCCGCAATCTTCAGGTATGCGTAATGTCCCCCCGTAGTCAGCACTCTGTCACGGGAAAGGGACAAGGGGGCGTTCAGCTCCCGGAAATGATTCCTGCCCTTTCCGGCAAGCGCCTCCTCCACCGCCTCCCCGATCTCCTCAATGGCCATGGTGCCCACCACCGCGTCCACCTGGGGGATTTCCTTCCTGATTTCCTCCTGATAGCGCTGGGCCAGACAGCCTGCCGCAATCAGCGCCTTCAGCTTTCCCCCGTCCTTCAGCTCCGCCAGCTCCAGCAGGGTATTGATGCTCTCCTCCTTGGCATCCCCGATAAAGCAGCAGGTATTCACCACCGCTATGTCGGCCTGCGCCTCGTCGTCGGTAAAGGAATATCCCCTTCGCCGCAGCCCGCCCAGCATCAGCTCCGTGTCCGCAAGATTCTTGTCGCACCCCAGAGATACAAACAAAATATTCATATGACTAACCTTCTCTGACAGTTAAAGTAGCTGGCATATTACCAGCTACCCCTGCTTTTCCTATTCTTCGTCGCCCAGGATCTTGATCTGTCCCTGGTTCAGCTCCTCCACCGCAACGGAAAGCGGCTTCTTGCCTCTGTCGTCCACCAGCGGATCCTCGCCGGCAATGATCTGCCTTGCCCTCTTGGACGTGGCCATCACGATAGAATAACGGCTGTTAACCACAGGCGCTTCACCGTGTTCCACCTCGCTGTTTACCACCTTCATCAAATCGGAATAAGACGGATGTAACATAATTACTCTGCTCCTTTCACGAAACCTTTCAGTTCCTCCCTGATTTCCCCGATCAGCTCTTTTCTCCTGACCGGCGCCCTGCGCGCGGCGTCCACCAGACGATGAATCTCCTCCACGCACTCCTCCAGGCTGTCGTTTATCACAATATAATCATAGGCCTCTATGCCTTCTGATTCCTCTGCTGCCCGGGCGAGACGCCTTGCGATCACCTCAGCGCTCTCCGTTCCTCTCTTCTCCAGCCTGCGCTTCAGCTCCGCGCCGCTTGGCGGCGTCACAAAGATCAGCAGACTGTCGGGAAACTTCTCCTTGATCTTCAGCGCCCCCTGGATTTCTATCTCCAGAATCACATTTTTTCCCGCGGCCAGCTGCTCCTCCACATACGCCCGGGGCGTTCCGTAATAGTTCCCGCAGTAGAGGGCATATTCCACCAGCCCGTTGTTCACGATGGTTTCTTCAAATTTTTCCCGGGTTGTGAAAAAATATTCCACTCCGTCCCGCTCGCCCTCCCTGGGCGCTCTGGTGGTCATGGACACGGACAGCGCATATTCGTCATACTTCTTCAGCAGTCCCTTTACAAGCGTTCCCTTCCCCGCGCCGGAAAAACCGGACAGAACTATAAGGATCCCCTTTTGTACGTTCATTTTTCCTCTTCCTCTCCAACCGTATCATCCTGCTCCAGCCTGACCCTCCCGGCAATGGTCTCCGGCAGAAGCGCCGACAGCACCACCTGGCTGTTTTCCATGACCAGGACAGCCTTCGTCCTGCGCCCCTGGGTGGCGTCAATGGCCAGCCCCTTCTCCCTGGCGCTCTGCACCAGACGCTTTACCGGCGCGGAATCCGGACTGACGATGGCGATGATCTTGGATGTATTTACAATATTGCCGAATCCGATGTGGATAAGCATACTTCCGCACCTGCTCTACTCTATATTCTGAATCTGTTCCCGCACCTTTTCAATCTCTGTCTTCAGCTCGATGGCGCAGTTGGAAATTTCCAGATCATTGGACTTGGAAAGCGTGGTATTGGCCTCCCGGTTCATCTCCTGGGCGATGAAATCCAGCTTCCGCCCCACGGAGCCGCCCTCCTGCAATACCTTCCTGGTGGTCTCGATATGGCTGCGCAGCCGCACCAGCTCCTCGTCCACACATGCCTTATCCGCAAAGATCGTAACCTCCGTCAGAAGCCTGCCCTCGTCCACGGTATTGTCCCCCAGAAGCTCCTTTACCTTCTCCTCCAGCCTGCCGCGGTATTCCGCCACCACCCCGGGGGATCGCTCCTCGATAAAGTCCACCAGTCCCAGCATGCCCTCCAGCTTCTCCAGCAGGTCGTCCCGCAGGTGCCCGCCTTCCGTCACACGGCTCTGCACAAACATCTCCGCCGCACCCTTCACGGCCTTCTGCAGCTCCTTCCAGAGCTCTTCTTCGTCCACGCCGGACTCCTCCATGGTAAACACCTCGGGAAATCCGGCCAGAACCGAGACGCGGATATCGTCCTCCAGCCCGAATTCCTCCGCCATCCCCCGCAGATAAGTCAGGTATTCCCTGGCCGTCTCCCGGTTATAGCGAACCGCGGAAGCGTTCTCCGACAGATCCTCGCAGGAGACATAGACATCCACCTTTCCCCGGGCGATATAATTCTTCAGCTCGCCCCGCACGGCGGATTCAAAAAACCCCAAGGGCTTGGGCAGCTTAATATTTACGTCCAGATAACGATGATTCACGGCCTTTATCTCCACCGTGAACTTCCTGTTGTTTCCGGCAACCTCACACCTGCCGAAACCGGTCATACTTTTTATCATCGGGCTCCTGTCCCGGCAGAGAGCCAGTCTGCCGTACCCCTTTCCTCCGGCACGGCGGCAGCTCTGCCGCATACTTCATTTTATTATAAAATAAGTTTCAGGAAGCGTCAAGGGTGAGGGGTGGCTTTTTCGGAAGTAATTTGTTACAATGAGCTATGGCATACCAAATACAGACCAATCGGGAGGAAACAGATTATGGCTTTTGACGGCGTTACCATAGCGAATATCGTAAGTGAACTGAAAAAGGAACTGGTGGGAGGGCGGCTGTACAAGATCGCCCAGCCGGAGGAGGACGAGCTGCTGCTGACCGTAAAACAGCCCGGAGGACAAAAAAGGCTCCTTCTCTCCGCGGACGCCTCCCTGCCCCTGATCTATCTGACGGAAAACAACAAGCCCAGCCCCATGACCGCCCCCAGCTTCTGCATGCTGCTGAGAAAACACCTGCAGAACGGGCGTATCACGGACATTTCCCAGCCCGGCCTGGAGCGCATCGTGCACATCCGCATCGAGCATCTGGACGAGATGGGCGACCTGCGAAGCAAGACGCTGGTGATTGAGATCATGGGAAAACACAGCAACATTATCTTCTGCAGCGAGGACGGCATCATCATCGACAGCATCAAACGGGTCTCCGCGGCGGTCAGCTCCCTCCGGGAGGTTCTGCCCGGCAAGCCTTATTTCGTGGCCGAAACCCAGAACAAGCTGGATGCACTGAGCACGGACTGCGCCGCCTTCCGGGAAGCCCTGTCCGCAAAGCCCCAGCCCCTGTTCAAGGCCCTCTACGGCAGCTTCACCGGCATCTCCCCCATTCTGGCCCAGGAGCTCTGCCACCGGGGAGGCGCGGACGCGGAGCTGCCTGCCGCCGCCCTGGACGAAGCAGCCTGGCAGACACTTTACAATGCCTTTGCGGAAATGACCGACGCCATCCGCAAAGAACACTTTGTGCCCAATATCGCCTACACGGCGGGAAAGCCCGTGGAGTTCTGCGCCCTGCCCCTGACCCTGTACGGCTGGCAGCCGAATGCACCGGACCAGAGGGAGAAAAAACCCGCCGGCGACTGCACCGTCACCTGGAATTCCATGTCCGCCCTGCTGGAAAACTACTATGCCGAAAGGAGCACCGTCACCCGCATCCGCCAGAAATCCTCCGACCTGCGCCGCATCGTCCAGACCGCCCTGGAGCGCAACGTGAAAAAATACGACCTGCAGCTGCGGCAGATCAAGGATACCGAAAAACGGGATACCTACCGGGTCTACGGTGAGCTGCTGAACACCTACGGCTACGGCGCCAGGCCGGGAGACAAATCCCTGGAAGCACTGAACTACTATACCAATGAGACCGTCACCATCCCCCTGGATCCCACCCTCACCGCCTCGGAAAACGCCCGGAAGTACTTTGACCGGTACAACAAGCTGAAGCGCACCTATGAGGCCCTCTCCCAGCTGACGCTGGAGGTGAAGGCCGAGATCGACCACCTGGACTCTGTCTCCGCCGCCCTGGATATCGCTCTTCACGAGGAGGACCTGATTCAGATCAAGGAGGAGCTCACCGAAAGCGGCTACATCCGCAGAAAGGGCGGCACAAAAAAGCAGAAGGTCACCAGCAGGCCCTTCCACTACAAAAGCAGCGACGGTTTTGACATTTATGTGGGGAAAAACAACTATCAGAACGATGAACTGACTTTTCAGACAGCCTCCGGAAACGACTGGTGGTTCCACGCCAAAAAGCTGCCCGGTTCTCATGTGATCGTCCGGCTGGGCAATGCCGGAGAGCTGCCCGACCGCACCTTCGAGGAGGCCGCCAGGCTGGCGGCCTACTATTCCAAGGGCCGGGATCAGGACAAGGTGGAAATCGACTACATCCAGAAAAAACATGTGAAAAAACCAGCAGGGGCAAAGCCGGGCTTCGTGGTCTACTACACCAACTTTTCCATGGTCATCGACAGCGATATCTCCGGCATACGGCAGATACCAGAGTAAAAAATTGCCTCCTCGAGGCAATTTTTTACTCAGCAGTAGTGCTGCATCACATACTGCAGCTGCGTCCTTCCCTGATAGGTGTTTCTGCCCAGCTGGTAGACCACCGACACCGCAAACCGGGCATGGCCCTCATAAAGGGCCTCCTGGCTTCCCGTTCCGAATTTCTCCTCCAGAAACTGTCCGAATTTCTCCAAATCTCCAAAAAACACCAGCTGTTTCCTGCCGCCCTCCGGCGTCTGCACCGTGTATCTGGCACAGTTCTTTTTTGATCCCATCTTATATCCCGAAAGAAAGACCAGATTCTTCTGGGCAAACAACGGCTTGGGATTTCCCACCCCGAAGGGCTCCAGAAGCTCCAGCTCCTCCGCCAGCGCCTCATTCCCGTAATCCAGCGGCATGGGCACGTCGATATGTACCCTGGGCACAAAATCCTCCTCCGCAAGAAGACACCCGTCGTTCATGGCCTGCCTGAGCCCTTCGATGTCCTCCTCCCGCATGGAAAGCCCTGCCGCCATGGCATGACCGCCAAACTTGGTAAAAAAGCGGGCGGCAGCCGTCATGGCCTCGTACATGTGATATCCCTCTATGGAGCGGCCGGATCCCTTGACCCCCTCCTCGCCCCGGGTGAGGATAAAGACCGGATGATTGTATCTCTCCCGGATCCGCCCCGCGATAATACCCGCCAGACTTTCATGCACCTGGGGCAGAAAAATCAGCATCACCTTATCCTGCTCCATGTGATGCTCCGCAATATATTCCTCCGCCTGCTCCACCCCCTTCAGGGTCAGATTCTTCCGGCTGTCGTTCAGCTCCTTCAACTCCCTGGCCGCGGTCATGGCCTCCGCCAAAGAACTGCTCTGCAGAAGCTCCAGCGCCCTTCTGGCCGTATCCAGACGTCCGGTGGCGTTGAGACAGGGGCCGATGACAAAGCCCAGGTGATGGGCGCTCAGCTTTTCCGGCTCCAGCCCGTTCACCTCCATCAGCGCTCTCAGGCCTGGATTCCTGGTTCTGCGCAGGCGCTTCAACCCCTCTTTCACCAGAATCCGGTTCTCATCCCTCAGCTCCATCACATCGCAGACCGTGGAGAGGGCGGCAAACTCCAAAAGCTCTTCCAGCGCCTCCGCAAGCTCCCGGCTCCCCGTTTTCTCCGCCAGCGCCGAGACCAGCTTATAGGCCACCACGCCGCCGCAGATTCCGGGAAAAGGATAATTGCACTGCTCCTGCTTCGGATCCACCACCGCCAGCCCGGGAGGCAAAAGCTCCCGCCGCACCCGGCCTCCCTCCGCCTCTTCCGTCCGGAAGGGAACCTCATGGTGATCCGTAACCACCACGTCAATGCCCAGACTGCCCGCCAGCTCGATCTGCGCCGCAGCGGCAATGCCGTTGTCACAGGTGACGATAAGACCCACCCCGTCCTGACTGGCCTCCCGGATCAGATGCTCGTTGAGCCCGTAGCCGTCGTGAATGCGGTGGGGAATCGCCGTGTCCGCCGAAGCCCCCAGCAGCCGAAGCCCTCTGGTCAGAATATAGGAGGAACAGATTCCGTCCACATCATAGTCCCCGATGACCCTGATGTGCGTCCCCCGCCCTACCGCTGCCAGAACCGCCTCCACCGCTTTGTCCATATCCTTTAACAGCCAGGGAGAGTAACAGTCCTCCAGCGTTCCGTACAGAAATTTCCGGATCTCTTTGTCCTCTGTCAGCTCCCGGTTCCTCAGAATCCTGGCCAGCACAGGGCTGATGTGATACTCCGCCGCCCACCTGTCGAAATCCGCTTTTTTCGCCGCCACATACCATTTTTCCATTCATATCTCCCTTGCGCGCCCGAAGAGAGGCATTTACCCCCCCTGCGCATACCGGTCCGCACCCCCGCTGCAGGCAACGGGACATCGCGGGAATCAATGTTTCAGCAATCCGCACTTTTTCGCCGCTCTCGCCAGCAGATACCCTTTGGGGAAGCTTTTCAGCTCCTCCTCCGTCACGCCCCGGAACACCAAAAGCAGCACAAAATAGACTCCCGCTCCGATCAGAATCGCCGGAAGCACCGCAATCCGGGGAGATTTGGTCAGAAACAGCAGCAGCTCGTAGGCCCCCCATACCACACATCCCATGAAAAAGGAAGCCAGAAGCGGCACTGCAAAGGTATGGGTAATCTCCTGTCTGTACCCTGCCGCCTTTCTCACCGCCCGCTGATTCAGAATACAGATCACAGCCGAGTACACCGTCCTGGCTATGGCGATGCTGTACAGATCCAGCTTTGTAAAAAACAGGAGCGTCACTGCCACCACGGTCTGAATCACCAGCGCGATTCCCGCGTTGACAATAGGCACGTTCAGCCTGCCCAGGCCCTGCAGAATCTGATTGCTCAGCGTTGACAAAGCATAGAAAATCACCGAAACCGCCATGGTCATCAAAAGCTTTGTGGCCAGATCCTCCACCTCCTGGGTGTTTTTAAACAGGAGACCTGTCACCGGTCTTGCCAGCACAAACAGTCCCACGGCGCAGGGAATGGAGATAAGCATGGTGGTCTTCACCGCCAGATTGATCTTGCGCTTTGCCTCCTCCATCTTTCTCGCCGCCACCAGCTGGGATACCGTAGGAATCATGGCCGCAGCCATGGCGGACGCAAAGGCGATGGGAATCTCGGAGATGGTGAGTACCTGCCCGGCAAACACCCCCCACCTGGAAGAAATATCCATGGTGCCAAGATCTCTCACTGCCGGCAGCAGCTTTGTGTAGATGCTCGTATTTACCGTACTGCTCAGATTATAGATGGCCGTGCTCAGAATGAAGGGGGTCACCACCCGGGTAATCATCTTCAGAATCTCTCCGTAGGAATCCGTCTGCTCGTGCCGGTCAAGCCGGATTCTCCGTCCGATCAGACCTTTGTTGAGCTGATAAACACCCAGCATGAACAGAAGCGCCACCAGCACCCCCGCTCCCGTTCCCAGGGCGCTTCCCACCGCCCCCCGGACCGCCCGGTCCATCTGCTCCGCCTCCCCCGCAGGCATCTCCAGGGAACCGTAGACCTGCCGGATCATCAGCCAGGCTGCACCCACGCTGACCACGGCGTTGGCAATCTGTTCCAGAATCTGGGATACGGAGGTCTGTGACATGCTCTTATGCGCCTGAAAATAGCCCCGCAGCACCCCCAGAATACCATAGATAAAGATCGTGGGGGCAAAGGTGCGCAGCACAGGCACCGCCTCGGGAGCCACAAAAAATCCCGCCCCGAAAAACAGAAGCAGACTGGCGGCTCCTCCCACTGCCAGCACATAGCCCAGCGCACACTGAAAAATCCTGTGGGCATTCCGGTACTCCCTGAGCGCCAGCTTCTGGGCAATCACCTTGGAGATGGCCGCCGGGATGCTGTAGGAGGATATCAACAGAATGATGGTGTAAAAGGAGTAGGCCGCGTGATAATAACCCTGCCCCAGATCTCCGATGACACGCTGTAAAGGGCTCCTGTAAAGGAGCCCTATGATCCTGCTTATGATCCCGGCTGCCGCCAGGATCCCGGCCTGAACGATGAAGTTGTTCTTCGTGCTGTTATCCTTCATTCTTATCCTATCAGCCAGTCATACATTTCCTGATACTTCTTTGCAGAAACCTCCCAGGAGAAATCCTCCGCCATGGCCCTGTCTACCATCTTGTTCCACTCGCGCTTCCTGTCATAATAAATATGTTCTGCGTAGCGTATGGTATTCAGCATTTCATGTGCGTTGTAATTTGTAAAACTGAAGCCTGTTCCGGTGCTTTCGTATTCATTATATGCCTGTACGGTGTCTTTCAGTCCACCTGTTTCACGGACGATGGGAATCGTGCCGTAGCGCAGCGCCATCAGCTGGCTCAGCCCGCAGGGCTCAAACAGGGAGGGCATGAGAAACGCGTCGCAGGAAGCATAAATCTTGTGGGACAGCGGATCGGAATAATAAATATTGGCCGAAACCTTGTCTCCGTATTTCCAGTCGAAATGACGGAACATATTTTCATACCGTTCCTCGCCGGTGCCCAGCACCACCAGCTGGATATCATCCTGACAGAGCTCATCCATCACATAGGCCACCAGGTCAAGTCCCTTCTGGTCCGTCAGACGGGAAACCAGGCCGATCATCATCTTTCTGTCATCCTGGCGCAGCCCCAGCTCCTGCTGCAGCGCCCGCTTGTTTTTCACCTTTTCCTTCCGGAAATTCACGGCGTCGTACTGTTTTACAATGTGGGGATCCGACTCCGGATTGAAATCCGTGTAGTCGATACCGTTGACGATTCCCCTCAGATCTCCGCTCCTGGCCCGGAGCAGCCCGTCCAGCCCCTCGCCGTAAAAGGGCGTCTTAATCTCCTCCGCATAGGTACTGCTCACGGTGGTCACGGCATCCGCATAGACAATACCGCCCTTCAGCAGATTGGCATCCTTGTAAGCCTCCAGCTTGTCAGGGGTAAAATAGTATTCCGGCAGTCCGGTAATGCTCTGAACCGTCCTGGTATCCCACTTGCCCTGGAACTTCAGGTTATGGATGGTGATGACGGACTTCATGCCGCGGAAAAAGTCTCCCTCATGGAAACGTTCCTTCATGTATACCGGAATCAGACCGGTCTGCCAGTCATGACAGTGGATGATATCCGGCTGAAAGCCGATGACCGGAAGCGCCGAAAGAGCCGCCTTTGAGAAATAGGCATATCTCTCGATCTCCCAGATGGGGCTGTCGCTGTAGACCTTGGCGCCGCTGAAATAATACTCATTGTCGATGAAGTAATAATGCACTCCGTCCAGCTCAGCCTCCAGGATACCAACATACACTCTCTTCCAGTTAAAATCCATGTAAAAATGATTTACATAACGGATTTTATCCTTCATCTCCTGCTTCATGCAGGCATATTTGGGAATGATGACCCTCACGTCAAAATATTCCCTGTCAATGCACTTTGGGAGCGATCCCACCACATCCGCCAATCCGCCTGTCTTGATAAAAGGGACACCTTCCGATGCCGCAAAAAGTATTTTTTTCACCCTTCACCCTCCGCTCTGCCTTGAATGAAATATAATGGCCATTCGACCGTTCTTGCCTTGAATAATGTCATTATACCGCAATATTGCTCCTGTGGAAAGGGTTCTTTTTCCTTTTTTGCCCTCCTTTTTCATTTTACTCCCGGTAAGACAGCCGGATCCGATCCGCGATCAGGGCGATAAATTCCGAATTGGTAGGCTTCCCTTTCCCGGTGTCGATGGTATAACCGAACAGCGCGTCCAAGGTTTCCATCCTTCCCCGGCTCCACGCCACCTCAATGGCATGTCGGATGGCTCTCTCCACCCGGCTGGGCGTCGTCTGAAAACGCTTTGCAATGGTTGGGTACAGAATCTTGGTGATGGAGCTGATCATCCCGGGATCCTCCACCGACATCATGATCGCCTCCCTCAGATACTGATATCCCTTTATGTGCGCCGGCACACCGATTTCATGGATCATATCTGTCACATCCTGCTCCAGATCCCTGACGGCCTCCTTCTGTTTCGGCTCCTCCTGTCCCGCACGGTTGCCGTCGTTCTTTGTGGATGGCACCGTGATCATGATCTGAAATTCCTTGTCTCCGTTCATCAGATCTCCCAGAATTTTGTAAATTCTTTCATTATCCTTCGCCGCAGTGATATTCAATTGCTCCATGAAATTACCTCCATATTCAGAAAAGACTAAAATTCGTACTTTTTCTATATATTATAAAGGAAAAAGCTACTGAACAGCAACTCGAAGTCATCGCGGTTTTCTGCGCTGTCGTGTCAATTTCAACGGTAAAACGATATTCAATAACAATATCTTACATACTTTTTGTTGTTTTTCAGACAATTTTGTCATATATTGACACAATTTATATGGACGAATGGTTCTGAAAACTTGACAAGCCCCTCAAAGAAGGGCAAAATAAATACAGAAAAGTATTTACAATTCGGTTTCGGAGGGACGATTCGCAGATGAAACAGATCACTGAGGACATTAAAAAGAACAGCCTGAGACAGATTTACCTGCTCTACGGCGAGGAGCGCTATCTTCGCAGACAGTATAAGGAAAAGCTGCGCGCCGCCCTCTGCGCGGGGGACGATGCGATGAACACCCACTTCTATGAGGGAAAGGATGTCCCTGTGGGCGAAATCATCGACCTGGCGGAAACCCTGCCCTTTCTCGCAGAACGAAGAGTTATCTTTATCACGGACAGCGGCCTGTTCAAATCCGGCGGAGAAAAGCTGGCGGAATATCTGACCGCCCCCAACGAATCTACTTTTTTCGTATTTACGGAAAGCGAAATCGACAAGCGCAGCAAGCTCTACAAGACAGTACAGTCCAAAGGCTATGCCGTGGATTTCGCCGCCCAGGACGAAAAGACGCTGAAACGCTGGGTTGCGGGCACCCTGGCCAAGGACGGAAAAAAAGTGACGGAAAATACGGTGCAGCTGATTCTCACAAAGACAGGCACCGATATGGATAATATACAGTCCGAGCTGGAAAAGCTGGTGAGCTACTGCATGGACCGGGAAGTCATCACTGACGAAGATGTGGAGACCGTCTGTACCACCCGGGTCAGCAGCCGCATTTTCGACATGATAAACGCCATTGCGGACAAAAAACAAAAGACGGCCCTGGAGCTCTATTATGATCTGTTGGCCCTGAAGGAACCTCCCATGCGGATTCTCTTCCTCATCGCCAGACAATGCAATATGCTGCTGCAGGCAAAGGAATTAAAAGCCGCAGGCCACGACAACCGCACCATCGGCGCCAAAATAGGAGTGCCGCCCTTCGTGGTTCAAAAGGTGCTGAACCAGGCGTCAAAATTCAAAACCTCCGTCCTCCGCAATGCCGTGCTGCAATGCGTGGAGGCGGAGGAAGCCGTCAAGACCGGACGAATGAATGACCGGATGAGCGTGGAAATCCTGATCCTGTCAGTTCTTTGACAGGATCGGGAAATTCTGCAGCCCTGTCTTACATAGACAATCATAAAAAGAAATAGCATCCCAACCGTCCAAGGTCAGATGCTATTTTTTGTACTATTAATTTAACTGAATGTAAATCGGAACTTCGCGTCCGATCCGCTTTCTAACATTTTCTCGTTAAAAAGCTTACTCTTAATGAGACATGGGGGATTCGAACCCCCGACACCTTGATTAAAAGTCAAGTGCTCTACCTACTGAGCTAATATCCCAGACCAAAAACAAAAAACCGAGCAGGGCCAGCTGGATTCGAACCAGCGTCTGCAGCAGTCAAAGTGCTGTGCCTTACCGCTTGGCGATGGCCCTGTGTTCGATACCAGGCCTGTCGGTGCATCAGATGCACCACACTTCATCACAGCCCAAGCCCTGCATGATAATGCACTGTAATGAAGAAATCCCCGTTCAGACATCCTGGGATGCATGAACGGGATCCGGGTGGATAAAGGGATTCGAACCCTTGGCCTCCAGAGCCACAATCTGGCGCGCTAACCAACTGCGCTATACCCACCATATC
>CAJUJU010000071.1 GCA_910586835.1 uncultured Acetatifactor sp.
TGAAACAGCTGCTTTGGCATCAATGTAGCGGTTGGCATAAGTTGTAAAGTGGTGTGAGCAGTATAAGAAGTATTGCCCACCCTTAAGTGAGCGCGAAAAGGCGCAGATCGAGAAGGACAAAAAGGAACGAGGGATCTATAGTACCGAAAAGGAGACCGAGATCGGCTACGACAGGGCGGTGAAGTATCTGAAGGAATGGAGGGACAAGGGGATGGTTTATCCGGACATCCCGGATGCCGCGGAGCAGTTTCCGGGGATCGATCCCAAGGGGTGCTACACAGAGATCGACCTGAGCTATAAGGCGAGAGTACAAAAGCTGCTGGGAGCCTGCCAGAGTCGTCCTGCGCCCATCCGGGAATTTACGGAGACTTTCCTGGATAAAAATTTGAATACGGTTATATTGGAGAGTTTCTGTGCGAAGATCCAGGAGTACCGCATGGCGCAGAAGCTGTCTCCCTCGCAGGGTGCAGCCAGCGATAATGTGAGCATGGAAGAGAGATATCGGATAATGCTGGAGAGCGGCCTGAAATATATCGAGGATGATCTTGGCGAATTGGAGTATATTAACGGCTTGAGCGACCGGGAGCCCGACTGGCAGGAGTTGATGGCGAACGTTGGAAAGAAGGAAAAGCGTCGTGTGGCGGAGCTCTTGGAGAGCAGGAATGTTCCCGCTACTGCCGAACAGGGCCTCAAAATCAATTTTATGGATTTTGACAGCATAGTGGCGCAAAAGTATTTTTCCAATCCCTTAAGCTTGGGGAAGGGGCCTGAGACGCTGCCCCAGGATGTGGCCAATGCGGCGTCGTTGGAGGGACTGTTGGACAGATATGCCTCCGCCACGGCGGACATGGTATTAAATCCGGCCTTTTCCAGGGGGGAAAAGGACACCGCCGGCCATTTAAACCGGGTGGATTTGATTATTGTGGACGGAAGGACGGTGGGGGAGATTCTGGCTGAGAGGGAACGAAACACCCCCAGGAACTCCAACATAACTCTGGACGAGTACAGAAGGCAGCAGGCCAATGAGATCGTGGCTGCGGGGCTGATGGCAGGCAAGCGGGTGGAGGCATTCCTGCCGGACGAGAGGGGCAGGATACCCAAGGAGCCCATACAGATCACAAAGTCGGGATATGAGCCTTCACCCTTAAAAAAGGTGACTCTGAATGCTTGGGAAAGGCATTTTTCCAAGCATGGCTACTTTAAGGAAAAGGCGGCCAAGGCGGCGGAGTACCAGAAATTTATAGAGGCCAGGGAGAGGGTGCGGTTGAAAAACCAGAGCGTTTTGGGGAGTGATATGCAGAGCTCTACAAGCAGAAACATAAAGGAAATGTTTTTCCGCAAATGGGTGGAGGATAACGGCCCTATTCCAGATTCAATGGCAGGGTCCTTCAGCACCGGACGGGGAGCTCTTACCACCACCACGGTTTGTGCCATGCTGAACGAGGGGTATAGTATGGAGGATATTCTGGATCCGGAGAAGTATGCCGACGTAAAGCTTGAGGCGGGCGAAAAGACGGCGAACAGGATGCGGGCGGATGACAAGGAGTGGATTGCCCGGACGCTCTACAACGGGAGAAAGGCCCTGATCCGGGAGATGGATCGGCTTGCGGATTTCGATATTACCGACCCTGAGCTGATGTTCTCAGAGAGGGCGGCGCCTTTGCGGTTTGCCGGCACGGTAATCTTCGATCTGAGCCAGGAGGTCGACCGCATCAAGCCCCAGATGCTTGCCGAGGCGGAGAGGGATACCCCTGGCAGGGGAAAGCAGACCCTGGAGGAGCATTTCGAAACCGGCGACAGCGCCGCGGCTTATATGTCCACGGCCTGCAAGGCCATGGAAGCCATGGCAAGGTATTCGGAAGCGGCGCCGGAAGACCGTTCGGCTATGGTGGGACAGATCGCCAAATGGGAATATGCCCGCGGGATTTTTGCGCAGAGGCGGGCGGCCAATCCGCAGGCCAGGATTACGGGCATAGCGGATAAAATGGAATATATGGCGGTGGACAGCCTGGTGAGGAAAGATTCGGCGTTTCAGGAGATGGATCAAAGATTGACAACGGATGAAGAATTTGCGGCATCGGTGGGTAAGGCAATCTCAGGCGGGGAGCTGGGAAAGAGAATAAAGATTACCTTTGACAGCAAGACCGCCAATACCACTTTCCGGATAGATTCCGAGAGGATCGAAAAGGCGGCTGCCAGGAACGTCAGACTGCAGAAGACGGTGCAAAAAAACGAGGCGGAGGAAGCCGAGAAACAGGTCAAGGAGGAACAGAAGGCTCAGGAGAAGGCTGCCAGGGAAAAACAAAAGGCCCAGGAAAAGGCGGCCAAGACCCCCGGCAGGCGCAGATAGTAACAGCAGCCGGGGAATGGAGCCGGCGAAAGCGCCCCAGGACGTGGCCAGTGCGGATGCTGTGAAGGATATGATGGACCGTTACAGCGCCGCCACGGCGGACCGGGTTTTGTCCCCGCTTTTTGACAAGGTGGAACGGGATACTTTTGGCTGTGTGAAACGGGGGATCTGCTGATCGTGGGCGGCAGACTTGTGTCAGATATGATGCGGGAGAGGTTTAAGAAAGATCTGGACGAGGGAACGGTTCATAAGAGTACAACCTGGGAACAATGGAATGCGGAAAAAGGCAGACAGGGAAGATACCCAAGGAGCCGGTGCAGATCACCAAGACCGGGTATAAGCCCTCGCCGGTTAAAAAGGTGACCTTAAACGCCTGGGAGCGTCATTTTTCCAAGCATGGCTTCTATCAGGAAAAGGCGGCTAAAGCTGTGGAATATGAGAAGATTTCACAGGCCAGGGAGCGGGTGCATCCTTGCGGTTTGCTGCCCAGGTGAATTTTGACCTGGGGCAGGAGGTCGGACGTATCAAAAAGGAGATGGAGGAGGTTGCGGAACAGGATGCGCCCGGCAAAGGGAGGGAGACTCTGGATCGGCTCTTTTTCGCCGCTGACAGCGTATCGGCCTATATGGATGTGGCCGAGAAAGCTCTGAAAGCGCCCATAGAATACAGGGAGGGGAACCGAAAAAATCCTGTATTGAATGTGGCGCGTTGGGAGTATACCAGAAATCTCTATGCCCGGAGGCTCCAGGAGCGTCCCGGCGCCAAAATCACTGAGCTGGGCCAATCGGTAGAGTTTTGGGGAGTCAACAGCGCGTTGGCCGGTAACAAACAGGTTCAGGAGGAGATAGGAGAAAGGCTGGATACGGATAAAACCTATGCCGCCGCCATAGGGAAAGCTTTGCGGGCGGGAGAATTGGGAAAGCATATGCAGGTCTCCTTTGATCCAAAGACCTATCAGAACGGGCTTCAAATCATGTCAAAAAAGGAGATTAAGGCAGAGATTAAGCGGGAGACAAGGTCGGAGCAGCTTCGGGAGACGGTGCGTAAAAACGCCGAAAAGGAAGCGGAAATGGAGGCCAAAAAGGCGGAGCCCAAGGCCAAGGCCTCCGGCAGGAGACGGTAGACAGTCGACAAAAAGCGGGAAAACTGCCCCGTGGGCTCTATAATATATGTGTGTCTAACAAACTGCTGTTATGCCTTGCCGCTTCGGAACCGCCCTGCTCTTTCAAATACTCCAGCACCTTCCCGAACTCCATGCCGTGAGAAGCCTTCAGCAGCACCGTACAGCCGTCGGGAATGTATTCCTGCCTCTTTTCGGCAAGCACTGAAAGCAGCGCGTCCCTGGTTGGAAAATGTGCAATCTGCCTTGTGTCCTCCGCGTGATCCGACGCCGCCTTAAACAGATGCGCCGCCTGCTCTCCCACACACAGTATCCTGTCAATGCCCTTCCTTGCCGCGTACTCTCCGACATCCGCGTGAAGCGCGTCGGAATGCTCCCCCAGCTCAAACATATCTCCCAGGACAGCCACCTTCTCGGTATCCGCCAGAGACAGCAGGTCGATCGCCGCACGCATGGAAACAGGATTTGCGTTATAGCAGTCGTCGATCACCGTGTAGCGCTCCAGCCGGAGCAGATTGCTCCGTCCGCTCACCGCCCTGACACGCTCAATTCCCGATGCAATCTCGTCCTCTGTCAGACCAAGCAGCCTGCCCACACAGGCGGCTGCCGCCGCATTCAGTACCATATGCTCCCCCGGCAGCGGCACATGCACCTTCAGCTGCCGGGGGCCGGAACCGTCACCTTCCCCGTCAAAGGTTAATACCGCATCGCTCCCCCAGAGTCCCCGGCTCTGAATCTGCCCTGCCGACACCTCCTGTCCCGAACTGCCGCCCAACCCGAAAAAGTGGGGCTTATGCCCTTTCACACAGGTCACTGTCCTCAGCTTGTCGTCCTCGCCGTTGAAACAGATTTCCCCGTCCGGAGCCATATAGTCGAAAATTTCGGATTTCGCCTTCAAAATCCCGTCTCTGGATTTCAGATTTTCCAGGTGACATTGTCCGATGTTGGTTATGACACATATGTCAGGCTGTGCCATCCTGCTCAGCCGGTGCATCTCCCCAAAATCGCTGATGCCCATCTCCACCACAGCCAGCTCATGCTCCGGTCTGATACGAAGCAGCGTCAGCGGAACGCCGATTTCGTTGTTAAAATTTCCCTCCGTTTTTAACACCCGGTATTTTTCCGACAGCACCCCGGCCACAAACTCCTTGGTGCTGGTCTTCCCCACGCTTCCCGTGATACCCACCACAGGGATCCCCGTCTTCTTCCGGTAGGCGGCCGCAATGTCCCGCAGGGCCTGCAGGGTATCCTCCACCAGAAGATAACAGCCCCAGCCGGAGCAGTCCACTCCCGTCTCCTGCTGCACCTGCTCCGGTGTCTTCTGCGTCACCGCCAGGGCGGCTCCTTTCTCAAATACCTGGCTGATAAATCTGTGTCCGTCCACACGTTCCCCCACAGTGGCAAGGAAAACGCTGCCCTCCTCCACCAGGCGGGAATCAATCACAACAGATGTGACACATCTGTCACTGTCTGTATTCTCTCCCGGGAAAAGCCTTCCACCGCACGCTTCTGCTATCTCCTTCCCTGTAAGATCCATCCTTTCCATCCCCCTTGCATCCATCAATCCATGGTTTGAAAGCTTACTTTCCTGTGCTTCGCATCTCCGGCCACCTGTTATCTGGTCCGAAACGCGCAGGCCAGAATCCTTTCGCAAAGCTCCTCAAAATCGATTCCTACCGCCGCCGCCTCCTGGGGAAGGAGCGAGGTAGGAGTCATCCCGGGCAACGTATTTGCTTCCAGGCAAAAGATCTCCCCGCCATGGTTCATTCTGAAATCCATCCGGGCATAATTATTCAGCCGCAGCACCCGGAACACTTTCTCTGCAATCTCCTGCAGCTGTCTTGTCTTCTCCTCGGGGATATGGGCGGGGCAGGTCTCCACCGTACTGTCCGCCTGATACTTGTTTTTATAGTCATAGAAGCCTGCCTTGGGCGCAATCTCGATGACGGGAAAAGCCTTTCCGTCCATGACGCCCACCGAAAACTCCCGGCCCTCTATGTACTGCTCGATCACCACCTCGTCGTCATAGCGGAACGCCTCCGCTTTTGCCGCCTCATACTCCTCTTCGCTGCGGGCGATGCACACTCCCACGCTGGAGCCGCCGCAGCAGGACTTTACGATGCAGGGAAACGGAACCTTCTGCTCTTCCGTCTCCCCCTTCTTCATGCGGATTCCCGCGGGCGTGGGAATCTGATATGCCCGGAACAGATCCTTGGTAATCCCCTTATCCATAGCCATGGCCGAGCTGACAAAGTCCGCTCCCGTATAGCAAATACCCATCAGCTCAAAGCAGGCCTGAATCTTGCCGTCCTCGCCGTTGGCTCCGTGAAGGGCCATGAAAACACAGTCTGCGCGCTGGCAGAGCTCCAGGACATGGGGTCCGAAAAAGCTCTTCCCGCCGTCCTTTCTCATTGCCCTGATCTCCTCCAGATCAGGATTTTTCTCTCCCACGCTGCCGATTTCCGCGGCAAAGTCCCACTCTCTTTCAAAAATATCCCCGGTCTCCCCCTCGTACCCCAGGTACACATCCAGAAGGATCGCCTGATGTCCTCTTCTCTTCAGCGCTTTGTATATCATGCTGCCGGAGCTTAAGGAGACATCCCGCTCCGTACTGGTTCCACCTGCCAAAACCACAATTTTCATCTCTTCCTCTTCCATTCCTTTCTCACGTTTCAGGCCGTACCGCCAGCTGTGCCAACAGCAGCAGATAACCGCCCCGATTCTCATCTTCCTCATAAAAGCAGACGGACTCCGGGTTCTGTCCCATCAAATAATGAAAAAACTCCTCCGCAATCCTTGTATATTGATAGTTATTCATGATATAGTTTGCACATGACAGTTCCACCGCGCATTTCAGGATATCTTCGGAGCCGTTGTTCTTTGATGCCACCGGATGTATCATGTCCGCGTAACGGTTGGAGACCTCCTCGCTCCGGTTCATCAGGTTTCCCATAAATTCCTCGCACAGCTCCACATCCACCCTCTGCCTGGTAGACATATAAGTCATAATGGCGTACAGATAACCGTTCTCTTCCAGGTAACTGCTGTTGTTTTCAAAAAAGCTTTTGTAATCCGCAATCTGATTTCTGTATGTATACAGCCCTGTTGCCCGATATAACTCTGTCAGTGCAAAAAAAGTATCGGCGTCCCTGCCCATTGCGGTCTGAATCTGACCGAAGACGGTAGATGCCCGCTTCAGGCAGTCGGTGGCATACTCGTGGTCAGACTTTTGATACAGATAGCTGAATTTTGCCAGCAGCGCGGCATAAAGCGGCTCCTCGCCGGTTTCCAAGCCGTTTTCCTCCATGTGGGAAACCCAGCCGCGAAGTTCCTTCAGCACATCTGCGACTTCGTCCCCGTCGTCATCCGGAAAAAGACTGCCGTACCACTCATATGCCTCCAGCAGCGCAACGGCATCCCTCAGGGGCAGCGTCCTCCTGCGGCAGTTTTCCATCAGTTCTTCACAGGTTTCCGCAAACAAATCCTCATACAGACGCTGCCGGATCTCAAAGTCCAGGGACTGCCCCACGATATCACACTCCAGATAATAGGTTCCCTCCCTCTGGAAGTCGTCAAATTCCAGCTGTCCGGAATAGAGCCCCAGCTCCTCGCTGTAGGCCACATCCTCCACTTCTCCGGTATACACGATTTCACCCGTTGCGGCGTCCACCAGCCGGAACTGTCCGGGCAGTCTGTGCCCCTTCACCGCAGCGTCCATCTCGCCGCCCAGAGAGTAACCTCTGGCCGCCATGATATTCGGGAACTGCCTGGGAACCGTATAATCCACCACAGGAGTACCCTCCATGGCCGTGATCCCCGCATATGGATTTTTTTCATCTTCCGTCTCCTGTTCCGCTCCGCATCCGGCAAGCAAACCGGCCGTCAGCGCACAGACAGAAAACAGAAAGAATCCTCCGTATCTTCTCAATGGCTCCTCCCGCCTCCAGGCTCTTTTCACTACCTGACTATTATAAACGCAATACCGCGGGAACGCAATCTTATTCGCCCGATTCATATACAATATTTCCGTCTATGATCGTGTACAGAGTCCTGGTGAAAATTTCCATGGGATTGCCCGAAAAGACGGCGATATCAGCATCCTTTCCCACCTCCAGGCTTCCCACCCTGTCCTCCACTCCGCAGACCCGCGCCGCGTTGACGGTGATGGCACGATATCCTTCCTCCAGGGGCAGCCCTGCCTTTACCGCAAGCCCCGCGCAGATGGGCAGCGATGCGATCAGCGAAACCGGGTGATCCGTGGTGATGGCTGTCAGCACGCCCGCCCGGTTCAGCACCCCAACCGTCTTAAAGGCCATGTTCTGCACCTCAATCTTGCTGCGGCTTGCAAGGTCAGGCCCCACAATGGCCGGAAATCCCTCCGCCGCCAGCTCTTCCGCAATCAGATGTCCCTCGGAACAGTGATCCAATGTCATGCGCAGATCAAATTCCCTGGCAATCCGTATGGCAGTAAAAATATCGTCCACCCGGTGCACATGCGCCTTCAGCGGAATCTCCCGGTTCAGCACGGGAAGCCAGCACTCCATCGTAAAGTCTTCCTCAAAATACTCACCCTTCTCCTGTGCCGTCTTCCGCCTGTGGGCATATGCCTTCGCTTTATTCAGTTCCTCTCTCAGCATCGCGGCAATGGCCATCCGGGTGGAAGGGCTCTTGCCCTGCCCGGAATAATTTACCTTGGGATTCTCTCCAAAGGCCACCTTCATGGCGGCGGGTGCCTTTACTATAAGGTCGTCCACCCTGCGGCCCCTGGTCTTTAAAAAAGCAAACTGGCCGCCTGCCACGTTGGAGCTGCCGGGGCCTATCATGGCCGAGGTGATTCCTGCCCTGACCGCATCGTCAAAGGCAGCGTCCATGGTATTGACGGCGTCAATGGCACGCAGATAGGGAGTGATCGGGTTTACTGTCTCATTACAGTCGTCCCCCTCCATCCCCTTTTTCTCCTCCGTGATCCCCATATGGCAGTGAGCCTCAATGATACCGGCCATAATCAGCCCGTCTTTCACCTCAATAACCCGCTCGCAAGCGGCGGGATGAATCCTGATTTCATCCCGCCTGCCGATCTCCGCTATTTTGCCTTCCGCAATGCGGATACATCCGTCCCGGATGTCCCCTTCCGCCATTGTCTTGATCGTTCCGCCTACAATATACATACGTCTCCGTCCTCCTAGCGGAACAGTGGTTCCGGATCCATCTCTTCACCGTTGGCCGTAAGTTTCAGGTACAGATTTGTGCCCTCTCTGCAAAAAGATCTGGTAGGCTGCGCAACCGTACCCACGGAGTCCCCTTCGTTCACATAACTTCCCAGACTCACGTTAATGTCCTTTAATTGTCCGTAGGTGATCAAATAACCGTCTCCCAGATCCATGGTAACCAACTTGCCAAACTTGTAATCCTCAGAGATATCCACTACCTTACCATCGGCGCAGGCGGACACATTCATCCCTTCCTGTGCCACGATCATCACGGCCGAATTGTAAGCATAATGCCCCAGCGTGGCAAAATACACACTTTTATCCATGCTGTAGGGAATCAGGATCTCTCCCTCCAGAGGGCGCCGCAGTCCCTCGCTCTGCGCAAAATGCAGTTCTGTTGTGTCCGCCGCATTCTGGCTGTTATCAGGCGCAGGCTGTACGGGCTGTTCCGGCTCCATGGGCTGTTCCTGCGCGACCTGGTCTTCCGGCTCTGCAGGCTGTTCCTGCGTAACCTGGGCGTCCGGCACTGCCGCCTCCTGGGATGACCCCTGATTCTTCTGCTCGTCCCCGTCCTTTTCCTTCTCTGCGCCGTCCTCCGGCTTTTCCTCGGGCGAAACGGTATCCGTCAGACCTGGAATCTCCACCTTTCCGGAGTCTACCTCCATGGGCATATAATCCAGATCGTCCTCCAGTCCCCCCTGTTCCGACAGGGCAAGCCCTTCCCCCGCAGGGAAGTCTATCAGTCCCTCCTGCGCATTGTTTTCCGCGATCTCCTCCAATATGCTCTCCGAATGATCATCCAGAGCGGTAAAATCAAGGGTATATCCGTCATCCCTGTTTTCTTCCTCTCTGGTCTGCATATAGATGCCTGTCATAGTCAACGCTGTAAGCACAAAAGCCGACGAGGCAAGCATGACGATTCTTTCCTTTTTTGCATTATTTTTTCTATTTCTTCTCATGGCCGCTTTCCTTCCTTTTTCGCTGAAAATACATTGTAAGAACTGTTTCTTCACAATCATTTTTCCCGAAACAAAAGAAAGTATTCAGCCATTTTATTTTGCGTAAAGCAAAAAACGCAGGCGAACTCTGCCGCCTGCGTTTTTTCCATATTAAAGTACTTTATGCGCCTTTGTCATATTTTGCCACATCCACATGCTGCACTGTTCCCACATTTCCGTTTTCATACAGAAATACTCCCGTGTTGCGGATTGCGCCCAAGGTCTGTCCGGAAGCGCCCTTCTGCGTAAAATCAGTGGACACATTCTGCAGACAGATGGCGCCCACGCCTTTATCTGCCAGACGATACAGAACATCATTTCCGTTTTCGTCCTTCGTCCATATTTTTAATTTGTCCCAGATCGCATCGTTTTCATCAATCCAGCCGTTTCCGTCCTCATCATATTTTGCAAGATCCGCAAAACCGTTGCCGCTGGAGGTGCCGAACAATTCGCTGCCGTCATTGATGATTCCGTCGCCGTTCTTATCCAGCGCCAGATAACCGCTCCCTGCGCCAAGGCTGGAAATTTCATCCAGTTCCCCGTCGGCGTCAATGTCAAAATAAAAGGTCTGATCCTCCAACTGTGCCACATCCGTGTCGAGATTGATCACCAGCGGATCACACATGGTAAAGGATGCCAGCTCCAGATCCTCCCTGTAGTACTGCTGGAATTCCCTGCTCATGCCCACGTTGACATTAAAACTGATCTCCCTGCCGTCCGCAGTCTTTACCGTTCCCACCGTGGAGAAGCTTGCGCTTTCCGTCTCAGCAAAGAAGGTTTCATGGCTGAAGTTAAGCACCTTCATGCTGCTGGTCAAAGGCCGCTGGTTCGACGCCAGCAACTGGTCAAACACCCCGTTTCCGTTTGTATTCGAAGTGTTGTTTGTGCCTCCGGTGCTCTCTGTCCCGCTCTGCGCACCTCCGGTCTGCGCATCGTCCGTCCGAAAACCGTTCATCTGCGACCATCTGCCAAACTGGGTTCTTCTGGCCCCAAATAACATGTCAAATATATAGCGGATGGTCTGCTCCCTCAGCTCCATGAGAGACTGGCTGACAGAGCTGCGAACCGATACATTGGAGACCGTGGACTGAAATCTGGTCTGCCATTCCTGCATGGTAGTGACGCTCTTCTCGCCGGATCCCTCCGCCTTTTCTTTTGATGTATTTTGTTCCGCATTTGCGGTATTTCCCGTATTGCCGCCGACTGCGGCATTCAGAGATTGATTTCCCTGATTCAGCCTGCTCTGATAATCCATTATCGTAAATCTTCTGGCTGTCGTATTGGAAGCTTTGTAGCTTCTGGCGGATTCCATTCCTATTGTACTGGAATCAATTCTCAAGTATTATCCTCCTGCCCCCACCTTCGGCGCTCGTCAGCTTAACCGAAAAAAAGACGGCATACGGCGAGAATCTCCCTTTCTCGCTGAAATACCGTCCGTGGTCCATATGTTCATACTCAGTGGCAGTTGGCCGAACCGCCCCCCTGTATCAACTATATCGGCAGAAATACTGTTTACTTTAGGTTTTATCAGGATTTTGTATCCGGTTCACCGACTCCGGCCGGGTTCTTTGCCGCAGGCCTTCTGACCATCTGCTGCATCTGTCCCATCCTTGCGGCCATGATTCCGGCCACCATCTCCCTGGGGATCACGATGTTCTCCCCCAGCGGGTTGAGCACAACGCCCAGGGCAGGACTGGCATTCCCCTGAGAATCCTTCCGAAACAGCATATTTGCATAGTCGTCAAACCGCAGGGCAAAAAAGGGCAGATTGTTGTTTTTTTCCGCCCACTTCCGGTACTCCACCGCATCGGTAAAGCCCATAAAAAATCGCTTCCCGTCCGGCGTAGACAGCATGGGAAACTGAATCATGCTGCCGGACGCCAAAACCAGCCTGCCCTCCTCATCCTCCACAGGCGCCGGCTCGATGATGGCCGGAGCCTGAAAAGACGCCTTTACAAGCTCTGCCACAAACATGTTTCTGTGCTCCGGAGTATCCTCCGCTCTCATCAGCTGAACGCATCCCACCAGCATGGGGTTGGACACGGTTTTGTTGAATTCCATAATGTACCTCCCTGCCCGCTCCTGCGGGCGTAAATTCTGCATTCTTTTTCTTGATCTCGTATGTATAACATGATATACTTTTCGTATGAGGAAACCAAAATGCCAGGCGGCTGCCTCCTTTTCGGCGGGAAAACCCTCCCTATTTCAGAAAGGAGGGATGCCAGTGATGATAACCTATTCTGACCTGCTTCAAACCGGAATATTCATTATCACGCTTGTGGGATTGTGTTATACAATCTTCAAAAGAAAGGGAAAATAGCCGCCACTACTGCAATAGTGACGGCTGTTGACATATAACAGTGTGTACTTAGGGTAGCCGCTTTCTGGTTTCCCTTCTATATGATTCTAATATAACACATCCATCCCGTACCCGCAAGAAAAAATTTCAGTATTAATACCACGATTTCGATTCTCACCCCACCCGATTGTAGTTAATCAGGCACCCCTTCAGGATGATCTGCCGCTCCTCGTCGGTAAGCTCCCCCAGCTTCAGCGTAAATCCCTTTAATGCCCCGTCCTTCACCACATAAGCATCGATGACCTCTGTCTTCTCCGCCACAGCCTTCCTGATGCCGGGAATAAACAGGTAATCCAGATTCCGGAAGGGCAGCTCCCCCTCCGCAATCAGGAAAGGCAGCATCCCCCAGTTGATCAAGTTGGAGCGGTAACGCTTGGTGGCGTATTCGTTTGCAATATTTGCCCAGCCCCCCAGCACCTTCTGACAGGAAGCCGCCTGTTCCCTGGCGGAACCATCCCCCGGCTTCACCGCAAAGATCGTGGAACCAAAGCCCGTGTTCACATGGCTGACCCCCGGGAAACGCTCCTTGATGGGATTCATCACCTCCCGGATGGCGGGAAGCACCTGGCAGGGATGTCCCCCTCTGCTGCGTTCCTCCTCCAGTGCGCGGATTGCCTTCGCCCGTCCCACATACTCCGGATCCTTGCGGCTTAAGGTAAACTCCGCCAGCCCCAGCGGATTGGAGCGGTAGGAAGAGGTCTCGCCGGAGGGAATCAGCTCATCCGTGGTAGTCACCGGGTCATGGATCTCGCTGACTACCTGAAGCACCAGGTTCTCCGGCAGTTCGCCCATGGCAGGCCAGTCCTTAATGTTGGGGCCGAACTGGATTTCCGTGTCAGGGTCAGCCGCACCGTGGGAGTCAAACACACGGTTGGCATATATTTTACTGTCAAAATGATATTTGTATTTTCCGATCTCCCCGTCAAAGTCCGTTGCGGGAGTCAACACACCCCGGTTTGCCGCCGTAGCCGCAATGGAGCGTGCATCCATCAGGGCCACGGAGGAAATCTGTCCGTTCTGCAGCTTGCTTCCCTCACGGTTGGGGAAATTCCTGGTGGAATGCCGGATGCTGAAGGCATTGTTCGCCGGCGTGTCCCCCGCGCCGAAGCAAGGGCCGCAGAACGCCGTCTTCATCACGGCTCCCGTCTCCAGAATCGTCGCCGCACATCCGTTTCGGATCAGCTCCATGTACACAGGCATGGAAGCGGGATATACGCTGAGCGTAAAGCCGTCGGAGCCGATATTGCTGCCCTTCAGGATATCCGCAGCCGCACAGATATTCTCGAAGCCGCCTCCGGCACAGCCCGCTATAATTCCCTGATCTACCAGGAACCTGCCGTTCTTCACCTTATTTTTCAGGCTGAACTCCACCGCGCCGTCCAGGCTCACCCGGGCGCGCTTCTCCGTCTCCTCCAGAATATCCATGAGATTTGCATTCAGCTCCTCTATGGTGTAGGTATTGCTGGGATGAAAGGGCATGGCGATCATGGGGCGGATCCGGGAAAGGTCTACCTTAATCAGCCCGTCATAGTAAGCAACCTCACCCGGGTTCAGCTCCCGGTACTCTTCCTTGCGGCCATGAATCTCATAAAATGCTTCGATTTCCGCGTCCGTCTTCCAGATGGAGGACAGACAGGTGGTCTCCGTGGTCATGACATCGATGCCGATTCGGAAATCCGCGCTCAGGGACGCAACGCCGGGGCCCACAAACTCCATCACCTTGTTTTTCACATAGCCGTTTTTAAATACAGCGCCGATAATGGCAAGCGCAACGTCCTGCGGGCCCACGCCCTTCACGGGAGCGCCGGTGAGATACACGCCCACCACACCCGGCATATTGATATCGTAAGTCTGGTTCAGCAGCTGCTTTACCAGCTCAGGTCCGCCCTCCCCCATGGCCATGGTGCCCAGCGCGCCGTATCTGGTATGGGAATCGGATCCCAGGATCATCCTGCCGCCGCCGGCCAGCATCTCTCTGGCAAACTGATGAATAACCGCCTGATGAGGAGGCACATAGACTCCGCCGTACCTTTTGGCGCAGGTCAATCCAAACATGTGGTCATCCTCATTGATGGTGCCGCCCACCGCGCACAGAGAATTGTGGCAGTTTGTCAGCACATAGGGCATGGGAAATTTCTCAAGTCCGGACGCCCTTGCGGTCTGGATGATTCCCACAAAGGTAATGTCATGGCTTGTCAGCTTGTCAAACCGAATCTTCAGCTTTTCCATGCTTTCGGAGGTGTTATGGCTTTCCAGAATACCGTAGGCAATGGTATTTTTTGCCGCCTCCTCCCTCGTTGTCTTTTTCCCTGTCTTACTCTCAATCGCCGCCTGTGCGTCCGGGGCATCGACTATGATTTCCTCCCCGTTTACCAGCCAGGCGCCGCCCTGCAATAACTCTATCATATAAATCCTCCTTCGGTCTCACAACTGTTCCTGTCCGACAAGTATTTATTATAAAGGAAAGAGAAGGCGAATGCAATGAAAACGTGCATTTTGTGCCGTTAACCGAGCAGGTTGTGCTGAGCCGTTAAATGCGGAAAAAGCCGTGATAAAATGATGCCAAGAACAGGATCACTTCATGATCCAAAGGAGGCAGGACTATGAATCAGAAAAAAACGACGCTCCGGCAGCTGTTTCTTTTTTTTATCATAAGCAACGGTGTAACCTTGCTGCAGCTGGCCTTGATGCCCCTGTTAAAGCATCTGTTCGGTCTTACCGGACTGGCCGAAATACCATTGCAGCTGTTTCCTTTAGGGCAAAGCCCGGAAGGAAAGCGAATCTTTCTGATCGATTACGCAGGCGGCGCGCTGAGCGAGGGCGGCGGAGGCGGCATGGCCTATTTTCTCGCCGTGGAACTCACACTCCTCGCAGCTCAGATCATCAATTTTTTTCTCCAGCGCAGAATCACATTCCGATCCCAGGTCAGCATCCTGAAGGCGGCGCTGTGGTATTTTGCCGCATGGCTGCTCATCTCTTCCGGAGCCTCCGCGCTGAACGGCCTGTACAAACCTTATATCTACCGCTTTCTGGTCTTCCGCTTCGGAAAAGACGGCGGAACCCTGGCCGGCGATATCGTCACCATGCTGATTAATTGTGTTATCTCGTTCTGGGTCTTTTTCCCAATCATGAAATTTATCTTCCGTGCCGGCGATAAGAAAGACACTATCAAAAGAAAAGAGGATACCAAATGACAACAGAATGGAAACATGGGAACATCATTTCCCGGATGTCCCTGGAGGAAAAAGCAGCTTTGCTGAACGGGGCATCGGAATGGACCACGAGAGAAATCCGCCGTCTTGGAATCGAAGCTCTGGTATTTTCAGACGGCCCCAACGGAGTGCGGCGGCAGCGGGGCAAGGGGGATCATCTGGGTCTGAACGCATCCGTTCCAGCCACCTGTTTTCCGGCGCTCTCCGCTCTGGCCTGCAGCTGGGACGAGGCGCTGCTGTACCGGGTGGGGCAGGCGCTGGGGGAAGAGGCCCGGACACTTGGCGTGGATGTCCTTCTCGGTCCCGGGCTGAACATCAGAAGAAATCCTGCGGGAGGAAGAAACTTTGAATATTTTTCCGAGGATCCCTTTCTGTCCGGAAAAGAGGCCGCAGCCTTCATCCGAGGAATTCAGAGCACCGGAATATCCGCATGTCCGAAGCATTTCGCCGTCAACAGCCAGGAACTGCACAGAATGACCGTGGATTCCGTTCTGGACGAGCGAGCCCTCAGAGAGCTGTATCTGACCGGATTCGAGATCGCCCTGAAGGAAGGCGGAGCCCATGCTATCATGACCAGTTACAATAAAGTGAACGGCAGCTATGCCAATGAAAACACTCATCTGCTCCTGGAAATCCTCAGAAAAGAATGGAAATATGACGGCTTTGTAGTAACCGACTGGGGCGGCTGCAACGATCCCGCAAAAGGCGCCGCCTGCCGTTCCGACCTGTCTATGCCCGGAGCCGGATATGTTCCGGTTCACGAAATCGTGCAGGCTGTCCTTGACAGCAGGCTGCCCATGGAGGCTTTGGAACAATGTGTGGAGGATACGCTGGAACTGCAGCGGAAAACAGCGCCGGGAAGGAAGAATCGCGCCGCCGGATACGATCCCGAAAAGCATCATATCCTGGCCCGCAAGACTGCGGCTCAAAGTGTTGTGCTGCTGAAAAACCAGGGAAAGCCCTCCCGGCTGCTGCCCCTTTCGGAAAATACCAGAGCCGCGTTGATCGGCGCCTTCGGAAGCTCCCCCAGATATCAGGGGGCAGGTTCTTCCGCAATCAATCCCTCCCGTCTGGAGAGCCTTTCTCAGGTGATCGGAAACTATCTGCCCCGATATACGGGATATGCGGCAGGATATACGCCCGGCCGGAAAAGAGATCCGGCAAAGGAACGGAAAGCATTATCTCTTGCCGAGAAATCCGAGCTAATCCTCTACTGCATGGGTCTGGACGAATGTTCGGAGCTGGAGGGCCGGGATCGGAAAAATCTGGCGATTCCGGAGGAACAGATCCTGCTCCTGCAAAAATTGTACGAGGTCAATCCGAACATCGTAGTTCTGTTATCCGCCGGAGCCGCCGTGGATCTTTGGTGGGAAAACTACTGCAGCGGGATAGTGTACGGGCAGCTGGGAGGACAGGCAGGAGCTTCCGCCGTATTGGAAATTTTGCTGGGAAAAATATGTCCGTCCGGCCGTCTGAGCGAAACCTGGCCCCTTCGCTATGAGGATACGCCGTCGTATGGATACTTTCCGGGGCCGGAACGAACCGCCGAGTACAGAGAAAGTATCTTTGTGGGATATCGCTATTACCATTCCGCACAGATCCGGGTACGCTATCCCTTTGGGTACGGCCTGTCCTACACCTCCTTTTCTTACTCTGATCTGAAGACAGACGACAGAGGCATGTCCTTTGAGATCAGAAACACCGGGGACAGGGACGGCGCCGAGGTGGCTCAGCTGTACGTCGGAATCAAAAAAAAGCAGGGTCTTTCGAGCCGCCAGGGAGCTGAAAGGCTTTCATAAAGTATTCCTCCGGGCCGGTCAGCTTTGTCCGCAGGATATTCAGCGATTTTGTTCTGCGCCGCTGGACGGCACTCCGGGACAGTCCCAAGGCCTTGCCAATCTCGCTGTCTGTCAAATCCAGAACCAGCCGCAAAAATAAAATGCTTTGCTCCTGCTCCGGCAGACTGGCAAAGGCGTCGGCCACCTGTTGGCTTCTGATCG
>CAJUJU010000072.1 GCA_910586835.1 uncultured Acetatifactor sp.
TGATTATATCTCAAATCCTTGAGAATGGGCTGTCAACTTTTTTTATACCACATCATAATACAGCGGATTTACAAAACAGGTGAAGACAGTTCACCTGTTTTTTTGTCGAATAAATCACTTCTTTTCTGCCCCCTTTTTGACAAATTCCATACGCGCAGCCCCTTATAATCATTATGAAAAGGATGATGCCTATGCGCTATGAGTTGTATGTTGACAGTCTGTTTCTGATTAACTTCGTGATGAACCTCTATCTGCTGATACTTGTGAACCGCAGTTCGCTCCGCACTGCCACGCCGGGGCGTCTGATTGCGGGAGCGGCATTCGGAGGAGGAAGCTATCTGCTTCTTCTGATATGGAGGGGAGCCGTGTGGTTCAGACTGATTCTGGGGGCGGCAGGCGCCTTCGGAATGATTCTGATAGCGTTTCGCGTAAAGGGGTTGAGAAATTTTCTGAAGCTTGCGGAAAAAATGTTGATTTATTCCTTCTGCATCGGAGGCGGATTGCTCTTTCTGATCCGCCGCCTGCATTTTGCGGGGAAAAGTCTGACCGGCATTTTCGGCATTCTGGGAGTGGGAGGCATTCTTTTTCTCTTTTTGGGCCGTTCCCGGCGGAGGGCGGAACAGGAGAACTATGTCTGCCAGGCGACTCTGGTCTGTGAGGAGACGAAGGTTACTGTCACGGCGCTTATTGATTCCGGAAACAGCCTTATGGAGCCTGTCAGCGGGAAACCGGTGTCGGTGGTGGAAGAGGCGGTGCTCAGAAGCCTCTGGGAAACCGGAGGACCGGGGTTCCGTGTCATTCCCTATCACAGCATCGGTAAAAAGAAGGGCATTTTGGAGGGATATCTGCTGCCGGAACTGCGGCTGGAGACAGAGGGGATCTGTAAGGTATTCCGAAATGTGTATATCGCCGCGAGTCCCGAAGGCATATCGGCGTCGGAGGGTGGAGAGGCGGATTCCATTAAAATGATTGTAAATCCCCGGCTCCTGTGGGAGAAAAATGCGGGGAAGTCCCAAAAGGGACAGAATGTGAGGATATATGATTCTGAAAGTGGCAATACCGGGAAAAATGCAGTTTAAGATTATACGCAGAGAAAATGTGCTTCTGCGGAAAAAGGGAGAGATTCATTATATCGGCGGTGCGGAGGTACTGCCGCCGCCGCTGGAGCTGGAGCAGGAGAGTCAGGTGATAAACGATCTGGGAACGGAGGTGGACGCCGAGGCAAAGGCGACGCTGATCGAACACAATCTGCGGCTGGTAGTCTACATAGCAAAGAAATTTGACAACACAGGGGTGGGCGTGGAGGATTTGATTTCTATCGGAACCATAGGGCTGATCAAGTCCATCAATACCTTCAATCCGGAGAGAAACATCAAGCTTGCCACCTACGCGTCCAGATGCATTGAAAATGAAATCCTGATGTATCTGCGCAGGAACAGCAGGCATAAGCAGGAGGTTTCCCTGGATGAGCCGCTGAATGTGGACTGGGACGGAAATGAGCTTCTGCTGTCGGATATTCTAGGGACGGAGGAGGATGTGATCTACCGGGATATCGAAAACGAGGTGGAGCGCAAGCTTCTGCTGGGAGCCATCAGCAAGCTGTCCGACCGGGAGCGGATGATTATCAATATGCGCTTCGGCCTGGGAAGCAGGGAAGGCAGGGAGATGACGCAGAAGGAGGTAGCCACGCTTCTGGGGATTTCCCAGTCCTACATATCACGGTTGGAAAAAAAGATCATGCGGCAGCTGAAAAAGGAGATGAGCAATCACATTTAGCCCTTGGCAAGTATGCTTTCTATGGTATATACTAATACTGATAGAGAGAGGTTTGGGCTATGGTGAAACGCAGTGATATCCTGTCTATGGAATATCTGAAAAAAACAGAGTTTACGGGCTGCCATCAGGGGATGCGCTATCGTCTGGAGGGCATAATGGGTGCGGACGGCGGGAAGAGACTTGGCTGTACCGTCTGGCCCGAGCCCTTCAATTTTTTTACCACACCGGAGGAGGAGAAGGAGCGGGCAGAGTTTTCCTTTGACGAGGACGGCGTGACGGACGCGGTTGCGTGGATGAATGACAGGCTGTTTGAGGAAAAGGACAGGTGGGAACAAGCGGGAGAAAAATGGGATAGTTACGAACAGAGGAGTTTTTCATGTTAAAATATATATACAGCGATCTTTCGCGGGCGGTGCGGTATCTTCCCTACGGGCTGGCGCTGGGAGTTCCCGTGGCGGTTTTCATCGTCTGGCTGATCAACAGGCAGCGCAGAAAGAAGCAAAAAGAGCCGTTGTCCTGGGTTCCGGTGGTCATTTTCGGGATCTACCTGGCCGTGCTTTTGATGATTACCTTTTTATCCAGGGAAAGCGGAAGCAGCAAGGGTGTGATAGACATGGATCTGTTTTCCACCTGGGGGATTAATGACAGAAACAATGCCTTTGTAGTGGAAAATGTGCTTTTATTCATTCCTTATGGTTTTCTGTGCAGCTGGAATTTCAAATGGGCAAAAAAGTTGTGGAAGTGTACGTTGTTTGGCGCGGTTACAAGCTTTGGGATTGAGTTTCTGCAGCTGGTGACGAGACGGGGATTTTTTCAGATCGACGATATCCTGACCAATGTGCTGGGAACCGTCATAGGCTGGCTGGTGTTTCGGATGATCGTGCTGCTGTTTGGGCCGCCGCAGAAGAAGACGGAACATGAAATCCGATGAGCGCGCTGAAAGATAAATATGATTGGAATAGTGTAAAGAAAGACAGAGTGATTGTGTTGGAAAAGGATAAAAAAACACGGAAGAGAGAACGAGTCTGCAGAGTATTTGTGTCGCTGTCGGTATCTGCGGCATTGCTGGCAATTGTATGGTGCAGAACCTGTATTTATTTTGAAACGAATGATGACAGATATATTGCGTCTATTCTGTCCGGTGCAGTTACAGGCAGTCCGGATGCCCATGTAATATATATGAATTACCTGTTGTCGCTGCCTCTGTCGCTGCTATATCGTTTTACCGTGGAAGTACCCTGGTACGGTGGAATGTTGGTGCTGTTTTTGTGGTTGTTCTGGGGAGCGGTGTTGGACAGCGCTTATACCAGATGCCGTAAATGGACTCAGGCGTTCCTGGTGACAATGGCTGCAGCGGGCGTTTTTTTTGCATATTACTATTGCGCGGGAATGATACAATATACTTCTCTGGCGGCCTTTCTGGCGATTGGAGGTTATGTGTGTCTTTTGCTGCGGCAAAATAAGAAATCGGGATTTGTGTGTTTTATTGCTCTGGAATTATTGTCTTGTCTTTTGCGCAGTCAGGCTATGCTTATGATTCAGCCCATGGGGATGGCGGCTGTTGTTGTGGCAATGGCAGAGGATCGAAAGAAAGATTGGAAAGCCAGGGGCAGAGCCTTTTTTGCCGTGGCAGCAGCGGCAGTGCTGGTTCTGGGTGTGAGTAAGGCAGGAGATTTTATAGGATATCATGGAGAGGCATGGGAACGGTATTGGCAGTTTAATGATACCAGAACCGCAATGTTTGACTTTTATGGAACGCCTGAGTATGAGGAGATTAGTTTTATTCTGGAGAAAAGCGGAGTTTCCAGAGAAAAGTATGAAGCATACCGTGCATATATGATTTTGGATTGGAAGATTGACGGGGCGACGGAAGAAACCCTTCGGGACTATATTGTCAACAGCAGAAAAAAGACATTTCAACCGGGTGATTTGCTGGAGATCGGCAAAATCTCCATATGGGGACTTCCATGGCGTGTTCAGCTTGTGACACTGATTGCCTGGGGTATATTTTTGCTGTGGGGACTTCTTGGAAAGAGATGGAGAACGCTGCTTTATGGAGTGATATTTTTAGGGGGCTCCCGGATGGCGTTATGGAGTTATCTGGTATGGAGGGAACGCGTTCCACTGCGCGTAACGCTGCCGTTACTTGCCTGTGAGGTCTTTTTTCTGCTTGCGTTGGTTTGGCTAAATTGGATAAAGATTGAATTTGTTGCCTGGAAGAAAACTTTTCTTTTTATGGGATGCCTTCTCTTTTTCCTGTCCTGCCTTTATACAGGAGGTAAGCAGAGCAGATATGTGGGAGAAGTAATCGGCAACAAAAAAATTTTTATGAAAGGTCTGGATGAGATTCGGGCGTATTGTGACGGTTGTCCTGAAAATCGTTATTTATTGGATGCCAATACCATGTCCTATTATACAGGAAGCGTTTTTGACACAGGACAGTATCGACCGATTAACGCGGTGCTTGGAGGTGGCTGGTTTTCCACCAGCCCTTCAGTACAACGGCGGCTTGAGGAGTATCTCGGGGGTGCTCCCGGCTTTTATTTCCTGATTATTTCGGACGGCAATGAGGAAAATACTCCTGAGTTTGTGTATTTGACGGATGTGATGGGGGGAAAACCGAAACTTGCAGATCAATGGACAGCTTCCCATGGCGGAACTTATAATGTCTATTATTTTGAGGGAGCTTTTCCCTTTTCGTAGGAAGCGGTCAGGCGCTCAAATAAGCACGCATGGTGCGCAGCGCGTTTTTTTCCAGTCTGGATACCTGGGCCTGGGAGATGCCGATGGTATCCGCTACCTCCATCTGGGTTTTGCCCTCAAAAAATCTCAGGGAGATGATCTCGTGTTCCCTGGGGTTTAGTTTTTTCATGGCTTCGCTTAAGGAGAGATGCTCCACCCAGGTCTCTTCCTTATTTTTTTTGTCGCTGATCTGATCCATGACATAGAGGGTATCTCCGCCGTCGGTAAAGATGGGCTCATAGAGGCTCATGGGATTCTGGATGGCATCCAGAGCGTAGGCGATATCCTCCTTGGAGATGCCGATTTCTGCGGCGATCTCTTCAATGGAGGGATCCTTCATGTGTTTTCTGGTCAGAGCCTCTCTGGCATAGATGGCCTTATAGGCGGTATCCTTCAGGGAGCGGGAGACGCGCAGCTGGCTGTTGTCCCGCAGAAACCGTCTGATTTCCCCGATGATCATGGGAACCGCGTAGGTGGAAAATTTTACATTGAGGGAGGAGTCAAAATTGTCAATGGCCTTGATGAGCCCGATGCAGCCAATCTGGAACAGATCGTCCACATTTTCACTGCTGGAGGAAAAGCGCTTGATTACGCTTAAGACCAGCCGCAGATTTCCTTCGATATAGGTTTCTCTGGCCTTTGTGTCGCCGGCCTCGATCTGCTGAAATAACAGCTCCTTTTCCTCCGATTTCAACAGCGGGAGCTTGGAAGTATTTACCCCGCAGATTTCAACTTTTCCCTGTGCCATGTTCTTCCTCATTTCCGCGCGTGGGCGCTTTTCCTGTTTCAATAGTGGTAGTATGTACCCGGCGGAGAAATTTATTCCGACGCAGCAGGCTATATTTTTGTTTTGGGCGGACAGGGGAATCCTGTTCTTTCAGACAGGAAGAAGGGCATATATTGTAAAAATGACTTTGGGTGAATGCGGTGTTATTTTCGGAATTGAAGTGCAAGGATGTGATCAATGTCAAGGACTGCAGAAAGCTTGGCAAGGTGTGCGATCTGGAATTTGACTCCTGCAGCGGCTGCATCTGCAAGATTATGGTGCCGGGCTGCAATAAGGTTTTGAGTTTTTTAAACTGCGAGCCGAATATTGTGATCCCCTACAAGGACATCAGACAGATCGGACCGGATATCATTCTGGTTGACATTCATTGTTAAACATGTTAGATTGAATGTTAAACAGTATACTTTTTACTGAAAAAGGTTTGAAAGAGGTGAGCGCCCATGAAATGCCCTTTTTGCAATCATGAAAATACCAGAGTAATTGACTCCAGGCCTGCAGAGGACAATAATTCCATCCGGCGCAGGCGGGTATGCGATGAGTGCGGCAAGCGCTTCACCACCTATGAAAAGGTGGAGACGATTCCGCTGATCATCATCAAGAAAGACAATAACCGAGAGACCTATGACCGTTCCAAGATCGAGGCCGGCGTGCTGCGGGCATGCCATAAGCGCCCGGTCAGCGCCCAGCAGATTACCTGTCTGGTGGATGAGGTGGAAAACGAGATCGGCAGCAGGGAAGAGAAGGAGATCTCCAGCCAGGTGATCGGTGAGCTGCTGATGAACAAGCTGAAAAATCTGGATGCGGTGGCCTATGTGCGCTTTGCGTCGGTCTACAGAGAATTCAAGGATGTGAATACTTTTATGGATGAATTGAAAAAGGTATTGGAATAGGGGAAGGATGCCGGCTGGTTACGCAGCCGGCATTTTTTTCAGGAGACGGTACAGACAGGTCAGGTAGAGAACGCCCAAGGTAAGCTGGCTGGCCAAAAGACCCCAGAGGTAACCGGCGATGCCGAAGCGGGGGACAGCCAGAAAGACAAAGGCCAACCGGAGCAGCAGACATGCCACGTTCATGAAAAAGATATGGCCTGCCTTGCCCAGTCCCTGCAGAATGCTGGACAATGTGGTGTCAAGATAGAGGAAGGGACAGATAAATCCCAGGGTGGTGATGAAGTAGCCGGAGAGAGGGCTGTGGAAGAGAGTGGTTCCGGCCCAGCGCCCCAGGCCCACAAAGCCAGCCATGCAGCAGACGCCCATGAGTCCGCAGTAGCGGACGGTTTTTACGGTGGCACGCCGGACGGCGTCATAATTTCCCAGGGCATAGTTTTCCGAGATCAGGGGAAGCAGCAGAACGGCAACCGAGCTGGTCAGGGCATTGGGAAAGAAGATAAAGGGCATGGCCATGCCTGTGAGAACACCGTACACGCTCAGGGCGGTGACATTGTCGTAACCGTAAAGCCTGAGACGAGAGGGAATGGAGACGGATTCCACACTTTGGAGCAGATTGAGCACAATGCGGTTTGCGGTGAGGGGGAGCGCCGTGGCCAGCAGGCTTTTGCACAGAGCGGGAGAGAGACCGTGTCCGGGCGCAGGGCAAAAAGCTTTGACGCGGCAGCCCTGCTGCCATATGGCAGCGGCGGAATACAGCATGGAAAACAGCTCTCCCACAGTCAGTCCGAGAACGGCGATCTGGATGGGGGGAAGACCTCCCTCCGCCAGATAGCTGGCGGAAGCTATGTATACGCATCCCACCCGCGTGAGCTGCTCCAGCAGCTGGGACACAGCCGGGATGCCTGCCTTTTTGATGCCGTAAAAGTAGCCGTTGACACAGGAATGAACGGCGCTTAAGGGAACGGAGAAGGAGAGGATGCGGAGCATCCCGGCGGTGCGGGGCTCCTGCAGAAGAACCGTGGCCACAGGCTCTGCGAAAAAGTACAGCACTACATTGCAGAGCAGAGACAGGGGCAGGGAAAAGGCCATGCCCACCGCCATGGGACGCAGGGAAGGTGTCTTTGCGGCTGCTGCCTGCTCTGCCACCAGCTTGGAGATGGCCGTCTGATAGCCGGCTGCGGTGAGGGAGAAGGAGACCGACAGGACAGGACTCAAGAGCTGATAAAGTCCCATACCCTCCTCGCCAAAAAGGCGGGAAAGATAAATGCGGTAAAAAAAGCCGATGACGCGGCTGAGCAGTCCGGTGAGGGTGAGGATGAGTGTGCCGATGACAAGAGGATGGTTTTTTGCAGATTTCATAGAGTAAACCATAGCTTCACAGTAGTGTTTTTTCCAGTATATTCCGTCCGGAAGGTTGACAGAACTGAGTTTCGATGATATATTAGCCTTGGAATTCCTAGTAAACAAGTATGGATAGAGAGGCAACGATATGATTTATTTAGACAATGCGGCGACTACAAAGACGGCGCCGGAGGTAATAGAGGCCATGCTTCCGTATTTCGGGGAGCAGTACGGAAATCCGAGTGCGATCTATTCCCTCGGCTCTGCCGCAAAAAAGGCGGTGAACCAGGCGAAAAGGGCGATTGCGGCAGCAATCGGGGCGAAGCAGGAGGAAATCTATTTTACGTCGGGCGGAACCGAGGCGGACAACTGGGCGCTGAAATGTGCGGCGGAGGCCTATCAGGAGAAGGGGAAGCATCTTATCACCACGCGGATAGAGCACCACGCCGTGCTTCACACCTGTGCCTGGCTGGAGAAAAAAGGTTTTGAGGTGACTTATCTTCCGGTGAACGAGGAGGGGTTGGTGGATTTGGAGGAGCTGAAGGCGGCAATCCGGCCCGACACGATTCTGATCAGCGTGATGTTTGCCAACAATGAGATCGGAACCATAGAGCCGGTGGCGGAGATCGGGGCAGTGGCCAGGGAGCATGGTATTTTGTTTCACACGGACGCGGTACAGGCTTTCGGGCAGCTGCCGTTGGATGTGGAGGAGCTGCGGATTGACCTGCTCAGCGCCAGCGGACATAAGGTGAACGGGCCGAAGGGAATCGGGTTTCTCTATGTGCGATCCGGGCTGAAGCTGGGTTCTTTTTTTCACGGCGGCGCGCAGGAGAGGAACCGCAGGGCGGGAACCGAGAACGTGCCGGGGATCGTGGGACTGGAGGCTGCCGCGGAGAGAGCAATGCGGCTGATGGAGGAAAAGACGAAGAAAGTATCCGGGCTCAGAGACTATCTGATCCGAAAAATTGAGGCGGAGATCCCTTATTGCCGTCTGAACGGCCACAGGACAAAACGGCTGCCCGGCAATGTGAATTTTTCCTTTTCCTTTGTGGAAGGGGAGTCCGTGCTGATTATGCTGGATATGAAGGGAATCTGTGCTTCCAGCGGATCGGCGTGCACCTCCGGGGCGCTGGATCCCTCTCATGTGCTTCTGGCTCTGGGACGGAGTCACGAGGAGGCACACGGCTCTCTTCGCATGACGCTGTCGGAGGAAAATACAAGGGAAGAGCTGGATTATGTGGTGGAGAGCCTGGTGGAGATTTTGAGGAAGCTGCGGGAAATGTCGCCGCTGTATGAGGATTTTTTGAAAAGGGGAGGAGCTTATGTACAGTGAAAAGGTAATGGATCACTTTCAGAATCCCAGAAATGTGGGTGAGATCGAGAATGCCAGCGGTGTAGGCACTGTGGGGAACGCAAAATGCGGGGACATTATGCGGATTTTCCTGGATATTGACGAGAACGGCGTGATCCGTGACGTAAAGTTTCGCACCTTCGGCTGCGGCGCGGCTGTGGCGTCCAGTTCCATGGCTACGGAGCTGGTGAAGGGAAAGACGGTTCAGGAGGCCATGCAGGTGACAAACCGGGCGGTGATGGAAGCACTTGACGGATTGCCCCCTGTGAAGGTACACTGTTCTTTGTTGGCAGAGGAAGCCATCCGGGCCGCTCTTTGGGACTACGCGGAAAAAAGCGGTATAACCATAGAAGGGCTTGAGAGGCCCGGGGCTATGGAAGATATGCAGGAATAACGGATTACAATGCCACGGCAGCGTTATAAACAGTCGATACAGCACAGGAGGTGAAAATCTTGGTGAAGGCAGGGGATTTGAAGGGCAGAGAAACCATAAGAAAAGGTGTATTTTCCATGATTACAGCTTTTTTTGTCGCTTTCTGTTATGTGGCGGGATATCGATTGGATCGTTGGGATTCACTGGACTTTGGGGATAAAGCATTTTATTTTGAGTGGGCGGTGGCAACGGTAGTCATCAGTGTAGTCATAGCAGTCTTCTGGCAGGCGGTTGACCGGGTTTCGCGAAAATGGGAAGAAAAGCCGGTTCAGAAGGAAAAGGTTCGGAAGATAACCCGCCTGGCGGGGACGGTATTCTTGTTTTTGTGCTGGCTGCCAGCGCTGTTTTCGATTTTCCCGGGGGTATTTTCCTATGATGCCTTTGCCGAATGGGAGCAGGTGCGGGACTGGATGCTCACCGCACATCATCCGGTGGCCCATGTGCTTTTGCTGGGGGGACTTGTGGAGGGGTTTTTTGGGCTGACAGGAAGCTATAATGCAGGAATTGCCGTGTACAGTCTTTTGCAGATGCTGCTTCTTGCCTGGGCGCTTTCGTCCGCTGTGGGCTTCATGGCGGAGGCCGGTGTACCGCGTTTCTGGCGGATGCTGTCAATGGTGTTTTATGCCTTATCTCCGGTAATACAGTTGTTTTCCATCTGCGCGACCAAGGATGTGCTTTTTACCGGCGCTGAGTTGATCTTTTTCTTATATGTGATGCGATTTTTGATCAGAAAAGATTTGGCAGGGGATACAAAGGGAATGATTTGCTTTGGGGCAGCAGCGCTGTGCACCATGGTTTTTCGGAACAATGGATTGTATATTGTGCTTCTGACGCTGCCTGTTCTGGCGGTGGCCTGTGGGAGGAAGCTGATAGAGTACAAAAAAAATACAGTGATCTTTCTGGCAGTGATATTTGTACCATATTTTCTATATATCGGACCAATGTACAGGGTGCTGGATGTAAAGCCGGGCGGAGTCGAGGAAATGCTTTCCGTTCCTCTGCAGCAGATGGCCCGGGTATACAAATATGACATTGATTCGCTGAGCAGAGAGGATCTGGACACACTTTACCGTTTTGTAGAAGAGGAAAGCCTGAGTCAATACAAGCCCACTGTGTCTGACCCGGTGAAGCAAGGCTTTCATCGGGAGGAGTTTCAGACGCACAAATGGGATTTTTTGGGGCTTTGGATCAGAATGGGGATGGATCATCCGCTGACCTATGTAAATTCCTTTCTGATCAATACGGTAGATGCGTGGTATCCGCATGCCCTGATCGATGGGTATCGTCATGGAGACGGCAGAGGAAGCTATTTTGATTATCGTGTGGCGCCTCCGGGGGAGGAGAAGGTCTTTCTGCGGGGACTGCATGATTTTTATGATACGCTTTCTCATGACCTGCAGGCCCAAGCGAAGCCCCTTGCCTTTTTACTGCTGAGTCCGGGCTGGTATTTTCTTTGTATGGTGGTGTTGTTTTTTTACTTTTGGAGCCGCAGAAAATATGGCATGCTGCTGTCAATGCTGGTATTTGTGTTTCATATGATTACGGTATTGCTTGGACCGATGGCGTTGGTGCGCTATATGTTGTTGTTTTTTGTTGCGTTGCCGGTGGTGCTCGCCGTAGCCTTTTTCCCGAAGGGATTTGAACAGAATAAAGAAATGCCTTAATGGATTCATCAGCATGATATATGGCTGTACAGATATTGCGGGCCGGGAGGATAAGCATGGAGAAATACAGGATTCTTCTTGTGGAGGACGACAATGTGATCGCGGAGCAGGTAAAGGACTATCTGGAGCGCTGGGGCTATGACATGGTCTGTGTGAAGGATTTTCAGAATGTTTTGAAGGATTTTTCCCAGGCACAGCCCCATCTGGTACTCATGGATATCGGGCTGCCCTTTTATAACGGATATCATTGGTGCGCCCAGATCAGGCAGGTCTCTCAGGTGCCTGTGATCTTTGTGTCTTCGGCGGGAGACAATATGAATATTGTCATGGCCGTGAATATGGGCGGCGACGATTTTGTGACAAAGCCTTTTGAACCGGAGGTGCTGGCTGCGAAGGTGCAGGCCATGCTCCGGCGGACTTATTCTTTCCGGGGACAGACCAGTGTGCTGGAATATCAGGGGATTCTGCTGGATATGACGGATGCAGCGGCGGTGATAGACGGGCGGAGGCAGGAGCTGACGAAGAATGAGTTTCGGATCCTGCAGCTGCTGATGGAAAATGCGGAACAAACCGTATCCCGGGAGGCGATTATGAAACGGCTCTGGGACAATGACTGTTTTGTAGACGACAATACATTGACTGTGAATATGACAAGACTTCGAAAAAAGCTTGAGACCCTTGGCAGGGGAGAGCTGATTCATACCAGAAAGGGTCTGGGGTATTGTCTGGAGGGAAAATGAAATTCTGGATATGTTATCTGCGGGAAAAGAGAGCAGCCGTTTTTCTGTATCTGATTACGGCGGCATTGTTTTTGAGTATAGGCTGCCTCTGGCATATGGAAAATCTGGGAATGCTGCTATATGCCGCATTGCTGACCCTTTCGGTGTGGTGCATTACAGGTGTGATTCTGGGGAGAAAATATGTGCGCAGGTGTGGGGAACTGGAGCGGATCATGCTGCAGTTTGAACAGTCTGAAGAACTGTCTCTTCGGGGGTATGACGATGACGTTAACCGGACTGCTGCGGAGGAGTATCTTGCGGAAATGCTTTCGCTGCTGGATGAAAGAAGACGGCGGGAGCGCGGCACCTGGGAGGAAAAAGCCGCAAACAGGCGGGATTATTATATGATGTGGACGCATCAGATCAAGACGCCCATTTCGGCGTTGAAGCTGCTGCTGGAGAATAATACGGACTGTCGGGACGGCTTTCTGATGCGGGAAGAGCTGTTCAAGATAGAGCAGTATGTGGAGATGGTGCTCACCTATCAGCGGCTGGATGATATGGCATCCGATCTGGTTTTACAGGAATATGAGATTGCTCCGTTAATTAGACAGGCGGTGAGAAAATATTCCGTATTATTTATCAACAAGGGACTCAGTGCAAAAGTGCCGGATACAAAGGCCAGGGTTGTCACCGATGAGAAATGGTTTTCTTTCTGCCTGGAGCAGTTGCTCTCCAACAGCATTAAATACACCTGTTCCGGAGGGATTCGCTTCCTGGCGGAGGAGGGAGAGCGGGAAATCTGCCTGACAGTGGAAGATACCGGCATCGGCATTCGGGCGGAGGATCTGCCTCGTATTTTTGAAAAGGGCTTTACCGGCTATAACGGCCGTCTGGATAAGCGGTCCACGGGAATCGGTCTGTATCTGTGCAGGCAGGTGCTGGGACATCTTGGAATCAAAATCCGGGCGGAGAGCCAGGTGGGCTGCGGCACAAGGATGCGGCTCACCATACCGAAACCTTACAAAACCGTAAGGTGAGAAGGAGGAAATGTAAGGCAATTCGATTGCTGAACATTTCCTTTTTGTGTATTATTGTACCAGATTGATAATACAGAAAACAAGGAGGAGTCAAGATGGCACTTTTGGAGGTAAAAAATCTGAAGAAGGTATATACCACACGCATGGGAGGAAATAAAGTCCAGGCGCTGGATAATGTAAGCTTTTCGGTGGAGCAGGGAGAATATGTGGCGATTATGGGAGAATCCGGTTCCGGCAAGACGACGCTTCTGAACATTATGGCATCGCTGGATAAACCCACCAGCGGGCAGGTCATTCTGGCGGGAAAGAGCATGTCGGATATTCGGGCAAAGGAGCTGTGTGCCTTCCGCCGGGATAATCTGGGCTTTGTGTTCCAGGATTTCAATTTGCTGGATTCCCTGTCCCTGAAGGACAATATTTTTCTGCCGTTGGTGCTGGCGGGGTGCGACAGACATATTATGGAAGAGCGGATCATACCGCTGGCAGATAAGCTGGGTATTGCAAAGCTTCTGGAGAAGTATCCTTATGAGGTTTCGGGAGGACAGAAGCAGCGGACTGCAGTGGCCCGGGCGCTGATCACGAAACCGCAGATACTTCTGGCGGACGAACCCACCGGGGCACTGGATTCCAAGGCTTCCGACAGACTGCTTAAGATCTTTGCGGAGGTAAATGAAGACGGTCAGACCATTCTGATGGTGACGCACAGCGTTCAGGCGGCATGCCGTGCCGGACGGGTGATGTTTATCAAGGACGGCAGCGTGTTTAACCAGGTGTATCGGGGCAATATGAGCGATGACGAGATGTACCGGAAAATATCGGATACCCTTACGGTTCTGCACACGGAAAAAAGCGATGCGGACACGGGAAAGGAGGAGGCATAAATGAAGAAGAGACTGTTTCTTCTGCCGAGTATGGCGGTGAATAATATACGGAAGAACGGATCCACTTATTTTCCCTACATTGGAGTCAGCATCTTTGCCATGTTTACCTTTTTCGTGTTTGACCTGATCCGAAAGAACGATGTGATGCGGACGATTCCAAAGGCGGCTTATGCCAATGGTCTGGTTGCTGTGGGATTTGTCCTGTTGATGCTGATCATGGTGCCATTTCTGTATTATACCAACAGCTTCCTGATTAAGCGCAGAAAGCAGGAACTGGGATTGTACAGCATTTTGGGCATGGAAAAAAAGCACATCGGTGTCATGATGTTTTGGGAAAGTCTGATTGTATACGGAATTGTGATGGCCGGCGCCATCGTGCTGGGGCTTTTGTTTTCCAGACTGATTTTTCTGCTGCTTCTAAACCTGGCAGGATTGCCGGTGGAGGCACATTTTTCGGTAAGTCCGGTGGCCATAGTGGATGCTTTGGTGTTTTATGCCTTTGTGACGGGATTGAATCTTTTTGTGAATCTGGTGCAGGTGGGTAAGGCGAGACCGGTAGAGCTGATGAGCGGTTCCAGAAAAGGAGAGAAGGAGCCGAAACACATCTGGTTTTTCGGGTTTGCAGGGCTTCTGGCACTGGGAGCAGGTTATTATATGGCCGTCGCCTCAAAGATGGATGGCATGATATTTGCGAACTTTTTTCTGGCTGTCTTCCTGGTGGTGCTGGGCACTTACTTTTTGTTTACCTCCGGCAGCATTGCCCTGCTGCGGTTTCTGAAGCGGAGGAAACGCTTTTATTACAGGACGGAAAATTTTGTGACGGTTTCAGGTATGCTTTACCGGATGAAAAAGAGTGCGGCCAGCCTTTCCAACATCTGTATTTTTGGTACGATGACCATGATTACGCTGATCTGTACCGTCAGTCTGTGGCTGTGTACGGATTCTATTATTCAACTGTCATATCCCCACAGCTTCTCGGCATCTTTTCTGGGGAATCAGGATGAGGCGGCTCTTTGGGCGCAGTTGGAAGAGATTGCGAAAGACACGGGAGTGACATATAACGATTATGTGTGCAGCAGTTTTGTGCAGGTGACGGCCTGCCGGGAGGGGAGCAGGTTTTCTCCCAAGTCTTCAGAGAGTGCGCCCGGTTATCCGGACTGGTATATAGTAAAGCTGATGGATGCCGCGGCGTACGGCCGCATGGAGGGCCAGGCGGTGGAGCTGGAGCCCGGGGAGGCGCTTGTCTTTTCCACCGGTCCGGATTACGGCAATGATGAGATTTTCATCGGAGAGACGACCTGGCGGGTAAAGGAAGAACTGACCCGGAGCAGGATTGCACGGAAGGTGGAAGCGGATGAGTTTAACAACTGGTATCTGGTGATATTGCCGGATGAGGCAGCACTCGGTCAGGCTGCGGCAGTCTTCGGACTGAACCTGTCTGAAAACAGGCTGTTTAAAATGGAAGTGAGTCCGGAGGGAGAGACGGAGGCGGTGGAGGCTTTCTGTCGGGAAGCGGATGCACAGTTCAGACAGGTGGAAGGCTATGCGGGCTGCAGGGATAACAGGGAAAATATGGAAAGTGAGGAGGGAATGTACGGAGGCCTTCTGTTTATCGGTATCTTCTTTGGCTCTATCTTTCTGATCTGCCTGTTGATTATCATGTATTACAAGCAGATTACGGAGGGATTTGAGGATCAGAAAAATTTTGAAATCATGCAGAAAGTGGGGATGAGCGATGCGGAGATCCGCAAGACGATCCGGAAGCAGATATTATTGGTATTTACATTACCTCTGGCGGGTGCGGTATGCCATACGCTTATTGGTATGAGGATGGTAATGCTGTTGATGGCGGCCATCAGATGTGTGGAGACAGGAGTGATTCTGGGCTGTACTGCCGGAATCTGCATAGTGTTTGCCGTTTTTTACAGCATCTGCTACAAGAGAACTTCAGCGACTTATTACAGGATCGTGAAAAAGATGGGATAAGTGGTTTACGCCGGAAACGAAAGGTTGTCTGTCCTGGGTGCAGGCCGGAAAGCGGTTGTGTTTTGCGGGAGGATAACGTATAATGGAGTCTGTATAAAACCTGAATGCAGGATAGAATATGGGAGGATGATGAATGGGGTGTCTGGGGAATATTCTGTGGCTTGTTCTGGGCGGATTTATCAGCGGGCTCAGCTGGTGTCTGGCGGGGATTCTGTGTTGTATCACTATTGTGGGAATTCCCTGGGGTGTGCAGTGCTTCAAGTTTGCTCAGCTGGGATTTTTTCCCTTTGGCAGGGAAGTGGAGTATGGGGGCGGTGTGGGCTCCCTTCTCATGAATATCCTGTGGCTGCTTTTGGGAATTCCGTTGGCTCTGGAATCTGCCGCCTTCGGGTGCATTCTGTGTGTCACGGTGGTGGGGATTCCCTTTGGGCTGCAGCATTTTAAGATTGCAAAGCTGGCGCTGATGCCCTTTGGAGCAAGGATCCGCTGACGCGGCAGAAGGGAATGGATGTGAAAAAGAAGGTCATAGTGGGAATGTCAGGAGGGGTTGATTCCTCCGTGGCGGCATATCTTTTAAAGGAAGAGGGATATGATGTGGTGGGGATCACCATGCGTCTTTGGCAGGATGGGGAGGAAGCGGACGGAGAGAGAGGCTGCTGCAGCCTGACTGCTGCGGAGGACGCCAGGCAGGTGGCGGAAAAGCTTGGGATCCCGCATTATGTGATGAATTTTCAACAGGAGTTCAAAAGCTGTGTGGTGGATCCTTTTGTGGAGGAATATCTGCGGGGACATACGCCGAATCCCTGCATTCTGTGTAATCGACATGTCAAATGGGAGACGCTGCTGCGCCGTGGCCTTGCTTTGGGGGCGGAGTATATTGCCACGGGACACTATGCCAGGATTGACCGGCTTCCCGGGGGACGTTACGCTCTGCGCAGTTCTGTGACTGCTGCAAAGGATCAGACGTATGCCCTTTATAACCTGACACAGGAACAGTTGAAACATACCCTGATGCCGGTGGGAGAGTATACCAAGGAGCAGATACGGATGCTGGCACAGAAGGCAGGGCTTCCCGTTGCCAGAAAGCCGGACAGCCAGGAAATCTGTTTCATACCGGACAATGATTATGCAGGCTTTATCGACCGCCAGGCGGGTGAACGGGTTCCGGCTCCCGGAAATTTTGTGACGGCTGCGGGGCAGGTACTGGGCAGGCACAAAGGCATTACTCATTATACCATAGGACAGCGCAGGGGGTTGGAGCTGCCCATGGGAGAGCGGGTGTTTGTGACAGAGATCAGGCCTGAGACCAACCAGGTGGTCATCGGGAGAAACGAAGATACGTTCGTGTCGGAAGTAATCTGTGACAGGGTGAACTTCATGTCGGTGGAGGATCTGGAAGGTCCGGTGCGTGCCAGGGCAAAGATCCGTTATAACCACGGCGGTGAGTGCTGTACGCTGGAGCGTTGTCAGGGGCTGTCTGAAAGTCTGGAAGGAGTCTGTGTGAGAT
>CAJUJU010000073.1 GCA_910586835.1 uncultured Acetatifactor sp.
GAGATCTACACTCTTTCCCTACACGACGCTCTTCCGATCTACTCTCCGACTGGGTGTAGCCCAGAGACATCAATGCCTCGATGGCTTCTTTCTTCTGGGGCGTATCGCCCTTTAAACCGTTTTCCGCCGCCGTGGCGGCAACCTCTCTGCCGATCATTTCGTCGTCGAAGGAAAGCTTGTCCTTCAGATCCAGAATAACTCGCTGTGCCGTCTTTGCTCCGATCCCGGGCGCCCTGGCAATCGCCTTGGCATCCCCGGACAAAATGGCATACCGCAGGTCGTCCGCTCCCATGACGGAAAGGATGGCCAAGCCTCCCTTGGGGCCGATGCCGTTCACCGTAATCAGCTTTTTGAAGATTTCCAGGTCTCCCCTGTTCAGAAAGCCGTAGAGCAAAAAGGCGTCTTCCCTGACACAGGTGTAGGTGTAAAGCCTGACCGGTTCCCCCGTGCCCGGAAGCCGGGAGGCCGTATCCGCGGAGATCTTTACGTTATAGCCCACGCCGCCTACATCCACCACGGCGTTATCCTCTGCAATATCATCCAGAATTCCGTTAACATATGCAATCATAAGCTTGTCCTTTCTTGGCAGTCCGGTACAGTATAGCACATGCGAACGTATGTTTCAAGCTTCTTTTTTCCGCACCCGCCCATAGACCACAAAGAAGCAGACCAGGTGCACCGCAAAAGTCAGCCCCCAGCTGATGGGGTATGACAGGTACAGACATTGCAGGGTGCGGTACTGCTGAAAGACCGTGTAGATCCACACCACCCGGAACAGGCAGGCTCCCGTCAGGGATACCAGCATGGGCATGACGGAATAGCCCATTCCCCTCAGAACGCCAACGATCACATCCATCATGCCGCAGAGGAAATAGGGCACACAGATGTAGGACATGCGCAGGACGCCGTAGCGGATGACCTCCGTGTCCGGGGTGTACAGCTTCAGCAGCGTTCCGGCAAAAAGATATGCTCCGCTGCCCATGAGCAGTCCCACTCCGATGACCAGCGCTTCGCAGAGAAAGAGAACCCTGCCCACTCTTTTGTATTTTCTGGCTCCGGTGTTCTGGCCGCTGAAGCTGGTGGATGCCTGATGGAAGGCGTTCATGGCAGTGTAGACAAAGCCCTCGATGTTGCTGCCTGCGGTGTTTCCGGCCATGGCCACGGAGCCGAAGCTGTTTACCGAGGACTGAATCAGCACGTTGGAAATGGAAAACAGAGACCCCTGCAGCCCCGCGGGAATCCCGATCTGAATCATTTTTTTCAGTTTGTCCGGCTTGATTTTCAGCCCTTTTAACTCCAGCCGGTAGACACTGTCCGTCTTGATCAGACAGCGCAGGATCAGCGCCGCCGAGATCGCCTGGGAGATTACCGTAGCCGCGGCAACCCCGGCCACTCCCATGGAAAAGGTGATGACGAACAACAGGTTCAGCAGCACGTTGGCCACGCCCGCAAGGAGCAGGTAATAGAGGGGACGTCTGGTATCTCCCACCGCTCTGAGCACCGCCGCTCCGAAGTTATAGGCCATCATAAACGGCATACCCATAAAATAAATGCGCATGTAGAGAACGGAATGGGCGATGACATCCTCCGGAGTACCCATCAGCGCAAGCGCCGGCTTTGAGGCGAAAAAGCCCACAAAGATCAGCAGAATGCCGCCGATCACGGAGGTGGCAATTGCCGTCTGAACCATTTCTTTCAGTTCGTTGCTTTTTCCTCCGCCGTAAAACCTGGCCACCAGCACATTGGCGCCCACGGACAGGCCGATGAACAGATTCACAAGCAGGTTGGTCAGGGAGCTGGTGGAGCCCACCGCAGCCAGGGCCTCATTGCCGGCAAATCTTCCCACCACCACAATGTCCGCCGCGTTGAACAGAAGCTGCAGAATACCCGAAAGCATCAGGGGAAGATAAAAGATCAGAATCTTTCCCAGAAGCGGACCGTTACACATATCAATTTCATATTTTTTTGCATTGCCCTCTGCACTCATTTTTTTCACCCGTTCTTTCCACATCTGCCGAAAGTTGTAAGGTCGAAATCCTCACAGCAGAACAAGACCTGCGGCTGCCCCGCAGGTCCATTGTCACTTACTGTTAATGTAATTAATCAGCCCTTCAGAAGCGATGATCTTCTGCATGAACTCCGGAAAGGCCTGCCCCTGGAAGGACGTGCCCCTGGTCACATTGGTGATGATTCCGGTATCAAAGTCAACCTCAACCTCATCTCCCGCCTCAATACCTCTGCTGGCCTCCGGACACTCGATGATCGGCAGACCGATATTGATGGCGTTGCGGTAAAAGATCCTGGCAAAGGTCTCCGCGATGACACAACTCACTCCCGCCGCCTTGATGGCGATGGGCGCGTGTTCCCTGGAGGAGCCGCAGCCGAAATTCTTCTCTGCGACAATCAGATCCCCCTGCTTCACCTTTCCGATAAACTCCCTGTCAATATCCTCCATGCAGTGGAGCGCAAGCTCTGCCGGGTCGGAGGAATTCAGATACCTTGCGGGAATGATCACGTCCGTATCCACATTATCGCCGTATTTAAAGACAGTACCTTTTGCTTTTTTCATGATGACACCTCCTCAGTTTATCTCTGCGGGATCGGAAATCACACCCGTGACCGCGCTGGCCGCCGCAACGGCGGGACTTGCCAGATAGATTTCGGAGGAAACGTGTCCCATCCTCCCCACAAAGTTACGGTTGGTGGTGGAAACGCATCTCTCACCCTCCGCCAGAATGCCCATATACCCGCCGAGGCAGGGCCCGCAGGTAGGTGTGCTGACAATGGCTCCCGCCTGGATAAAGGTTTTTAACAGTCCCTCCTCCATGGCCTGCAGGTAGATGGCCTGCGTGGCAGGTATCACAATGCATCTCATTCCATTGGCCACATGCCGGCCCTTCAGAATCTCCGCCGCGATCCTTAAGTCGTCCAGCCGTCCGTTGGTACAGGAACCGATGACCACCTGGTCGATCTTAATCGGATCCATCTCGCGGATCTCGTCCACGGTATGCGTGTTTTCCGGCAGATGGGGGAAGGCCACCGTAGGCCGGAGTGTGCTTAAATCAATGGTATATTCCTGGTCATAAACAGCATCCTCATCCGCCTCATAGATTTTATAAGGCCGTTTGGAATGCTCCTTCATGTATTGCTCCGCCAGGGCATCCACCGGGAAAATTCCGTTTTTGCCGCCGGCCTCAATGGCCATGTTGGCGATGGTAAAACGGTCGTCCATGGAGAGCGAGGCAATTCCGTCGCCCACGAATTCCATGGACTTGTACAGTGCGCCGTCCACGCCGATCATGCCGATGATGTGAAGGATCACATCCTTGCCGCTGACATACTTCGGAAGACTGCCCGTGAGCCGGAACCGGATGGCGGCGGGCACCTTGAACCATGCCTTGCCGGTAGCCATTCCGGCAGCCATGTCCGTGCTTCCGACGCCGGTGGAAAATGCTCCCAGCGCGCCGTAGGTGCAGGTGTGGGAATCGGCGCCGATGATCACGTCTCCGGCCACGGTCAGACCCTTTTCCGGAAGAAGCGCATGTTCGATTCCCATCTCTCCCACTTCAAAGTAGTTGGTGATCTCGTTCCTGCGTGCAAACTCTCTCACACATTTGCAGTGCTCCGCAGACTTGATATCCTTATTGGGTACAAAATGATCCGGAACCAGAGCGATCTTATCCTTGTCAAACACTCCTCCGGCCGTAAATTTTTCCATTTCCCGAATGGCAACCGGGCTGGTGATATCATTGCCCAGAACCAGATCGAGATCCGCCTCGATCAGCTGTCCGGCTTCCACCCTGTCCAGACCTGCCGCCGCGGCAAGAATCTTCTGGGTCATCGTCATCCCCGGTGAAATCTTTTTCTTCGCTTCCATACGATCCACCATGCCTTTCCTTTATGTTCTAAAGACAATCTTAGCATAGATAAGCGTATACTTCAAATATAAGTTCTTGATTTATTTTGCCGTTACATTGTGGAGCTTCCAGACGGTAGTGGCCTTGAACAGATCCCCGTCCACCTCCAGGGACAGCTCTCCGCCCTGCAGCTCTGTAAAACTTTTTGCGATGGCAAGGCCCAGTCCCGAGCCTTCCGTATTTCTGGAGGCATCGCCCCGGACAAAACGTTCCGTCAGCTCGGAGGAGGCCACAGTGATTTCCTGGGCGGAAATATTTTTCAGGGTGATCACCACGGTGTCGTCGATGCGGAAGCCGTTCACATAGACTCTCGTCCCCGGCAGAGCATACTTGGCAATATTTCCGAAGAGGTTCTCGTAGATCCGGTAGGTCTTCTGGCTGTCCAAGGAGAGCAGTACCTTCTCCTCCGTGAGATTCATTCTCACATCCAGGCTCTGCTCCTCCCAGCGGTCGGACATCTCGAAGGAGACCTGCTTTAACAGGCTCATGATATCCACCTCCGTGAGATTCAGCGTGATATTCTGGGAATTTGCCTTGCTGACCTCGAACAGATCCTCAATCAGAACCTTCAGACGCAGGGACTTCTTTTCCAGCACATTCAGGTATTCTTTTCTCTGTTGCTCCGAAATACCGTCCTCCTTCAGCAAATTCACATAGGTTATGATAGCCGTAAGAGGCGTCTTTAAGTCGTGGGACACATTTGTGATCAGTTCAGCCTTCATTTTCTGACTCTTTACCTCCTCGTCCACGGCTCTGCGGAAGCCGTTCTGGATTCTGATAATCTGGGGTTTGAAGGGCTCGAACACACCCAGATCTTCCTCAATGGTTACATTCAGATTTCCCTCCGCCATCTCATTGGTTGCCTTCAGAAGCAGGCGGTATTTCTTCTGAAGGTCGCTGATATACTTTCTCAGGATCAGATACAGCAGGGCGGAATAAATCACCGTCACCAGAAATCCGCCGAACCAGAGACTGCAGATGATAAACAGCACGATGGCATTTACGATCAACAGCTTCAGAATCGTTCCGTGGGCATCCTTCGTCAGATCCAGGTGAGACACCGCATGATAGATCCCCATCACCTTTCTTTTGATAAAGGGGAAAAACCGGTAGACCAGGCTTCGCTGTCTGATGTACTTCCGGACGCCTCTCTCCGTGACCGCTTTGGCGCAGACGCCCAGATACCAGCAGCAGAAAAAGAACAGGGTCAGGACTGCCACGTTGTAGACAGCCACCAGTACGGAGGCTCCTCTCATCGGAAGCAGGCCGGCCTTCACAATGGTGTCCGCCGCTTTTCCGCCGGCTACGGACACGACATGTTTTACTGCCAGGCTGCCGGAGGCAAAGAGGGTCAAGCCAATCCCGAACAGGAATTCAAAGGGCAGGGAACAAAGTCTGGTGTCGTTCCACGGCTTTGTCTCTCCGTATACCGGCAGAAGAAGCGCCAGCAGGGCAAAGCCGCACATACACAGAAACAGAGCGTTTCCCACTCCGGCGTTGAGATAGGCATTCTGATCCATCCGGGCGGAAAAGTACAGATCGTAGGAACCGGATTCGGAAAAATATCCGTTGGAATGTACAAACAACCCTTCCGTCCTGCTCATCAGCCGATCCTCAGAGGCGGCAAAAACCACGGTACAGTTTTTGGGCCCCGCCACTTTCCCGTATTCGCTGAAATGGTACAGATTGTTCCTGATCAGGGAGGTCAGCGTATTTTCCCGGATTACCTCGTTGGCGGTCTTGCGGATCTGCTCCGCGTCCTCGCTCTTCACCTCACCCACAAACACGTTTCCCGCAGCGTCAAAGCGGAAGGACAGAAGAAAATAGCGATTGTAGGAAGCAAGGTCCGCCAGAAGTCTTTCGGTGTCCTGTTCCGACATATTGGTCACATACCTTCCCGTGACATCATCCCGGATGACATAGTCATAAATGCTGTTTAAGACTTTGAAATTTCCCTCCAGATTGAGGAAATAGCCTTCCATGTTTTCCAGCTCCGAGATCAGGCTTTCCGCGCTCTCCACATTGATTTCGGCGCTCCCTGAAGCGGATTCTTCCCCGTCCGTCCCAATACCCTCCGGATCTTCCGGATCCTCAGTCCAGGGATCCAAATCGTATGCCTCGTCCCGGACTCTGGTCAGCAGTTCCCTGTCTACGGCCCACTCACAGCCCTCGTCCGGCACCAGGTAGAGTTCATCGTAATTCGTCTGAGTCTCATTCTGCAGGTTGTAGAGATCCCGGTAAAGTACATAACTGCTCTGATAGAGCCAGGAAATGTTATCGTTCTCTTCCAGCTGGACTTTCTCCCATTCCCTGGCACGGGTGCGGAAGACGTCGTAAAAGCAGCTGAAGACCACCGAACCCATACAGCATACCGCCAGTCCCCAGAGTACCCAGGGTGCGAAAAACCGCGGGTTTCCGGATCCCCCGGGCTGCATGTTTTCACTTTTTTCAGGAAGATTCTTTTTCCGTAATATGGCCATGGTTATTCCTTTTCCTCTGACTTTCCCTTCCGCCGGCTTCGGCAATTTCTGCTTTTGCCGGCTATTGCCTGTCAATTTTGTAACCGACGCCCCAGACCACCTTCAGATATTTTGGATTTTTGGGGTCGATCTCGATCTTTTCACGGATGTTGCGCACATGAACCATGATGGTGTCCGTATTTACTGCCTTTTCATTCCAGACCCGCTCGTAGATCTCGTCCGCGGAAAAGACCCTGCCCGGGTTTTTGATGAGCAGCTGCACGATCTTAAACTCCATGGGGGTCAGCTTCACCGGTTCCCCGTCCACTGAAACCTCCACGGTGTCTTCATTCAGCTCAAGACCGCCGATGGTAAAGATATGATCCTCCGGGCCTTCCTCGCTCAGGGCGGCCAGATACTTGGAATAACGCCGCAGATGAGAGTTCACTCTGGCTAAAAGCTCCAGGGGCGTAAAGGGCTTTGTCACATAATCGTCGGCCCCCATGTTCAATCCCATGATCTTATCCACTTCCTCGGATTTTGCGGAAAGCATGATCACCGGAAATTCCCGTTCCATGGCCCGCAGCTTCATCAACATGGTCACGCCGTCCATGACGGGCATCATGATATCCACAATGGCAAGATGCAGCTCCTGCTGTTCGATTACCTTCAGTCCCTCCTGCCCGTTTGCCGCCTGGAACACCTCGTAGCCCTGATTGCGCAGGTATATTTCAATACCTTCCCTGATATCCTTGTCGTCCTCTACCACCAAAATTTTGTAAGTCAGATTCATGCTGTCAAACCCCTCAGATTTATATTTTTACTGTGCGTGCCGTCAGAGAAACCATGTGCGACTCGTTCACCACTTCATTATAGACGTGCAGCGCCTTGAGCGCAACTGCTTCTTCTCTGTACCGCAATCCTGTCTGAAGGGCATTTTCGGCCATACCGGCCCGGTCAATTTCTCCGCCGCAGAAGCACTCCAGCATTTCGGCGTATTCCAGACTGTCTTCTTCGGTCAATATACCGTTGACTCCGTTGGTCACAAGATCCTCCACACCGGATGCCCGAACCGCCAGAACCGGCGTACCTCCGGCAAAGGCCTCCAATACCACAATGCCCTGGGTCTCCGTTTTCGAGGCAAAGAGGAAGGCATCCGCCGCCGCAAAATAGGCAGCCGTCTCTTCATTGGGCAGGGATCCCGTAAAGATCACTTCATCCTTCAGGTCAAGCCTTTCACAAAGCTTCTCATACTCTGCCCTGTGGCCGCCGTCCCCCACCATCAGCATACGGAAGGGTCTTTGAAACCTTTTCTTAAATTCCGCAAGGCTGTTTATCAGAAACCCAACGTTCTTTTCCGGCCCCATCCTGGATACGGTGAGAAACAGCGGCATTCCCTGCGCATGGTATCTGCTGCGGATTCCTTCCTTCTCTTCTTCCGTCACTTGGAAATTGCGTTCTTCAATGCCGGTGGGCAAAACGCCGGTTCGCTCCTGCTCCATGCCCAGGGTATCCGTCAGGTAAGTGCGGATGCCTTCCGTTGGCGCAAAGACAAAGCTGCAGCGCTTCAGAAAGGGATGAAGATAAAAGGGCATCAGTTTTTCCACCCGGAGCAGTCCTTTGGTATAACATTCCACATACTTTTCATATCTGGTGTGGTAGGTAAACACCATGGGAATGTGATATTTTCGGGAGAGATATGCAGCGGTGCGCCCCACCAGCATGGGATGGTGCACATGGATGACATCAAAATGCTTCTCCCGAAATTCCTTTTCAATCCGCCGGTCGAAGGGATTCGGTATCACAATCCCCCCGATAAAACGATGCAGAAGCGTGGCATAGCGGAAGACATTTTCTTCCTCCTTCTGCTCGCTGTAGGTAGGCGCAAAGACAGTTACCTGATGGCCCATGGCCTCAAGTCCTTTTGTCAGTCTCTCAATGGAGATCGGCACTCCGCCCATAACCGGTTTATAATTGTTTGTCATCAATGCGATTCTCATCATCAAAACCATACCTTTCCGCAGTATTTTTTAAGCCAGCCCAAACAGCTGAAACACCTGATCTCCCAGCACATAACCTGCGCCCACAAACACGAAATTCCAGAGGAAGATGCCGCAGGTGGAGCTGATTACATATTTTCCCAGATCCATTCGGATTACCCCGGCGGGGATAGATACAATGGTTCGGATCATGGGAAGAAGCTTTCCCAGGAACACGCCCATGGACCCCTTGCGGCGCACCCACTCCAGATTTTTTTCCAGCGCCTCCTTCTGCTTTGGAAACCGTCTGATATAAGCTCTGAGAAAGACGTCTCCGCCCTTTCTTCCCACCGCGTACAGCATCAGGCTGCCCAGAAGTCCCGCAGCCACCGTGATGACCATAACCCAGAAAAAGTGAATGTTTCCCCTGGCTGCCATAATGCCTGCCAGGGGCATTATGATTCCTGCCGGAAATCCGGGCAGATTCAGGTATTCCAGAAAGACGATAATGAAAATGGCAATGGCGCCATATTTTGTAAAATAAAGTGTAAGTGCTGCAAGATCCATGGTATTTCCTCCCTTGTTCCTTTGTTAAACATACTATAAATCGCAAACCTGAAGGGAGACGCCAGAAAAAAACAAAGAAATTCTAAAGAGACTTTAAGAAAACAGAGAAGAAGGATTTAAACAAAAAACAGACAGACGGGAGATCTGACTCCCGCTGTCTGTCTGAAAAGCATTTATGATATCATATTTCCTTAGTTGTTGATCAGCTTGTCTTCCTCGTTGTTCCAGCTGTAAAGCTTTCTGATCTCCTGGCCCACCTTCTCGGAAGCATGCTCGGAGGCCAGCTTTCTCATGGCCTTGAAGTGAACCTGCTTTCCGGCAGGAGACATATCCAGAAGGAATTCCTTGGCAAAGGTTCCGTCCTGTATATCACTTAAGATCTTCTTCATGGTCTTCTTGGTCTCTTCCGTCACAAGCTTGGGACCGGTGATATAATCGCCGTATTCGGCTGTGTTGGAGATGGAATATCTCATTCCTGCAAAACCGCTCTGATAGATCAGGTCAACGATCAGCTTCATCTCGTGGATACACTCAAAATATGCGTTTCTCTCGTCATATCCTGCCTCTACCAGGGTCTCAAAGCCTGCCTGCATCAGCGCGCAGACACCGCCGCAGAGCACGGCCTGCTCACCGAACAGATCGGTCTCCGTCTCGGTGCGGAAGGTAGTCTCCAGAACGCCTGCCCTTGCGCCGCCGATTCCCAGGGCATAAGCGAGAGCCAGATCCTGTGCCTTGCCGGTTGCGTCCTGCTCCACGGCGATCAGGCAGGGAACACCCTTGCCCTCCTGGTATTCGCTTCTCACGGTATGTCCGGGGCCCTTGGGCGCGATCATGGTCACGTCCACATCTGCGGGAGGCACGATGCAGCCGAAATGAATATTGAAGCCGTGAGCAAACATAAGCATGTTGCCGGCCTCCAGATTGGGCTCGATATCGTTTTTATACAGGTCGGCCTGCTTCTCGTCGTTGATCAGAATCATGATGATATCGGCCTTCTTTGCCGCTTCTGCCGCAGTGTATACCTCAAATCCCTGCTTCACCGCCTTGTCCCAGGATCTGGAGCCCTCGTAAAGTCCAATGATTACATGACAGCCGGAATCCTTCAGATTCAGCGCATGGGCATGTCCCTGGCTGCCGTAGCCGATGATCGCAATGGTCTTTCCCTCCAGAAGGGAAAGGCTGCAATCCTCCTGATAAAAAATTTTTGCCATTTTTTTCTCCTCCATTTGTCGATTTGACATAATTTATAACTGACAGGTTAACCCTGGAGCTAACGTTTCCGTTTCCTACTGCTCGCTGTAGATGATGTGGTCCGTTCCTCTTCCCAGCCCGGCAATTCCCGTCCTCGCCAGCTCCAGAATCCCGTAATCCTGCATCAGTCCGATAAATGCCTCGATCTTCTGCTGATCCCCCGTGAGCTCTATCATCAGACTTTCGGAAGCAAAGTCAATGATCTTTGCCCGAAAGCTGTCCGCCACGGCAATGATCCCCTGTCTCTGCTCCAGCGCCGCCCGCACCTTGATCAGAATCAGTTCGCGGTACACGCTGGCCTCCGGCTTCAATTCCTGGATGTCATGGATATCCACCAGCTTGGCCACCTGCTTTTCGATCTGCTCCAGCACCTCGTCGTCCCCCGACGTCACAATGGTGATCCTGGTCAGACCGGACTTTGTGGTCTCGCCTGCAGTTATGCTCTCAATATTGTAGCCGCGCCTGGAAAACAGGCCCGAAATGCGGCTCAGGACACCGGATGTATTGTCAGCCAGCAGCTGAAAAACTTTTTTCTGCATGAAAGCACCTCTCTCATCGAAAATTTTGCGGTTTACACTACCGAAACGGTGCCCTTCCGCTTCGGCTTACACTTTAATATAGCAACTTCCCACCGGAATGTCAACAAAAACAATTTAGTCCTTTAATGCTTTAAAACGTTACTTCGACTCGTCGTTTTCGGCGCACTTGGCAAGCGCCAGTGTTCCGGTCCTTGCCACCTCAACGATGCTGATGGTCTGTAGCATGTTGATCAGAAGCTTTACCCGCTCCGGTGTATCGCAGATCTGCAGCATCATGAAATGCTTTGACATATCCACGATATCCACCTTCATGATCTCACAGAGCTCCATGATCTCGCGGCGGTTGTTTTTGTTGTATTTGATCTTGATCAGCATCAGCTCTCTTGTGATACACTGTTGTTCGGCAAAGGTTTTCACCTTGATCACATCCAGCTTTTTGTTCAGCTGTTTTTCGATCTGTTCGATGGTACGCTCGTCCCCGCTGCTGACAATGGTCATACAGGAGACCTCCGGATCGTCTGTCTCCCCCACCGCAAGGCTGTCGATATTGAAGCATCGTCTGGAGAAAAGTCCCGCCACCTTACAGAGAACGCCGGAACGGTTTTCCACCAGGACAGAATAAATTCTTTTTTTCAGTTTCATGGTACGTCCTCCTGATTTACGTTTGAAAGTGGTTTCCCTTACCCTTTTACCAGATCCATGGGATCAATGAGGCATTCCAGCAGCATGGAGTCGTCCTCCTGCAGAAAGGTGCGGATGGCCTCGTCGCAGCCCTCCATGTTTTCAAGCCGCAGAAAGGGGATTCCGTAGGCGGCGGAAAGCTTTTCCAGATCCGGGCTGCCGGACAGATCCACCACGGAATAATTGTCTTTGTAGGTGTAATGCTGGTATTCCCGCACCATTCCCAGATAATTGTTCTTCAGCACCACGATCTTTACCGGAATCTGATGCTGGCACATGGTGGCAAGCTCCATCATGGACATCTGGAAGGAGCCGTCCCCGCAGACCGCAACCACCTGCTTCTGCGGAGCCGCAAGCTTTGCGCCCATGGCTGCCGGAATGGAATAACCCATGGTGCCCATGCCGCCGGAGGTCAGGAATTTTCCCTCTTTTATGCTGGCATAGCCGCAGGACCAGATCTGGTTCTGCCCCACATCCGCCACATAGACTCCGTCTGCCTCCATGGCATGGGAAAGCTTTGAGATAAAGACTGCCGGATCCACAAAGTCCGGATTGGGGGTTCGCTTCGGCACCATGGTTCTGCGGTATTCCTCCAGCGTCCTGCGCCAGTCTTCACAGCTGCAGCTGAACTCTTCCTTTGCAAAATCCTGAAAAATATGTTTCGCATCGCCCACCAGAGGAATGGTGGGACCCGCGTTTTTGCCGATCTCCGCCGGATCCACGTCGATATGTACCAGCACCTTGTCCCTTGTGATCAGATCCGGCTGGCTGACGGCACGGTCCGCAACCCGGGCCCCTACCATAATCAGCAGGTCGGATTCGTTCATGGCGCGGTTGGCACAGGGCTTTCCGTTGTTTCCCACCATGCCGAAATACATGGGATGTTCCGTGGGCATCACACCGATTCCCATCATGGTGGAAACCACCGGTATCCCGTGCTTTTCCGCAAATCCCCGCAGCTGCTCCTGAGCCTCGCTCAAAAGGACGCCGCCCCCCGCGCAGATGATGGGCCGCCTGGCTTTCTCCAGCTCCCGGATCACCTTTTTGATCTGCACGGCATGTCCCTTCACCGTGGGCTTGTAGGTGCGCAGAGAGACCTCCTCGGGATACCGGAATTTGCTGATGGCCGCATTCTGGATGTCGATGGGAATATCAATGAGCACAGGCCCCTTTCTCCCGGTGTTGGCAATGTGAAAGGCCTCCCGGAAAATTCTGGGGATATCGTTTACATTCTTGATCAGATAGCTGTACTTGACAAAGGATTCCACGGCTCCCGTGATATCCGCCTCCTGAAACACATCGCTGCCAAGAAGTTCGCTGTTTACCTGCCCGGTGATACAGATCAGGGGAATGCTGTCCGCAAAGGCAGTGGCGATTCCCGTGATCACATTGGTGGCTCCGGGACCGCTTGTCACGGCGCAGACGCCGGGCCTGCCCGTCATCCTGGCCATGCCGCTGGCCGCATGGGCGGCATTCTGTTCCGTGCGGATCAGAACGGTGCGGATGTCTGATTCCAGTATGCTGTTATAGAAAGGACAGATGGCTACTCCCGGGTAGCCGAAAACGGTGGTCACTTCCTCTGCCTCAAGGCATTTGATAATGGCATCTGCTCCTGTCATTTAGATTCCTCCTTGGATATTTTTTCTGCATCCGGCTCCACAAGCCGTTTTGCGACTCTCACCGCCTCCGCGGCATCCCTGGAATAGCCGTCCGCGCCGATTTCATCGGCGTATTCCCTTGTGATGACGGCGCCTCCTATCATGATCTTTGCGGCGAGCCTCTCCCTGCGGGCGCATTCGATGACCTCCCGCATTCGCTGCATGGTAGTGGTCATCAGGGCTGAAAGGGCGATGATCCCGGCATTGTTTTCCTTTGCCGCCCGGATAATCTCTTCGGCCGGCACATCCTTGCCCAGGTCGATGACCCGGAAACCGTGGTTCTTTAACATCAGGGCCACCAGATTTTTTCCGATGTCGTGAATATCGCCCTCCACCGTGGCGATGACCACCGTCTGCATTTCCGATGCATCACTTTCCCTGCCCAGAAGGGGTTCCAGCACTTCAATGGAATTTTTCATGGCCTCCGCGCTGCCGATGAGCTGGGGCAGAAAGTAAACGCCGCTGTCGAACAGCTCTCCCACCCGGTTGATGGCCGGAAGCAGCACCTGATTCAGGAGTATGTCCGGTTCCTCCCCCTGGGACAGGGCCTGCCGTGTGAGCTGCGCAATGCCACGCCGGTTGCCCTTCAGGACGGCATTTTTCAGCGCCTGCCGGCAGGGGCTGTCCGTTCCTTCCGGATGGAAAGCCGTCCCGGTATCCGAGGTGACCGCATCCTGTCTTTTGGCTTCAGCCCTGTGCCCGCCGTCCGGTGCGACGGGCTTTGCCGTACCCTCCGCTCTGGCCGGAGCTTCCGGATTTTGCCGTTTTGCTTCTTTTTGCTGTCGTCTCTCTGCCGCTGCACCCACGGCTTCAATATACCGGATATCGGAAGCCTCCTTTGCCAGAAGCAGATCCGTGGCCAGGGCGCAGCCGGTGAGAAGATCCTGGGAGGGATTTGCGATGGCCATGGTAAGTCCCTCCCGAATGGCCAGCGTCAGAAAGGCTGCGTTCACATAGCTTCTTTCCGGCATACCGAAGGAAATATTTGACAATCCGCAGACAGTTGCAAATCCCCGTTCCCGGCAGTATCGGATGGTCTCCAGAGTCTCCAGCGCCGCCTGCCTGTTGGCTCCGACGGTGGTTACCAGGCCGTCCACCACAATATCCTCCTGCTTCAGGCCAAGCGCTTTTGCCCTCTCATAAATGGCTTCTATAATGGAAATCTTTTCCGCCATGCTCTCCGGCAGTCCCCTGTCGGAAAGGGGAAGCAGAATAAACATTGCCCCGTACTTTTTCACAAGGGGAAGCAGTTTTTGCAGCTTCTCCGTCTCCATGGAAACGGAATTGACCAGGGCCCGGCCCGGATATGCTCTCAGCGCGGCCTCCAGCACTTCCACATGGCTGGAATCCAGGGAGAGGGGCAGGCTGGTGACACCGCTGATCTCCTCCACCGCACGCAGCATCATGGCCTTCTCGTCGATACCGCTCATGCCCATATTGACGTCCAGGACAGACGCTCCGTCCTGCTCCTGTTCCTCCGCAAACTGCAATACCCTGTCGGTTACACCCTCCCGCAGCTGACTCTGCAGCAGTTTTTTTCCGGTGGGGTTGATTCGTTCTCCTATGATCAGAAAGCCGCCGTCCAGCTCAAAGCGAACCGTCCTGCGCTCCGAGGACAAGTACCGGACACCCGGCTGCCGCCTTGTAACCTGACAGGAAATCTTCCTGCCGAAGGTATCCCGAAGCTTCCTGATGTGTTCCGGCGTTGTGCCGCAGCAGCCTCCCAGAACGGTGGCTCCGGCCTCCGCCAGCTGTTTCATCTCCTTCGCAAATTCCGCCGCATCCAAATCGTAGCATGTCCGGCCCTGCTCGTCCAGAAAGGGAAGGCCCGCATTTGGCTTTGCGACAATGGGGAGTTTTGTGGCCCCTGCCATGGCGGAGACAATCTCCCGCATCCGGGCAGGACCTGCGGAACAGTTGACTCCTATGGCGCAGGCGCCAAGGCTCTCCAGAACCACCGCCGCCGTCTCCGCATCCGTGCCGTAAAGCGTCCTTCCGTCCCCCTCAAAGGTCATGGTCACCATCACCGGAAGATCACATACCTCCTTTGCGGCAATCAGCGCCGCCCTGGCTTCCCCCAGGCTCATCATGGTTTCTACTGCCAGCAGATCCACGCCCGCCCCGCACAGGGCCAGAATCTGCTCCTTGTAAACGGAAATCAGCTCCTCCGGTTCCATGTCTCCCACCGGCTTCAGCTGGGCCCCGGTCATGGTGAGATCTCCTGCCACATAGACGAACCGCCCGGCACAGGAAGCCGCCTCCCTGGAAATTTCCGTCAGCCTGCGCACCATGTCCTGCAGTTCGTCCTGTAAGCCGTATTCGGCAAGTTTGATTCGGTTTGCGGTAAAGGTGGGCGCATAGAGAATGTCCGCGCCGGCTTCCACATATTGCTTCTGCAGCTTGAGCAAAACCTCCCTGTGCTCCAGAATCCACTGCTCCGGGCAGACGCCCGCGGGCATGCCGGCCTTTACCAGATTGGAGCCGGTGGCCCCGTCCAGATACAGATATTCCGTTGAAAGCTTTTGAAATTCTTCAAATGTCATAATTGCTCCTCTTTGGGTGAAAACTTATCTAAAATAATACCACAGACCTGAATTGATCGTAAAGGGGAGGATTTAACCATTTTCTATTGCTTAAAGACAGAAAATATGATAGATTTAATGAATGTGATACAAAAGATTTGCCAATCGGAGGAGTTACAAGTTGAAAAGCAAGGTTTGCATGCTTCTGACCGCCGTATTCGTGGTTTTTCTGCTGACCGCCTGCGGCGAGGATCCCGAGATGATCCGCTTTCGGAAGAGCATAGACGATTTCTGTACGAAGGTCTCGGAAATAGACACTTCCATCAACAACATTGATCCTGATTCCGACGACGCGGTAGAGGAGCTTTTAAACTGTCTGGACGAGCTGGATCTGGCATTTCAGTCCTTTGCAAAGCTGGATTTTCCGGATGAATTTGACTATCTGGAGGACACCGCAAAGGAAGCAGGCGACTATATGTCTACCGCGGTGGAAAGCTTTCATGAGGCCTACAGCGACAATTCCTACGACGAAAGCATTGCGGAGTATGCTCAGGGAAATTATAACCGGGCCTACAAGCGGATTCAGATCATTATTTCCTTCCTTCACGGTAAAACCCCGGAGGATGTGGATCTGACACAGTAAGCCGCCGCTGAGAAGCCGGAGGGATCATATGAACAGGGGAGCCGTCATCCATTTGACTGCTCCCCTGTTTTTCCGTAGATTCCCGTATCGGATCCGGTCTTTGTCTCATAGAAGAATTCCAAATCCAAGCCTTAAAATATTTTTTACCAGAAAGTTTATGACCAGGATTCCCGCCCCCGCCCAGAGATACCAGTTGTGAAATCTCCAGCCGCGGATTCCCTTCACACCCAGTCTGTGCAGGCCGTGGGTGAACATAAATCCTGTGTAGAGTATTGCCCCATAGGGCACCAGGGGATGATACCAGAAGGAAAGGAGCAGCCTGCCCTGGAAAAGCGCCAGAAACGCTCTGGTTCCGCCGCAGCCGGGACAGTATGCGCCGAACAGAACCGAAAAAACACAAAAACCGGGCAACAGCTGTTTTTCATTCAGATACAGGTACAAAAAAACCAGCGCCGCCCCAAAAGGCAGCGCTGCCAGCCCAATCCGGAACAGTTGATCCTCCAGACATCTTTTTTCTTTCATCTTTCCTCTTACAGATTTATGAACTGGAGACTGTATCCCATGTTTTCAAGCATTTCGGCAAAGGGGCCGCCGCCAAGCATTCCCTGGATGATAAGCGCATAGTAGATCGTTGCAATAATACCGAACAGCAGAGCGAGAATGGAACACACCAGGCCGCCGATGCCCACGCCTGAGCCCTTGTTTTTTCCGTTGCCCACGATTGCCAGAATCATGCCGATGATACCGAAGATAATTCCGGTCACTCCGTAACAGCAGCATGCGGGAATGCCGATGATGCCGATCACAAGGGAAG
>CAJUJU010000074.1 GCA_910586835.1 uncultured Acetatifactor sp.
CCTGCGGCCTCCTGGTCCCAAACCAGGCGCTCTAGCCAAGCTGAGCCACACCCCGCGATACCTGCTTATTATATGTCATTTTCCCGCAGGCTGTCAAGGAAATTTCAACCGCCTTTACAGATTATGCACACCGGTTATACACCCTCATTCTACAAAGACTCCTGTAAAAGCAGTGAAATTCTGTTCTGAATTTTCTCCACGGTCTTATCCAAATCCACCTGTCCCGCAAAATATGCTTCTGCTTCCTCATTGATGATATTCTGGATTGGCAAATGCAGCTCAACTCTGCCGTCCACACCCTCAACCAGTGCTATGATCGCGGCAGCCATCTCCTGATTGAATAATTCCTGCAGAACTTCCTCCCATATCATTTCCTGTATACTCTTTTGCAAAGGAAAGCACGTCATCAACATTGGTACTGCATGTAAAGTCCTCTTGATTAATTCCCTGTCCGATAAAAAAAACTGCTGTAATATCCATGATTTCAGATATTACAACAGTTTTCATCTTACAGATATTTGATTATAAAGTCAGGTTTACCGCTTCCCTCCTGCACCATAACGACGTAGGATGGCCGCCGCCCCTCCTGCCGGGGAAAAGACAGACTGCCGGGATTCACTGCCGTCACCTTCCCCTCCGTATCCACCACCGGCCTGTGGGTATGTCCGTAGAGCACCACATCCACTCCTCTGGCCGCGGCCTCCCGCTTGAGGTTCTCGTTTCCCACAGACACATAATAATTATGTCCGTGAACCACCCATACCTTACAGGGGCCGATCTCCAGCGTCAGCTCCCTTGGCAGGCAGGAAAAGAAATCATTGTTTCCCAGAACAATATGTACCGGACAATCCGCCGCCTCGGTCAAGGCATACTCGCTCCCTTCCCCGTCTCCGCAGTGAATCACCATATCCGGTTTCTCTTCCTCCAGAACCCGAAAATAGTTGCCGTTTATCTTGTGCGTGTCACTGACAATCAATACCTTCATAGCTTCTCAATTCCTCTTTCATCAGCTGAAGTGCTTTTCCCCTGTGGCTGACCAGATTTTTTTCTTCACCGGTCAGCTCCGCCGTCGTCTTTCGCAGCTCGGGTACATAAAAGATAGGATCGTAGCCGAAACCGCCCTCCCCCTTCTCCTCATAGCCGATTCTTCCCTCTATGGCGGCACGGGTCGTCAGCTCCTGTCCCCCCGGAAGCACCGCCGCAATGGCGCACACAAACCTGGCTGTCCGTTCTTCCTCCGGCACGCCTTCCAGTCTGCCGATCAGATTCGCATTCTTTATGCTGTAAGAGGTATCCTCTCCCAGATATCTGGCGGAAAAAACCCCCGGCTCCCCGTTCAGCCGGTCGATCTCCAGGCCGGAATCATCCGCAAGCACAATATCCTCCGTACAGGCCGCAACGGCCCTTGCCTTGATCAGCGCATTTTCCTCGTAGGTTGCTCCGTCCTCTTCTATGTCAATGGTGATGCCGGCTTCCTTCATAGACACCACCTCCAATCCCAGATCCTCCAGTATCATGCGGACTTCCCTCATTTTACCGGCATTTCCCGTTGCAAATACAATCCTACTCATTTCCTTCTCCTTCGCTCTTCTTATCCCGGAGTGCCTCAACCGCTTCAGACACTGCATTCAGGATTCCCTCCGCCAGCTTTTCCTGATAACTCTCCTGCCCCATCAGCCAGCACTCCTGCGGGTTGGTCAAATATCCCAGAGAAACCTGGGCAGACGGTACTCCAAGCCCCTTCAAAAGGCTCTCGTCATCCGCCTCCGCCAGCCCCACCGCGCGGTTTCCGGCCGCAATGGTCACTGCTCTTGTAACCGTATCCGCCAGCTCCATGTTTCCGAATCCCGGAATAAAATATTCCTCATTGTAAATCCCTGAGATACCGTAAGTCTCCGGGGTATCTTCCGCCGACGCACAAAGCCCAAGATACAGATCCGCCTCCACCTCATCCGCCAGCCGCAGTCTTTCCTCCTGCTTTACGGTCACATCCTCCGTTCTTGTCAGATACAGTCTCACATCCTGTCCGGTAAATTTCTTCTGTACCTGTCTGGCCACCTGAAGCGTCAAATCCTTCTCCAAAAGCCCCTGGCCCGCCAGTCCCGAGGCACCGCCGCCACCTGCCGGATCCAGCACCACAACATAATCATACAGTTCCTTCGGCTCATACCAGGCAATCGTAAGGGCATTTCCCTCCATGGTACTTTTGTATTCCAGCACACGGTTCATACGAAACTTCAGAAGGATGCCGCCTTCCTGTTCCTCACCCCTGCCTGTCACCACGGGAGAAAGATCCCCGGACACGGTATTTTCCCTGTAAAAATCCGCCTCCCGGCTCTGAATATACAGCCAGAGCTCTCTTTCCAGGTAACGGTTCTCTATCGTTACATTTTCGGCCTTGACACCCTTGGGCAGCGGGATCCGAAAGCCCTTCTCCATATCCTCGTCCGCCGCCAGCAGCAGTTCCATGCCGCAGACAAACTCCCCCTCCTGGGCGGAATTTACAGGCAGCCCGGACTGTTCCTGGGATACGTCAGCAATCACAATCGTCTTCCGGGCCGCAAACAGCAGCATGACAGCCATGCAGCCGACACATAACAGCGTCCATACCACACAGGTGACGGCCAGGCTCTCTTTTTTTCTTTTCCCGCTCATTCGCCCCGCGCTCTCCCCGCCTTTGGCGGCCTGGGGCCCTGGAACTGATAGTAATATGTCTTCATCATCCCATTGTAAAGTTTGCGGTTCTTATCCGCCTTCCGCCCGATATCCGCCTCTGCCTTCTCATAAGCCGTGATCAGATACATACTCCAGGAATCCAGCGCCTTATATCTCTCCCCAATCAGGCGGTACAGCGCCGGCATCTCCTCCTTTTCCTGCAGCCGCTCCCCATAGGGCGGATTGGTGATCAGAAAGCCATACTTTTTCGGATGGCTCAGCTCCTCCACTCCTCTTCTCTGAAAATGAATCAGCTTCTCCACACCCGCCAGCTTTGCATTCTCCCTGGCAATACTTACCATGTGGTCGTCTATATCATAGCCCTGTATGTCCGTATCCACTGTGAGATCCACCATTTCCCGGGCCTCATCCAGGGTATCATACCAGTTCTTTTTTTCAACGATATGATTCCAGCTTTCCGCCGTAAATCCTCTGTTCATACCTGGCGCCATGCCCGCCGCCATCATGGCCGCCTCAATGGGAATCGTTCCGCTGCCGCAAAAGGGATCCACAAGAATCCTGTCTTTGTTCCAGGGCGTCAGCAGAATCAGTGCCGCCGCCAGGTTCTCCGCTATGGGAGCTTTTGCCGTCAGTTTCCGATATCCCCTTTTGTGCAGAGATTCCCCTGTACTGTCAAGCCCTACCGTCACCTGATCCTTCATCAGAAAGACCCTGACCGGAAAATGATCGCCGTCCTCGCGGAACCACTCCAGCCTGTATTTTTGCTTCAGCCGCTCAACCATGGCCTTTTTCATAATGGACTGAATGTCAGACGGGCTGAACAGCTTTGATTTGACGCTGGCCGCCTTGGCCACCCAGAATTTTCCGTTCTCAGGTATGTATTCCTCCCAGGGCAGGGCCAATGTCCCCTGAAACAGCTCCTCGAAGCTCTCCGCGTGAAAGCCTCCCAGCTTTATCAAAATACGTTCTGCCGTGCGCAGAAAAATATTGGCCCGACACAGAGCCTCCTCGTCCCCGAAAAAAGTTACCCTGCCGTCCGCAACCTCGGTAATGTCATAACCCAGATCCGTTATCTCTCTCTTCAAAACGGATTCCATTCCGAAATGACAGGGCGCTATCAACTCAAATTTCCTCATTGGCTTCCTCACACAAATATACTCAAAGCACCTACAGTATACAATCTTTTTACAGATATGTAAATAGGGACACCCGCAGGTATCCCTATCGCTGCCGCCAGGTTTAGAAGTTGTTGTTCTTCTGGTTGCTGTTCTGGCTGTTGTTCTGATTCTGGTTATTGTTCTGGTTGTTGTTCTTCTGGTTGTTCTGATTCTGATTGTTGTTCTGGCTGTTCTTGCAGTTCTCAGAATTGTTGGAATTGTTGTACTTGTTATTGTTGTCCATGTTTGCTCCCATCTGCCCGATTTCCTGGAGGGTGCATAAGAGGATGTAAAAGCACCTCTCTGTGGGCACTCGCTCAGGGGCATGCCCCTGTTGGTCATCAGTTACAGGAAGTAGTATGGCAAAAGCGCACAAAAAATATGCAAAAAACTTGTTGGTACTTTGGTACTATTTTAGTCTTGCATTTTCATGACTAAAGTACTATAATCATTCTTGTAAGCAGTTAATCATTCAACTGTTTACGCCCCTTATATAATATTTATACTCCCCTCAGTAAGAGTCGTCGGCCCCCTCCGACGGCTCTTACACTTTCTTCCCCTACAAACAGCCGCATACACCTGCGGACAGCAGTGTTTCCTGTCTGCCCGCCGCATGGCGCTCAGTTGATCCAGTCCCGGAACAGCTTCATGAGAAAAATCACCACGGCCATCACTGCAATAAACGGCCAGAATATACTCAACAGCTTAAACACCGTGCTCAGCACCAGAACCACAATGATCAGGATCAGCACAAGCCACACCCAGCCGGGAACCTGACGGTAGGTTTTTCTGATCTCGCCGCTGCCGCCGCTTTCCTGCTCTGCATGCACGTTTCCTGCCTGGCCTCCCTTTGTCTCGCAGATGGTCCGCGCAATCAGCCTGGGATCACCCAGGACAGACATGACTTCGCCCTCGCTCTTTCCCAGGCGAACCTGGGTGTTGATATAATCCTCATAATAATTTACCGTATCTGTCAGCACCTCCGGCGCAACCCTTCCGTTCAGCGCCAGACGCAGTTTGTCCAAAAATTCCTGTTTCTCCATTTCCGCTCCCATCTGCCCGCTTTGCAAGGGGGCAAGGTCTTCTCACACTACCATTTTCTGTTGGGACAGATATTTTTATTTACTGCCGCCCGCAATTCCACATAGCAGCCACAGCTGCGGCACATCCCCTCAAGCAGAAGCTCACATTCCCTGCAGACAGACAGCCGCTGTTCGTACTGTTCTTCCGGCGCTTTGGTATCCGGGTCAAGATTTTCAATATATTCCCTCAGCGACCGGAAAACCTCTTCGCCTCCCGCCATCTCTCTGGTCAGGCACCTTTTGCAATACCGCAATTTATCTGTTTTTTCTTCCATAGACATCATTATACTGATTCTGCGGCATAAAAGCAAGATACTGTCAAAAAAAGAGCCTTGCATAAGCAAGGCTCTCTTCCGTGTGTTAGAGGATTCGAACCCCCGACCTTTTGGTCCGTAGCCAAACGCTCTATCCAGCTGAGCTAAACACACACACCATACATCTGTCTTGCAGTATTATCACCTGCAACACTGGATATTATAACCTTTTGCCTGAAAAAAGTCAAGCAATTTTTTTAAGCTTCTACTGTTTATTTTGCAGCTTCCTTGCGCCGTCGCTCAGCTCCTCCACCACCTTGGCCATAGTATCCACCAGGAAGGAATTTTCCTCGCACGCATTGTAAGTCTCGTTGGCATGGGCAGACACCTCTTCCGTGATGGCGGAAATGGTCTGAATGCTCTCCACAATATCCGCATTTGCTGTCTCCAGCTCACCCACGATATCCATCAGTACCTTCGTCTGCTTTCCGATCTTCTCCGTGCCCTGGGTAATACCGGCAAAGTTTTCCGTCACCACCTGTGTGCTTTCCGCGTTGGCCCGGTTGCTCTCCGTCACCACATCCACGGCTGTCTCCACGGACGCCAGTTCACTGTTGATATGTCCGATCAGCTCCGTAATATTCACGGTAGCGGATTTCGTCTGATTTGCAAGACCGGAAATCTGGCCTGCCACCACCGCAAAGCCTCTCCCTGCCTCACCTGCGCGGGCGGCCTCTATGCTGGCATTCAACGCCAGCATTCCCGTGCTGTTTGCAATGCTGGTGATGGTCTCGATAATCGTATTCATCTGATTCGTATACTCGCTGAGGGTCTTCATCTGATCCAGAACCTGGCGGTTGGCCTCCATGGACATCCCCACCTGCTTCGCCAGCGCATCCATATGCTCCTTGCCCGTGCCCACCTTCAACACGGTATCATTCATGTTTTCCTCAATTCCTGCCGCGGTATCCTTTACCCGGATAATATGCTGCTGAATCTGCTCCGTCTTCTGCAGCTGAAGCTGTATGGACTCTGCCGTCTCATTACTGCCCGAGGAAACCTCACCCATGTAATCGTGAATCTGTCCCATGGATTCACCAAGCTGAACCATCTTTCCGGATACCTGGTCAATGCCGGAAATCATCTGTCCGGAAGTGCCCAGCACATGCTCCGTCAACTCTCCCGCAGCCCGGGACTGCTCCTCAATGACCCTCATTTTCTCCTGATTCACATGACTTACCGCCCTGGCGGCAATGGTCATAAAGACAGGAGTCAGCAGCATGGCCGCCATCCTGATCTCAATATCCGTCACATCTGCCTTCGTATACCCCACCGTCAAATGATAATAAATCACATACGCCACATTTCCCAGCAAAGCCCCTCCTCCGATGAGGGCGCAGAATTTCACATCCATGTACAGAATCACCACCATGAACATGGGAAACGCATAGACACAGGAAAGAGAACTTGTGGTGGTAAATATCACAAAGGTGTAGAGAATCCCGTAAGAAGTACCTATCACATGTTTAATCAGATCACTGTCCGGATTCCTATGGTAAAAAATATGCTCCGCAATGACCGGCGCTATACACAGCAATGCAAATACGGCAAAATATCCCAGGGTTCTGGAGCCCTTAAATACCTCAACCAAATACGCCAGAAACAGTATGGTGTCTATAACGGTATGACCCCACAGCGCAATGCGGTTTACATATTCCTTTTCAGCAAACTTTTCCCTCATCCTTATCCTCCACAGCCTGTTTTCTTTTCCAAATTATGAGTCGCAGTTTATTCTATCATATATCGTGAGCCCGCACAAGAACCAATCAGGCTGTCAGACCGCTGTATCTGTCATCGGCCCCGGTCCCGCGCCTTCCGCCCCGGCGTTTCCTCTGATGGCTTTCCTTCTTCGCTCCAACACTTTCCAAAAATTCTCTGATCCGTCAGATCAGACAGTTTCCAAAAAAAGAGGTATAGATTTCTCTTCTTCTGTGCTATACTGTAAGAACAGCGGCGTTGATCCGCCGGCTCAAAAAATACATATCATCTGCCCGGCGGGCAGTTTCAGGAGGAAACACATGCTTGAATTACAGAATCTATCCTTTCAGGTATCCGATGATTCCAAGGGACAGAAGGAAATCATCCGGGATCTGAATCTTACTTTTGAAGATCACACCTTCATCGCCATCACGGGTCCCAACGGCGGCGGCAAATCCACGCTTGCAAAACTGATCATGGGAATCGAACAGCCTTCCTCCGGAAGAATTCTGTTCAACGGAACGGACATTACGGACAAAAACATCACCCAGCGGGCAAAGCTGGGCATCAGTTTCGCCTTTCAGCAGCCGGTCCGGTTCAAGGGCATCAAGGTGAAGGATCTCATCACTCTGGCCGCGGGAAGCCAGGTAAAGCTGCCAAATGTCTGCGACTGTCTCTCCAAAGTCGGCCTGTGTGCGAGAGACTACATCAACCGTGATGTGGACGCCAGCCTGTCCGGCGGCGAGCTGAAGCGCATCGAGATTGCTTCCATCATTGCCAGAAACACCCCTTTGTCCGTCTTTGACGAGCCCGAAGCCGGCATCGATCTGTGGAGCTTTAACAATCTGATCAAGGTGTTTGAGGAAATGCATGCCTCCAGCGAAAATTCCCTGATTATCATCTCCCATCAGGAACGCATCCTCAACATAGCGGATGAGATCGTCGTGCTGGCAGGCGGAACCGTTCAAGCCAGAGGCCGCAAAGAGGAAATTTTACCTGAGCTTTTAAAGGGCACCGAGGGCTGCCGCTTCTATCAGCAGAATTGATTTGATACCCGAATGATTTGCTATCTAAAATGAAGAAATAGAAAAGAGGTTTTCCATGGACGAGATACAGAAAAACTTACTGGAGCAGGTAGCCGGCTTGCATGAAATGCCGGAAGGAGCATACAATATCCGGGCCGACGGACAAAGCGTGGAGCGTTCCACCACCGCCCACATCGACATTGTGACAAAAAGCGACCGACAGGGAATCGATATCGTCATAAAGCCCGGCACGAAAAATGAAAGTGTACACATTCCCGTGGTATTAAGCCAAAGCGGCTTGACCGAGATGGTCTACAACGATTTCCATGTGGGAGACGACTGCGACGTCACCATCATTGCCGGCTGCGGCATCCACAACAGCGGCGATGCCGACAGCAGACACGACGGGATCCATTCCTTTTACATAGGAAAAAACTCCCATGTAAAATATGTGGAAAAGCACTACGGCAGCGGTGACGGAAAGGGAGAACGCATCATGAATCCCGGCACGGTGATAGAACTGGGCGAAAACAGCTTTATGGAGCTGGAGACTGTACAGATCAAAGGCGTGGATTCCACAAAGCGTTCCACCAGCGCAAAGCTGGCGGACGGTGCAAGGCTGATCGTCACCGAAAAGCTCATGACACACGGCTCTCAGACTGCCGAAACCTCCTTCCAGGTAGATCTGGACGGCGAAGGATCCAGTGCAAATATCATCTCCCGCTCCGTGGCAAGGGACAATTCCACCCAGCTGTTCCTGTCAAAAATCAACGGCAACAATCGCTGTGCCGGCCATTCCGAGTGCGACGGCATCATCATGGATAACGCCAGAATCAGCGCCATTCCGGAGATTACGGCCAACGATCTGGACGCGGAGCTCATCCATGAAGCAGCCATCGGAAAGATCGCGGGCGAACAAATCACCAAGCTCATGACCCTGGGCCTTACCGAGGAAGAGGCAGAAGCCCAGATCGTAAACGGTTTTTTGAAGTAAAAACGCAACCCTGTCCTGTAATGTATAAAAAAGCACCTCCCGGGAAACTATGACCATGATAATTGTAATTTCCCGGAGGTGCTTTTCTTATGAAAATAAATCGTACAACACAAACCATGGATGGCAACCTGGCCGCTGCCCACGTTGCCTATGCCTTCAGCGAAACCGCCGCCATCTTTCCCATCACCCCTTCCTCGCCCATGGCCGAGGTCTGCGAGCAGTGGGCCGGCAGCGGAAGAGAAACTGTTTATGGGAAACCCATGCGTCTGATCCAGATGCAATCGGAGGCCGGAGCCGCAGGCGCCGTACACGGGGCAATGTTGGCGGGCTCCCTGGCCACCACCTTCACCTCCTCCCAGGGACTGCTGCTCATGATTCCCAATCTGTATCGTCTGGCAGGCGAACTGCTGCCCTGCGTCATCCATGTGGCCGCACGCACCATTGCCACCCACGCCCTTTCCATCTTCGGAGACCATTCCGATGTCTATGCCTGCCGCCAGACAGGCATGGCCATTTTTGCCTGCGGCAGCGTCCAGGAAGTAATGGATCTCAGCCCCGTCTCCCATCTTGCCGCCCTGAAGGGACGCATTCCCTTTCTGAACTTTTTCGACGGTTTCCGCACCTCCCACGAGCTGCAGAAGGTACAGGTCTGGGACTATGAGACGCTGGGTGCCCTGGTGGACCGCCATGCGCTGGAAGCCTTCCGGGAACGTTCCCTCCATCCCCACCACGGCAGAGTGTACGGCTCCGCTCAGAATCCCGACATCTTTTTCCAAAACAGAGAAGCCGCCAATTCCTTCTACAATGCCCTCCCCGGCATCGTGGAGGAACAGCTGCAGAAAATAAACGCGCTTCTCGGCACAAATTACGGACTGTTCGACTATTACGGCGCTCCTGACGCGGAGCATGTGATTGTAGCCATGGGCAGTGTGTGCGAAACCGTCCGGGAATATCTGGACGCCTTCCCCGAAAAAAAGTACGGTCTGCTGGCAGTTCATCTCTACCGCCCCTTCAGTCCGAAGCACCTGTTGGAAAAGCTGCCCTCCACCGTCCGGCGGCTCACCGTACTGGACCGCACCAAGGAGCCCGGCGCACCTGGAGAACCCCTCTATCTGGATGTGGTTTCCGCCCTGCAGCAGACCGGCCGCCGGTTTACGTCCCCGGGCTCCCAAAACGCCGAAACAGTGAAGGTTTTCTCCGGGCGCTACGGTCTAAGCTCCAAGGACACCACTCCCGCTCAGATTGCCGCGGTCTTTGAAAACAAAGAGAAGCCTTTCTTCACGGTTGGAATCACCGATGATGTCACGCATCTGTCGCTGCCCCTTCCCGAAATCGAAAGCACCACTCCCGAGGATGTCATGTCCTGCAAATTCTGGGGACTTGGCGGGGACGGCACAGTCAGCGCCACCAAAAATGCCATCAAGATCATCGGCGCACACACAGACCTGAATATTCAGGGTTACTTTGAGTACGACTCCAAAAAATCCAGGGGGCTTACCATATCCCACCTTCGTTTCGGAAAGAGCCAGATCCGCAGCGCCTACCTGATCCACAGACCGCACCTGGCAGCCTGTCACAACCCGGTATACCTCCACAAATACGCAATGGCAGAGGAGATCAGGGACAACGGCTCCTTCCTGCTGAACTGTCCCTGGCGGGGAGAATCTGCGGAAAGCTATCTTCCGGAATCCGCCGTCAGCTATATGCAGGAGCACCACATCCGCTTTTACGTCATTGACGCTCTGCGCATCGGCAAGGAAACCGGACTGAACAATAAGATCAGCACGATCCTTCAGGCCGCCTTCTTCGCCGTTTCAAAACTTCTCCCTGCGGATGAGGTACAACAGCTCATGATAGAGGCCGCCCGGAAAAGCTACGGAAAAAAAGGGGAAAAAATCGTCCGCATGAACGAGGAAGCCATCCGGCGGGGCTTTTCGGAAGTGCGCGAAATTCCGATTCCCCAGATGTCTCCCCAAAATGAAAGGTCCTCCTGTGGAAACAAAGAGGCGACTGTGTCAGTCAATAATGCTGAAAACCGCTCCCTGCAGAGGGCACAGAAGGCCCTGGATAATGCTCCCCTTCCTGATCGTCCCGAGATGATGGATTATGTGGCAACTATCCAGCAGCCTGTCACGGATCAACGGGGAGACACCCTTCCCGTCTCCGCTTTCCTCCCCTATGCCGACGGGTATACGCCCCCGGGGAGTACGGCCCATGAACGCCGAAACGTGGCAACCGAAGTACCGGAGTGGATTCCTGAGAACTGCATTCAATGCAACCGCTGCTCCTTTGTCTGCCCTCACGCAGTCATCCGTCCCGCAGTGACAACCCAGGAACAGCTCGCTCAAGCTCCGGAGGGAATGCAGCATCTTCCCATGACCGGACTGGACGATCACTTCTTTTCCATCGTGATCTCCCAGACTGACTGTACGGGATGCGGCTCCTGTGCGGCTAACTGCCCTGGCAGACAGGGTAAAAAGGCACTGGAAATGCGCCCCGTCCAAGATGACCATCCCGGAGCCGGAATCACTCATGAGACACTGACGCAGCAGTGCTTTGACTATGCAAAGCCTCTTCTCCCCAACAGAAAGGCCGCGGAACGGTTCGGCACGGACAACTTCAAGGGAAGTCAGTTTCTGCGTCCTCTTATGGAGTTTTCCGGCGCCTGTGCCGGATGCGGGGAGACACCATATGTCAAGCTTCTGACACAGCTGTTCGGACCTGACATGTATGTCGCAAACGCCACAGGCTGCAGTTCCATCTGGGCCAACTCCTCCCCCTCCTGCGCCTATTGCATAAATGAGGAAGGACATGGACCGGCCTGGTCAAATTCTCTCTTTGAGGACGCCGCGGAATTTGGTCTCGGTATGGCACTGGCCAGAGAGACGACAGACTCCTCCGCTTCCTGCTGGGTCATCGGCGGCGACGGGTGGGCCTATGATATCGGCTTCGGTGGTCTGGATCATGCGCTTTCCACCGGCAAAAACATCAATCTGCTGGTGCTTGATACGGAAGTTTACTCCAACACAGGCGGACAGGCTTCCAAAGCCACTCCCATGGGTTCCACGGCAAAGTTCATCACCGGCGGCAAGGTATCCCGAAAAAAGGATCTTGCCTCCATGGCCCTGACCTACGGAAACGTATATGTGGCTCAGATCGCCTTCGGCGCAGACCCCAACCAGACCGTCCGGGCCCTGACGGAAGCCGCCGCCTATGACGGTCCCTCGCTGGTCATCGCCTATGCCACCTGTATTGCACACGGTGTCCGGTCCGGACTCGGTTCCTCCGCCCATGAGATGAAAAAAGCGGTGGACTGCGGTTACTTTCATCTGTTCCGCTATAATCCGGAGCTGAAAGAACAGGGAAAAAACCCTTTTCGGCTCGACAGCAAGGAGCCTACTTTGGATTATCAGGAATTTCTCAACGGGGAAATCCGTTATGACTCTCTGCTCAGATATCATCCGGAACAGGCCGAACGCCTCTTTCAGGAAGCAGCCCGCCAGGCAAAGGCGCGCTACCGCTTCCTGAAGCGCCTGGAAGGCCTCTACGCCCCGGAGGAAGACGCATAAACCGCCCTGACCACAACGCCCTGACTACAGAGTCCGCTCTGCCGTCAGGGCGTATTTCTCATCGGGACAGGGTGTCAAAAGCCCTGATGGAAGCTGCCGATGCCAATCTGCCGGTATTCGTTCCAAAAAAAGACCGGACATCAATGTCCGGCCTTCCATGCCTTCACGCTCTTCTCCAATCGTTCCAGCCCCTCTTTCAGTCTCTCTCTCGGGCAGGCTGTGTTCATACGGATAAATTGCCTGCCGGGAGCACCGTACTCTTCCCCTTCCGTCAGGTACAGCCCGCTGTGCGCCCTGATGAACCGCACCAGCTCTCCGGCATCCTTCGTCACACCGCCGCAGTCCAGCCACAGAAGATAGGTGGCATGGGAAGGCACCACACTGATCTCAGACAGGTGTTCTTGTATAAAATCCCGCACATACTGCTTGTTTTCCGCCAGATATTTTCTTGCTTCTTCCAGCCAGCTCTCTCCCTGTTCAAAGGCCGCCACCGCCCCACAGACGGCAAAGCTGTTCGGCTCCGCAATCTCGTCCGTATTCAGCCCCCGGTTTACCTTATGGCGAAGCACCGGGTTGGGCACCATCACCGCAGCCGTCTGAAGTCCGGGAATGCCGAAGGTTTTGGTGGGTGCGATACAGGTAATACTGTTCTCCCGGCAGACCTCAGATACCGAAGCAAAGGGCACATACTCGTATCCCGGATCCGTCAGATCGCAGTGTATCTCGTCCGACAGCACCAGAACATGATGCTTTGCGCAGAGCTCACCAATCCTGGCAAGCGCGTCTCTGTCCCAGATCTTCCCCACCGGATTGTGCGGATTACAGAGTATCATCATGGTTGTCTGCGGATCAGACAGTTTTTCCTCCAGATCCTCAAAATCTATCTCATATTCTCCACCCGCATAGTTCAGCGGGCTCTCCAGGATATTCCGGCCGTTGTTCCGAATGGAATTGAAGAAAATATTGTAAACCGGCGTCTGCACCAGCACATTCTCCCCCACGGTGGTCATTTTGCGCACCACGCTGGAGATGGCCGGCACCACACCTGTGCAGAAGATCAGCCAGTCCCGCTCAAAAGTAAAATGATGTCTGCGGTTCCACCAGCCGATATAAGCCTTATACCAGTCCTCCGTCACCACATGATACCCGAAAATGCCATGTGACACCTGATTCAGTACAGCCTCGCGGATTCCCGGAGCCGTCTCAAAATCCATATCAGCCACCCACATGGGAAGCTCTCCCTCCGGCACATCCCACTTCAAGGAGCCTGTCCCCCGTCTGTCCTTAAGCGTATCAAAATCAAACATTACCTTGAATCCCCCTGCCCTTTCTGTCATGCCGCGCCTGCCATCAGTCCCGTCAAAGGCCCCAGGCGATAAGCACTTCCCTTTCCATACCTTCAAACATGCCCACGCCGCAGAAACAATCGGCGCTTCCCTTCAGGCCTCCCAGCCGGCCCGGTCGGAGTGCTTCCCGATCTCTCCCGCCTCAATTCTGGTCTGGTCGATCTTTACCCTGCGACCGTCCATAATCAGCTCCCCGATCCTGTCCGCCCGGATGACCCCGCCCTTCGGATTAAACACACTGTCCACCTGCCCCACAATCTCCACATCGGCCTGAGCATACTCAAAAGCCAGGTTCGTGTTGATCAGGCGACAGTTTTTCATCACCAGATTGTCAATATAGCACATGCCCTGCATGCTTTCAATCGTACAATTGACCAGCGTGATATTTCTGGAATTCCACCCCAGATATTCTCCTGAAATGAAAGAATCATAAACCACAATATTGTCCGCATTCCAGAACGCGTCCCGGGAGAGCAGACGTGAATTGCGTATCTCTACATTTTCACTCCCGTCAAAGCTGTAGTTTCCAACCAATGTAAAATTTTCCGCCTTGATATCCCTGCTGTTCATGGCAAAATAATCGCCTCTGGCCGTCACCTGCTCCATACGGATATCCTGACAGCTCCACAGCGTTTCCGAAGCATTGGGAAAATCCACATTCTTCAGAACGATCCCCCTTGCGCGCCGGAAGTTTTTCGGAGCCTCAATCACCGTATCCGACACGGAAATATTATCCACATACCAAATGCCTGCCCTGGCCATATCAAACAGACTGCAGTTTGTCATCTTTACATTTCGGGTATACCACAGAGGATATTTCCACTTAAAGAGACAGTTGTCTATCTCCAGATCACTGCACTCCTTCAGAGGCGATTCCCCGTCCGCAAAGGTACAATAACGGATCCTTGCGTCATGGGTATCATACAAGGCCCTCTCTCCGCTTAAAAACTGCTGTACGATTTCTCTCACTCCCATTTCCTCCTGTCTGTCATTCCCTGCATATAACAGTTTACCTTATATTTTACAAAACTGCAAATTTAACTGTCCGAAAATTACTTTTTGCTCAGCCTCTCAAAATTATGCATCCAGTCTGCCCTGAAGAAATAAATCAAAAAGGCGACACAGCTGGTACACCAGGTCAGCGGATAAGCGCTGAACACCACCTCGATCTGAGGGTAAAAATGCAACGTGGCAGTGATGTAAGTCACCCGCAGCACACACCAGAAGCCCAGCATGATAAACATGGGAACCGTGGCTTTTCCGGCTCCCCGCATGATCCCGGCCACACAATGGGCAAGCGCCAGCATACAGTAGAACAACGCCTCAACCCGGGCCTGCCGCACCCCAAAGGCAATCACCTCCGGCGAACTGCTGAACAGTCCGATCAGCACTGGAGCCATAAACCAGAAGCACACACCGATCAGTTCCGCAAGAGACACCGAGCAAAGAATCCCAAACCGCACTCCCTTCTTTACCCTGTCATACCTTTTCGCCCCCAGATTCTGCCCTACAAAGGTAGACAACCCCTGCGCAAAACAGGTAATCGGCAGAAAGGCAAAGCCTTCCACCTTAAAGTAAGCGCCGCAGCCTGCCATGGCATATTGTCCGAAGCTGTTGATGTTGGACTGCACCACGATATTTGCCAGCGCAATCACGGAGTTCTGCACCCCGGAGGGCAGCCCGAAACGAACAATACTTTTCAGGCTTTCCATATGAAATCCGATCTCCCTGAGCACCAGACGACAGCTCTCCTCCGCCCGCAGCAGCTGTATCAGACACAGCGCCGCGCTGATCGCCTGCGCCGCCACGGTAGCCAGAGCCGCAGCCCACACCCCCAGACCAAGGCCCCCCACCAGAATCAGATCCAGCACCACATTGATCATGGAAGACAGGATCAGGTAATACAGCGGATGCCTGCTGTCCCCCACCGCCTGCAGGATTCCCACAAAAATGTTATACAGAATAGAAAAAATAGAACCGCAAAAATAAACCCTGAAATAACTGACAGACTGGGGCAGCACATCCCCGGGGGTATTCATCCATCTGAGAATAATCGGTGAAAAGACAACTCCCAGAACCGTCAGAATGACTCCCGCAGCCAGCCCGAAGGCCACGTCCGTATGCATGGCCAGACGCATGCTCTTTTCATTTTTTGCGCCAAACTCCTTTGCAATAATAACTCCGGCTCCCATGGCAACGCCCTGGAAAAAGCCCACCATCATGAAAATAAGACTTCCCGAAGAGCTCACCGCTGCCAGCGCCTGATCCCCAAGAAATCTTCCCACGATCAGCGAATCAAACGTATTGTATAATTGTTGAAAAATCTGCCCTACCAGAATCGGAAGGGCAAAGAAAATGATTTTCTGGTAAACGGAGCCTTCCGTAAGATTATTTTTCCCGTTCACAGCCTTCCCTCTCCTTCAGCCATTCTGTGACTGCAACAAAAAGAACCATACTGAAAATAGCCCCGGCTACATCAATAACGGTTCTGTATTACTACTGTTTGTTACTTTTTACCATGAAATATATCACGATTTACACCATAATGACTTGTGTGCCATCTCCTGCCCCGGTCTTCAGGGCGCAGTGCGGCAGCCGCATTCCTGCGTATAAAAACAGGGCCTGTAAAACCTGAACTTCTGCCTTGCGGCAATTCCATTCAGCTATACCAGAACCCTTTGCAGCGACCCAGATCGGACTCGAACCGACGACCTTCGCCGTGACAGGGCGACGCTCTAA
>CAJUJU010000075.1:0-14045 GCA_910586835.1 uncultured Acetatifactor sp.
CTACACTCTTTCCCTACACGACGCTCTTCCGATCTAAAACCGGAATCGGAATAGGAATAACCCGAAAAGCAGAATCGGAAGAGGAAAAGAAAACATGAACACAAAACCGGAATATCTCTACCATGGCAGCCAATACCTCTTTGACATTCTGAAACCACAGCAGGCCAGCGGCCAGTGCAGGCAGGAATCTCTGTGCGCCATCTACGCCGCCGAAACACCCGGAGAAGTCATCCCTTTCGCCCTGCCCATCCGCTGGTATCCGGATTCGCCGGAAGGAAAGCGAAGCTTTACCTGCAAAGACGGAAAAACCAAGCTGCTCTACGGCTCCCTGAACCCCGACGGCGTGGGCTATCTCTATCGGTTAAGGAGCGATACCTTTGAAAAAATCGACAGCTGGCAGTGGATTTCCACCCTGGAATGTGTCCCCGTGGAAATCACGGAAATCAGCGTTCGGGATTATCTGCACACGATAGAATTTTCCCGGGAGGCAGCCGAAATTCAGAAGCTGTTGTTTGGCTGGCATCCGGCTGCTTCCCCCTTCAGTTGACGGATTTCTGATTCTCCAAATATTTTTTCAGAAAGCTCAGAATCTCCATGGAACAGTCCACCACCCGGTTGTGGCTGTAGTGACGGTTGCAGGAAAAATAACCGAAATATCCCCATGGATCCTTCACCTGCGGCCCCCAGTCCCAGAGACCGTTTTCCCCGGCCTGCTCCAGGAGCCAGGACACGGCATTCTCCAGATACCGGCCGGAACCGCGAAACTGGTTGATATAGTTAAACGTTTTGAACCATCTGCGTGTCTGGCGATATACAAAATCCTCCGGCAGCTTCCCCGGCGTACAGGCCCAGAAATATCCCCGCTCGTTGGCCATCCCGCCCAGATGGCGAAGCATGGCCTCCTCCAGCTCAGGGGGGACTCTGTCCCTGCGCTTCAGCAGAAGCTCACTCTGCATCGGCACCAGCTTCGCTTCCCGGGTGTAAAACACCTCATGCTGGGCTGCCAGGTCTTCCTCCTGGGAATATTCCCCGGAGGCGTAAGCTCTCTGCGCAATGTAAAGCCACCGATTATAAGTATCGTCGCTCTCTTCGCTGTACGGACTGATCTCCTCCAGCAGCCTGCATACCAGCGCCGTCTGCCAGGGATTGGCCCGCTCGTTCTTCTCAAACACTCTTTCACCGGCGGTTCCTTCCAACAGGGAAAGCAAATATTCTCTTGCCATAAACAGAATATCCCTGTCTTCCAACGTCAGACCGATATACAGACACCTTTCTATCCCCACCTCCGAGGTGGGAATCCTGGCCTTCACCGAATAATCCTTGGAACGCAGCCGCCCCCAGCCGCCGTTATCCCCCTGTGTCTGATACATTTCTTCCACAATATCGCTGTGCAGAAAATCGCCGCGAAGCCGCGCAAGTCTTTCGTCCTCATAAGGTATATCCAGCAGAGAAAACAGGATTTTATACCTGACTGCCGGATACTCGCAAAAATCATATAACGCCATGGCATGCTTTTTCAGTATTTCCCCGGTCAGCAACGTTCGTTCCCCCCGATCCTCCTTACCAGCACCTTCTTTACATGGAAGTACGCCGGAATCAGGAAAATGTCCGCAAAAACCCAGGCGATGGGACTGCCCAGACAGGAGCCGATAAAGCCGATGTTCGGCACCAGAAGAAAGCCTGCCAGCGCCCTGGCAGCCATCTCAAATACCCCCGCCAGAATGGCGAAGGTGGGAAATCCAACGCCCTGGATCAGGAACCGAATGATATTCACCAGCGCCAGCGGAAAATAGAAGGACGTGGAAATAATCAGGAACAGCCTGACATTGCCGATAATGGCCTTCTCCGAGGCGTCCAGAAACAGTGTGGCCAGCGCGCTCCCCCCGAAAATACTGATGCCAAGAGCGATCACGGAATAACCGGCCCCCAGCAGGACACAGGACTTCAGGCCCTGGCCGATCCGCTCCAGCTTTCCCGCGCCGATGTTCTGCCCTCCATAGGTAGCCATGGTGGAACCCATGGCGTCAAAGGGACAGGCCAGAAATCCTCCGATCCGGCCTGCGGCAGTCACCGCCGCCACCGCGTCCGAGCCAAGGGTATTCGTAGCGCTCTGCAGAATCACGCTGCCGATGGCAGTGATGGAATACTGCAGCCCCATGGGAATTCCCATGCCGCAGAGCATCCCCATCAGATGCCTGTTGGGCGCCCACTCCTCCCGCCGGATTCTCAGCATCTCAAACTTCCGAATCATATACAGCAGGCAGCACACCCCCGAAACTCCCTGGGAAATCACCGTGGCCCACGCCGCCCCCTGCACTCCCCAGTGCAGACTGATGATAAAAAACAGATCCAGCCCGATGTTGAGAAAGGACGACAGTACCAGAAAAATCACAGGTGTCCTGCTGTCTCCCATCGCACGGATGACACCGGAGGTCATATTGTACAAAAAAGTCACCGGAATGCCCAGAAAGATCACCCAGATATAGGAATACGCCCCATCCAGTATATTTTCCGGGGTCTGCATGGCCACCAGGATCGGGCGGCACAGCAGTGTAGTAAGCACCGTCATGACCACGGCAAAAGCCGCCGTCAGCCAGACACAGTTTGCCACCACCCTGCGCAGGCCGGACTGATCCCCTGCCCCGAACTTATGGGAAACCGGAATGGAAAACCCTCCGCAGATTCCCATGCAGAATCCGATAATCAGAAAATTCACGGAGCCGGTGGATCCCACCGCCGCCAGGTTATCCGTTCCCAGAAACCTTCCCACGATCACCGTATCCACCAGACTGTAAAACTGCTGAAACAGAAAACCAAACAGAAGCGGAACGGAAAAGCCCAGAATCAGCTTCATGGGCGAACCTTTTGTCATATCTCTTGTCATTGCTCTCCAGCTGCGCGTTGCGACACGCACATTTTTATGGCTGAACACGCTTTTTTGACTCAGCCAGGCCAACCTCCCTGTTTCCGCACTGCAGAATCACACAACTTGCGCAAAGCAGAAGACTCCGAAGAAGACCAGTCAAAAAGTATAGGCATTTTGCAGCCAAAGTGCAATGTATTATCTTGTCCTAAATGAATTTTATCCATGACGCCGGTAAAATTCATGCACCAGGCTCCGGTATCCCCAGTCCTTAAGCTGCTCATAGCGGATGCGGTAATTCCCCTTGTAATGCCGCCCCGTCACCGCGTAGCGGATGTACTCCTGCAGATAAGCGTCTATTTCCCTCAGCCCGTCGTCCAGAGTGAGGTTGGGAAAGAACCAGCGGCTCCAGGTAAAGGCGCTCTCCTCCAGGCCTTCCGCCTCCGGGTCCCGCCTGCCGTAAAACTTCTGATTCATGGCCCGGATCAGCCCTATGGCCGCCTTTTCGCCGGACAATCCTTTTTTCCGCTGCCAGCGCCGCAGGGCCTCCGCCTTCCGCCTGATCTTTGCCTTTGTCTTTTTCACCGTCATGTCAGACAAGTCAATCTGACCCCTCCGATAACAGAACCCCAGAAATTCCCAGGCTTCACCGGGGCCGGAGACATGCACCTTCTCCGGGTTGACCGTAAGCGCAAGCTCCGTCAGCATCTCATACAGCAGCGTCTGATATTCCTTCAGCCCACACTCCGTCTCCGCAAAGATCAGAATGTCATCGGAATAGCGGAAATACAACACCCCCCTGCTCTGAAAAAAAGAATCCACCTCCTGCAGGTACACATTGGCAAAAAAAGGGGAAACCGGAGTTCCCGCCATGGCTCCGTGGCGGTCATCCACAAGCTTCCCATTCTCCCAGACCTGTTTTCGGCACAGAATCCGTTCAAACATTCCATACAATGCCACGTCCCTCTCCCGGACGAAGGCCAGCTTTTCCATCAGCTTCTCCACACAAATCGAGTTAAAATAATCGCTGATATCCACCTTCAGACAGTACATCTCTTCCAGCCCCGGCACACCTCTGATGCGCCTGATGGCATCCCTCACCCCAAACTCCCGGCGAAAGGCATAACAGTTGTCACAAAAACAATCGTCAAAGGCAAACAGTTGAAAGGCAATAAATTTCAGGAAAATTCCCTCATCCCCGGCAAAGGAATAGACAATTCGTTTCTTCTTCGTCCCCTGTTTGTTGATCACGCGCTTTTCGGGATACCGGGCAGGAAATTCTCCCGCCGTCCAGCTGCGGCACAGCGGCAGATAACCGCCCCGCTCAATAAAGCTGCACAGCTCTCTTTCCTGTCTGGCGTCCAGGTGCTGCCGCTCTCTCTTATACTCCAAAAACTCCCGCCAGCTTTCCCCGCTCGCGGCTTTTTCCAGAATCGTCATCTCAAAACCCCTTGCCTCAACTAAAAAAAGAAAGAGAAACTGCTTTGAAGCAATTAAGCAGTGCTAATTGCCACCGGACTGAACACATCCCCATTGCCCGCAAAATGCCAGATGGTGACGGAATATGCTTCATCCCCCACGAGCGCGGTAAAACCGCATTTCTCTTTCTTTTCCGCATAATGATATTTTGTGCCAGGTTACCGCACGTTGTCCTTCAGCCGCCTGGAAATATAAGAGTTCCGACACACCAAACTGCTGTGCCTGATTCAAAAGGAGCAGCGACCTGCCGCCTCTGCTCCTTATATTTCTGTTCTTCCAGCTCTTTCCGGGAGAACACTGTCCCCGGGTGGAAGTGTGTAAAGAAGAAGTCCTTCTCACCCTCAGCAGAACGGATTCTCCGTGGGGTAAGGAAGAGACTTGGGCTGGTTGTAGTTCAGATCCTCCACGGGAACACCGATGTACTTGAATACCTCGTACAAAGCCTTCCCGAAGTGGCCAAATGCTACTGCGCCGTGGTGAGGATAATTCTTCTCGATCAGCACATGACGGTAGAAGCGTCCCATCTCGGGAATCGCAAACACACCGATGGAGCCGAAGGACTTGGAAGGCACATTCAGCACCTCGCCCTGAGCGATGTAAGCGCGAAGCTTGCAGTCAGCAGTGGACTGCAGACGGTAGAAGGTGATATCGCCGGGTGCGATGTCTCCCTCCAGGGTTCCGTTTGTCACCTCGATGGGCAGATTTCTCGCCATGATCTTCTGATACTTCATCTCACAGAAGGCCAGCTTCTTGGAGCAGGTATTTCCGCAGTGGAAGCCCATGAAGGTATCCTTGTGCGTGTAATCGAACTTGCCCTCGATAGACTCCTTGAACATATCCGCAGGCACGGAGTTGTTGATATCCAGCAGAGTAACGGCATCCTGGCTCACGCAGGTACCGATGAACTCGCTCAGACAGCCGTAAATGTCAACCTCGCAGGACACGGGAATTCCCATGCCGGTGAGACGGCTGTTCACATAACAGGGAACGAAGCCAAACTGGGTCTGGAATGCGGGCCAGCACTTGCCGGCAATGGCAACATACTTGCGGTAGCCTCTGTGTGCCTCCACCCAATCCAGCAGAGTCAGCTCATACTGAGCCAGCTTCTCAAGCACCTCGGGCTTCTTGTTGCCTGCACCCAGCTCCTCTGCCATCTCGGCAACCTTGGCAGGAATCCTCTCGTCTCCGGCATGCTTGTTGAATGCCTCGAACAGATCCAACTCGGAGTTCTCCTCGATCTCAACGCCCAGGTTGTAAAGCTGCTTGATGGGAGCGTTGCACGCCAGGAAGTTCAGAGGTCTGGGGCCGAAGGAAATGATCTTCAGATCATTCAGTCCCACGATAGCCCTTGCCATGGGAACGAACTCGTTGATCATGTCCGCACACTCCTCCGCAGTACCCACCGGATACTCGGGTATGTACGCCTTGATATTGCGCAGCTTCAGGTTATAGCTTGCGTTCAGCATGCCGCAGTACGCGTCTCCGCGGCCGTCCATCAGATCTGCCTGGCTCTCCTCGGCAGCGGCGATGAACATGGAAGGACCGTCAAAATGCTTTGCAAGCAGGGTCTCGGAAATTTCGGGGCCGAAGTTTCCAAGATATACGCACAGCGCGTTGCAGCCTGCCTTCTTAATGTCCTCAAGAGCCTGCACCATATGAATCTCGCTCTCAACGATGCAGACAGGGCACTCATAGATGTCGGCAGCACCATACTTATCCGTATAAGCCTTCACCAGAGCCTTTCTCCTGTTGACAGACAGGCTCTCGGGGAAGCAGTCACGGCTGACGGCTACAATGCCGACTTTCACCTGGGGTAAATTGTTCATGTCTCAATCCTCCTATACTTTTCCATTTTCATTAAGGTGTGCTCTGCACGCCATAATTTCTTTTTTTATAATACCTGTTCCTGCACCCGGTTATATCTCCAGGTTTGCCCCCTTTAAGCCCAGGAAGCTACCCTCGTCCAGGCCGCCCTCCGCATGACCGATGAGCCACTTGTTGACCGCTGTGATCAGACAGTCCTCATTGTCTGTGACGGTTCCCTCCGCTCTGGGATGAAACGTGTTCAGGGGATAATTCGTTCCCTTCGGAAGCACGATAGCCACCTGGAAACCATTGCCCTCCACTCCGCAGGGCGCATAGTGCAGCGTCGTTGCATACACCTCCACCGCCGTCCCCGCAGGAACCAGAAACGCCTCCACCTTAGAGGTGTCATAGGTGTAATCCGCCTCCACGTCCTGAAGCATTCCCAGCATCAGAATCGCATCGGTAGCAGCCACATTGATCTCGGAATCCCTGTGGTATTCCAGCGCATTCAGCTTGTTGTTGTGTCCGTTGCAGTAACCGATCTGAATGGGCATCCCGCCATAGGTGATATCGGACAGCTCCTGCATCACGGGAAGGGCCTCCAGCTCTGCAACGCAGGGCTCATATGCCACGCCCTCCGGAACCGGAGTCTTCTTCAGCGCCTCCACCAGGTCGATGAAATTCACATTGTTCACAATACGTCCGTACTTTTTAAAAGCAGGATCGTTCACAGATAAAATATTCATTGTCCTCTCCTTTCTCCGCGCCGTTCCAGGGTATTCCTCCGGAATCTCCCGCGCATCAGAACAATTGTTACTGACAGTTCAGCGCTCTGTCTGAATCTATACCAATTTTTCGAACAGGGGCCTGCAGGCAGGATAGATCTCCTTAAACTGCGCATACCTGGCCTCATACTTCGCCACCAGCTCTTCCTCCGGCTCTACCGTGTCGATGATCTTCACCACCTTGCGGGCAATCTCCTCCACACTGGCATACTCGCCGCAGGCCACGGCAGCCAACATGGCGCCGCCCATGGCAGGGCCCTCCTCGCTCTCGATCACGTCCACCTTCAGATTCAGCACATTGGCAATGATCTTCTTCCACAGCGGGCTCTTTGCACCGCCGCCGCAGATCTTGGTGCGCTTCAAGTCAATCCCCAGGGACTTTGCCACCTCCAGGGAATCCCTCAGCGCAAAGGCAACGCCCTCCAGCACGGCCTGGGTCATGTCCGCCCTGGTGGTATCCATGGTCATTCCGATGAAGGTCGCCCGTGCATTGGGGTTATTGTGAGGCGAACGCTCACCCATCAGGTAAGGCAGATAATAAACATGGTTTTCTCCCAGCTTGTCGATGGGAGCCTGCTCCGCCGCGTAATCCTTCGTACCGATGATCTCATCCATCCACCACTTGTTGCAGCTTGCCGCGCTGAGCATACAGCCCATCAGGTGATAGCTTCCGTCCGCGTGGGCGAAGGAATGCAGCGCATTGAATTTATCCACTCCGAAATTCCTGGAGGAAATGAAGATGGTTCCGCTGGTGCCCAGGGAAATATTGCACATGTTGTCTCCCACCGTGCCTGTTCCCACCGCGGCTGCCGCGTTGTCCCCCGCGCCTGCGGCAACCTTGCAGGATGCCGGTATCCCAAGTGTCTCAGCCACCTCGGGAAGCACGGTGCCCACCGTCTCATAGCTCTCGTAGCACTTTGCAAGCTGCTTTGTGTCGATGCCGCAGATATCGCACATTTCCTGAGACCACCTGCGGTTCTTCACATCGAACAGCAGCATGCCGGAAGCGTCGGACACATCGGTGCAGTGTACTCCGGTGAGCTTATAGGCAATGTAATCCTTCGGAAGCATGATCTTTGCAATCCTGGCAAAATTTTCCGGCTCTTTGTTCTTTACCCATAAAATCTTGGGCGCGGTAAACCCGGCAAAGGCGATGTTGGCGGTGTACTCCGAAAGCTTCTCCCTGCCGATGACATTGTTCAGATAATCCGTCTCCTCCGTGGTACGTCCGTCATTCCAGAGGATTGCGGGACGTATCACATTGTCATCCTTATCCAGAATCACCAATCCGTGCATCTGACCGCCGAAGCTGATGCCGGCCACCTGGCCCGGATCCACATCACGGATCAGCTCCCGGATCCCCTCCACGGTCTGCTCATACCAGTCCTCCGGCTTCTGCTCAGACCAGCCCGGATGAGGAAAATACAGCGGATATTCCCTGGATACGATGTTTACAATCTTTCCCTCACTGTCCATCAGCAGCAGTTTCACGGCCGATGTCCCCAAATCAATCCCTATGTACAGCATTTGCAACCTCCCGTATTTTTCTATGCGCCGTCTTGTGTGCACGGGCACGCTTACCATTATGATACTTGTTCCGGCACAAAAAATCAAGGGTTTTATTGCAGTTTTCAAATTTATGATGTATGGTAGAAGTATCCTTAAAGATATATAAAATTGCGGTGATTCTCCGCGAGCAGCAGACAGCGAGGACAATATGGCAACCATCAAGGAAATCGCGGCTCTGGCAGGCGTCTCCAGAGGAACGGTAGACAGGGTTCTGAATCACAGAGGCAGCGTCAACCCCGCAACGGCGGAAAAAATAGAAAAAATCGCACGGGAACTGGATTATAAACCGAATGTTGCCGGGCTTGTTCTGGCAGCCCAGAAAAAGCGGCTGAAGCTGGGAGTCATCCTGTTTTCCCCGGAGAATCCCTTCTATGTGGACGTGCTTGCCGGAGTAAACGACAAGGCGGAGGAGCTGGCCGGCTATAACTGCACCGTGCTGATCAAGCAGATTTCCTTCGGTGTGGAGGAACAGCTACGGGCCATGGACGAGCTGGTGGCCGAGGAGGCGGGCGGCATCGCCCTCGCCCCCTACAACGACGAGCGCATCCGCCGCCGCATCAACCAGCTGTATCATCAGGGAATTCCCGTAGTGACCTTGAATACGGACATTGAAAATTCAAGGCGGATCGCCTATGTGGGCAGCAATTACGCCCGAAGCGGCGCCACTGCCGCAGGGCTGCTGCAGCTCATGACCCACGGAAAGGTAAATGTGGGAATTGTCACCGGTTCCTCCAACATCCTCTGTCACACGGAACGGATCGCCGGCTTTACCGAGACCCTGAAGCCTCACCGGGATTCCATCTCCATAACGGACATCGTGGAGGTACACGACGACGAAATCGAAAGCTATGAAAAGACCACAAGGCTCCTCTCTGCCCACCCGGAGATCAACGCTCTCTACTTTACCGCCGGCGGCGTCTACGGCGGCTGCCGCAGTGTAAAGGCGCTGGGCCTTCAGGACAAAATACGGATTGTGGCCTATGATCTGGTGCCCACCACCAGAGAGCTGGTCAAAAAGGGCGTCATTGCCGCCGTCATCTGTCAGCAGCCGAAGGTACAGGGCAGCAAACCCCTATCCCTTCTCTTCACCTATCTCACCACCGGCGGACTGCCGGAAAAGGAACACAACTATGTGGCGGTGGACATCCGTATTCGGGAAAATTTATAACGGCGCCTCTATCCCCTGACCCAGACGCTCATCTCGCCCTCTCCCCGGTTGCTCCAGGCATAATAGGGCACAAGGGTCAGCACCGCGTCGGATTCCGCCGCCGGCACATACTCATGATACAGCCCCGTCCCCTCCGGGCCTTCCTCCAGACGTTTTCCCGGCACCCGCAGGATACGCATCTCATGCCCAAGCTCCCGGGAGCTCTCCGCGGTAATCTCCGAAAGCCGTCCCGTATCCGCCCGGAGCAGGTGCAGATTCTTACCGTTGTCCGCCTCCTCCATACAATAGCAGACGGGGCCTCTCATAAAGGCAACCTTTCCCAAGTCCTCCCGCACCCTGGCGTCTGCCGCCAGGCAGCGCACCTTCATGGGAATATCAATCAGAATCTCATCTCCATCCGTCCACTCTCCGGCAAGATAAAGATAGCCCTTCTCTACACGGAAGGACAGTCTCCCGGAATCGGTCTCTACAGATGACTTCTCCCCTCCGTTATCATCTCTCACAACACCGGAGCAGACCACGTTTCCGGCTCCGCCGCCGGCCGTCTCCCGCACCTTTAGGGACAGCTCACCGCACCAGCCGGGAATCCGGAAGGCCAGCGTGCCGTTCACATTCTCCTCCATATGAAGCGCGGCCTTCACGCCGCCTTCCCAGGGGAATCCGCTCTCCAGCTTCATATCCAGCGCTTTCCCGTTCAGACTGCAGCTTATCTCGCTTCCCACATAAAGATGGGTGTAGAGGGTATGCTCATTCTTTGTAAACACATATGCCCCCAGAGAACTCACGATTCTGGCAATATTGGGCGGACAGCAGGCACATCCAAACCACTTCTGACGAACCGCCTTCACATGCTGTTTCCGCTCGTCCTTCCGGCATGCCTCCGGCACCACCTCCAGCGGATTCACATAGAAGAAACTTTTTCCGTCCAAAGCCATTCCTGCCAGCACTGTGTTGTACAGGGCCTGCTCCATCACGTCACCGTACCTGCCCTCCGCCCGGATCTCCAGCATTCTCCTGGCAAAAAAGGCCAGTCCGATGGCGGCGCAGGTCTCGGAGTACGCCGTGTCGTTGGGCAGATCATAACCAAAGGAAAAAGCCTCCCCTACATGGGTGCCTCCGATGCCCCCCGTGATATAAAGCTTTTCCCCCACAATATTGTTCCAAAGTCTCTCACAGGCTTCAAACAAAGCTTCATCCCCGGTGAGCCTGGCCACATCCGCCATGCCGCTGTAGAGATAGACCCCGCGAACCGCATGCCCAACGGCCTCCTTCTGCTCCCTGACAGGGTAATTCGCCTGGTGATATGCATGACGGATTTCATTGGGATCTGGTTCTCTGTAGGACACGCCGTCATGCTCCGCCCGCTCCTTTTCCTCCAGGTCAAAGTAATAGGGCTTTGTTCCCCGCATATCCAGAAAGAAACCGGCAAGCTCCAGGTATTTTTTCTCCCCCGTGACCTCATAAAGCGCAGCCAGCGCCATCTCCGCGATTTCGTGACCGGGGTAACCCTTACTCTTTCCCTCCTCGGGGCCGAACCTGGAAACCGCAAAATCCGCATACCGCTCCGCCGCCTTCAGCAGTTTATCCTTTCCTGTGGCCCGGTAATAGGCCACCGCGCCCTCCACCAGGTGCCCGAGACAGTAAAGCTCATGGTGATCCCGCAGATTGGTAAAAATGCGGTCCATTCCGTTGATGATGTAATAAGTATCCAGATAACCGTTCTCCGCCTGTGCGGCGCATACAATATCAATGGCCTCGTCCGCCGTTTTCTCCAGTTCCGGATCCGGGTGATTCATCAGAGAATATCCCACCGCCTCGATCCATTTCGCAAAATCGCTGTCCTGAAACACAAAGCCATAAAATTGATCCGGGGCAGGATGTGCCGGATCCTCCGGCAGCGCCTGAAAGCCGCGGTAGGTATAGGCCGGAGCCTGAAAGGATGCCCCCTGCTCTCTCTTTTCCCGCATCAGCCGTCCTGCCGCCTTAAAATTCCGCATACAATAGCTGGGCGCCGCATCGGGAATCCTGTCGTTCAGCGCATCCCACTGATAGGGAATGACCTCCCTGCGCACCAGCTCCTGTTCCCTTCCCCAGAAGCCGTCCGTAACCCGCACCTGTTTTAAGTCCAAAGGACTGCTGAAATTTTGTTTTTCCATCATGTTACACCCTCCTGCACATACCAATCCTTATTTGAAAGCCCCACATTGTCCGCAGTCTTTCGTCGTGCCGACTCCGGCATCCAGATGTCAGGAATGTCAGCGTTACCGGCATATTTATACTATAAACGAAGCCGCCCTTTTTCGTCCATGGGTTATCTTGTCCTGTGCCGGGCCTGCGCATCCATAACCGTTCCTGATTTTATGCTCCCGCCAGATAACGGGGACGCCCCTCCCAGGTATCCGCTTCAGGCCATGACGGCTCAGAATCTCATCAGCTCCGCCTCCCCCGGCTGGCACAGCTCAAAGGCTTCATAGGGAACGATGATATCCAGGGCGCCCGAGGCGTAACAGGTCATCTCATAGACGTCAAAATGAATCCCGATTCCTTCCTGCGTCAAAAATATGCGTTCCTCCTCCAGAAGAATGCTCTCCCAGCCCTCATCATCGGTTCCCCACTCCGCCTTCGCCTCCACATAGGGAGCAATGATGGCACAGATCTCCGCCTCCGTATTTTTTACCACATCCGTTATCCCCAGCCTCTCGCCGGTAGACCGGCTGAACAAATATTCCGTGGAGCCGTATATGCCGTGGGCCGCCCCCTGGAAATATTGATACCAGTACAACTCAAAACCGATATATTGCTCGTCAATATAATTGATCGAACAATTGGTGCTGTATTCCACAATGGTGCCGCTGACCCAGCCGTCTCCCGTCCACTCCGAGGATACCGTAGCCCGCACCTCCTCCATCAGCTCCTCCATATATTCGCTTTCACCGGTGTACAGTTCCTCCAGAAACCCGTTGATTCTGCCCGCGGTCTTCGTGTCCTCTGTCAGATAAACCTTCGTCATGGAAAAGCTGCCCTCTGCTCCGCTTTGCTCTGCCGTAAAGATAGTGTCGAAGCTCTCCGCCACACTGATCCCCTTTACAGGACTGTCATAATACACATGGATTTTCGTTGCCGAATCCTCGTCTCCCTCCAAAGCCACCCGGCAGATGATTCCGTCCCCCTGATCCAGTCTGTCATAATAGAGAAAGTCACCGTCGGAATACATTACATCCAGATAATCTCCATAAACCGACACCCCCAGCCTGGGACGCCGGAGCCAATAATGAAGCACCTCCCTCTTTCCGTCCCAGCCGAGCCGTGTCACACCAAAGGAATCCGCACCGTACTCCTGATCCACGACATAGATTCCTTTTTCATCCCAGAAATCTATGCCATAACAATCCAGTTTCCCGATCTTTTCCACCCGCTCCGGATCATCCAGGCTGGCCGTATACCAGGTGTCCCCGTCCTGCAGATAGACCAATGCTTCCCCCGTGGCAAAAAGGTATCCGAAAGTATTCAGCTCCGGCAGCGGAAACTCCTCCAGCTTACCGGATTCCGGCCGGAAACGATACAGCTTCTCCTCCCCGTCGCAGACAAACGCATATCCGAAATACCCCATGCAGGAGGCAATATTCGGCAACTCTCTGTATCTCTTATTTTCACAGGCATCCTGAATGCCATCCGGCAGCAGAGCATATAACGTATCCTTAAAATCCGCCTTCACTGCCGTCCCCTCCCCGGTCAGCCGGAAAAAAAGGGAATCCTCCATCTCGCCATAACGACAATACAAATACAGAATGTCACCGTAAACACTCATTTCGTACGCGCAATACTCATGCACCTCAATCTGTTCCGCCAACACTTTGGAATCCGTGCCGTCACACTTCACACACCGAAGATCCGCCTTTGCGCCCTCCAGGTCATCCGCCCGCCTTCTCTCCAGAAAATAAACATATCCGTCAGAGATACAGAAAGAGCCGTCCTGGGGAGAAAGGGTTTCATAGAGCACCTGGGTCTTCAAGGACTTCACGTTCACTCTGCACAGCTGTCTGCTCCAGTATCCGTAGAGCCAACCGTCAACCAACTGTGTGTTGCTTCCGGAATCATCCCGAAACCAGTCTACACTGCCAAACTCCGATTTTCGGAGTACTTCCTTCCTCCCCTTTCCCGGGCCTTCTTCCTGCCGCCCTGTCAAATTCCCCGGGCCTTCCTCCGGTTCCTCCTGCCGCTCTGTCGAATCCATCTGGCCTTCCTCCGGTTCCTCCTGCCGCCCTGTCAGGTTCTCTTGGCCTTCCTCCGGTTCCTCCTGCCGCTCTGTCAGGTTCTCTTGGCCTTCCTCCGGTTCCTCCTGCCGCTCTGTCGAATCCATCTGGCCTTCCTCCGG
>CAJUJU010000075.1:14145-16240 GCA_910586835.1 uncultured Acetatifactor sp.
TTCCTCCTGCCGCCCTGTCAGGTTCCCCTTGCCTTCTTCCTTGTCCTCCATAGGCTCCGCCGTCTCTTCCTGCCGGTCGCCGCGTACTCTGCCGTTTCCCGGATTTACATCCAGGTTGCCGCAGCCCGCCAGAACAAGCAGCAGCCAAAAACTACAGACCGCCAGAATCAACTGCTTCCCTTTTCTTTTTCCCATAATTGCGCCCCCCATTTCCTGCTCTTCTCTTTCTCCCGCAGTTCTATCATAAGATAGCTTCCACCGGAAAACAATTTCACACAAGCCTGCTCTTGTTTTCAGGATAACACCTCCGGGCGTATAATTTGCATCATGCCGGATTGTTTTTCCATCTATTTTGCATCATTTTATGCGACACTATTGTCATTTACAACATATAGTATTATAATGAGACTTGATACTACGAAATGTTGGCTTTCCGGGCGTAAGAGATAGAAGAGAGACTGGTTGATGAATCTGTCAGATTTGACAAGAAATGCATATATGCTGCGAGGTTCTCTTGCCAGAAGAGGTTACATGCGTTGGTGGCATTCCTTTTCGGGCATACAGCCGCAGACGGGGGAGACCCGCACTTTTTTTGTGGAATTTCTGGTACTGAACCCCGGGCTGGGTGGAGATTCCCCCATTCTGGGTCAACACCCCTATTACAAAAAAAGAGGGATATCCCCCTCCTATGTCTGTGTCAAGGCCGGCGTGTTTCCTGATGAAGAGGGAAACGGCGGCAGACAGCTTCACGCCTTTTATCCCGTCTCCTCCCTGAAGGCCACGGGCAGTCCGCTTGTCATGCAGGTGGAGGACTGCTTCTACAGCGAGGAACGGATCCGGGGCTATGTGGATGTGACAAAAGAAGAATCCAGGCGCCGCTCCCTGATGACCGACGCCGGCGCCATGGAGTGGGATCTGGAGATTCACAAGGCAGTCTCCTGCAACACAGGGATTCTGGCCGGTTCCTTTTTTCAGGCGCTGAACGCCCTTGAGAGCTATTGGCACGGCGAGGGAGTCAAAAGCTTTTTTCGGGGAACCGTGACGCTGGACGGCATTTTGTACGAGGTCTCTCCCCAGGTCGGCAACGGCTATGCGGACAAGCATTGGGGCAGAGGCTTTAACCGACCTTGGTTTCAGTTCTCCTGCGGCAGGCTCTTCAGCCAGCGCACCGGCAGGGAGCTGCGGCATTCCGTCCTGGCGGTATGCGGCTGCTGTCCCAGATTCCTGTTCCTGCCTCTGCGCCGAAAGCTTCTGATTCAGCTGACTTACACCGGCGAGGATTACGACTTCGGCTTCCGCCCCTTTGTCCTCTCCAGGTGCAAATGGGAGACAAAGGAGACCAACAAACGCTATATCTGGCATATTCTGGCCAAAAACAAAGACGCTGTAATCAAGATTTCCGGCAGCTGCACTAAGGAGCAGATGCTTGAGTTGAAGTACGAAAATCCCCGGGGCGTCAAATCCCGGCTGCCTCTTCTGGCGGGCGCAGCCGCCACTGGAACCATTCAGCTCTACCGCCGCACCTCCGGAGGCCGGGAGCTGATAGATACCCTGCACATGCAGCAGGGATTCTGCGAGTACAGACAGGGCAAGACTTAATAGCATCCTGCAGCAGATCACAAATTTAAAGCTGGAGACAAAATCATGACAGACAAGATTTTAGATGAGTTAAAAGAGGCTGATGCCTACAGCTGGAAATGGCAGGGAAAACTGACGATTGACTTCTGCGGAAAAATATGTGACGTGGATTTGCTGGTGCAGGGAAACCGGCAAAATGAAATCACGGAAAGGCAGAAAGAAGCATTTCGCTGTTTTATGGAGAAATGGCCGGAATTACAGGAAAATCTGCTCAATGCACTGCTCAAATATTACAACGAGGAAGAACGCTATTCCTACGGCCCTGAAGATGAAGAAGAAGCCGAACAGTGGTGGCCGGAGATCGAAACAAAAGATGCGCTTCTAAAAGCGATAACATTGGAATCCATTGTAGTCGCGGACGATTTTTTGATGGAAAGACAAGGAAGGCTCATCCATTTACTATTCTCAAGAATATGGGGCGGAGAGGATCTGGATGATAACGGAATCGGTGTCCGCC
>CAJUJU010000076.1 GCA_910586835.1 uncultured Acetatifactor sp.
GTGACTGGAGTTCAGACGTGTGCTCTTCCGATCTTCACTCCGTAACAGCAGCATGCGGGAATGCCGATGATGCCGATCACAAGGGAAGCGATCTGAAGGCCGTTGGGGCCGGAGGGTCCGCTTTGCTGAGGGGGCGCCTGATACTGAATGTTTGTATAGTCCTGATAGTTGTTCTGCTGATTGTTCTGTCCGTCCATGATATTCTCCTCTTTCTGCTGTCAGTTTAAAGATTTTATTTCCATAATAGTAACATATCCCCCTGGCAAATGCAACTTGATTTTATGTCCCGTATTTTCTGGGTTAACACGGGAAGACTGCCTGTCGGTTTTCCCGTCTTTACTGATTCCTCTGATCTTTTTTCTTCAGCAGCGCCGAAGTATCCAGCGTTACATTCTCCTGTTGTTTCTTTTGTTGTTTCTGCTTTTTGGGCTTTTTTTGTCCTTTTGCGCTTTTTGCTTTTTCATCCGGGGACTCCTGGACAGGAGTCTCCGCTTCCCGGGGCTGTCGGTTCAAGTCAGTTTCCCCCGGACTGTCCCCATGTATCACAGAAAGCTGAGGCATCCCGCCGCCTGCCCCTGCAGCCGCCCTACTATGCAGTCTGTTTCGCACTGCCCGGTACAGCCTGGTGTCCTGAGGCAGGAAGTGGAACCTGCGCAGTGCGATATCCGCCACAAACCACACAACTGCCAGCAGAATCAGCCACTTTGTGAGCTGGTAGCGTTCCTTCGCAGTACTCTTTTGCTTCTGCCAGAAATTTTCCTCCGGGTCTGCCAGTCTGCCGTAACGATCCACAAACTGTGTAAACGCTCCGGTTCCCACATCAAATTTGTATTCGTCGGAATACTGTACCGCAGCCGCGGTAGTAACCGCGTTGGAAATGGCTCCGTCGTCAATCCTGCGGACGCTGAGATTGTATATTCCCGTCAGATCGGTGTCCAGCCTTGCCTCGTAGCGCCCGGGAGCCGTGGCGTGCAGCTTCTCCGTCCGTGTATTCCCCTCCGGATCCGTATACACCGCCTCCACCCCGGTCTGTTCTCCGTAATCCAGGGCCTGATAGACGATATCCGTAGCTCCGCCGGCCGTGACTACCTCCACGGAGTCCTCTCCGATGGCTGCATTGCCCGCGCTGTAGTCTATCATGCGCTTCCAGAGCTGCACATAGTCGCTCTTTCCCGCGTAGCCAGCCGTCCACTGGTTTGTCACATCCGTATTCCAAGCCACCGTATGTCCTAAACCGTACTGCATCACCGTGAGCACCGGATCGTCCTTATCCGAGGCCAACAGCACGCTGGCGGTATTTTTCGGAGTGGCGCTGACATAGCCATACAAAAGGGGCCAGCCGTCCTCAAAAAGGCCTCTTGTAATCTCGTGGCCGCCGTTTACCGCCAGGGTAAACTCTCCGTTCTGCAGATAGGTATCCCCGCTTAAAAACACCTCCTGTGCAAATATTTTCGGAATCTCGGAGGCCATGTCGGAATAATAAAACCTGCCGCGGCAGTCTTCCGCCAGCTTCTCCAGAAGCCCTGCGTCGGAGCCTTCTCCCACGGCCACCGTAGACAGGGTGACACCGGCACCCGTGTAGGCGGCCACAATACTGCGATAGTCGTCGCTTTCTCCCTGACCGTCCGTCAGAAGAATGACATGACGGATATCCGCGTCGCAGTCCGAAATCCCTTCCAAAGCCGCCCACAGCGCAGGCTGTATGGTGGTTCCCCCGCCCTCCGAGATGGTCTCGATCTGTGTTTTGATCGATTCCTGGTCGTCGGACAGCTCCGTGGGCTCCACCGCCCAGCTGTATCTGTTGTCAAAGGAAAGTACCCCTACATAATCCGTGCTCCGCAACTGGTCCACGGCGGTCTTGGCGGCGGTGATTGCCAGATCAAGGTTGGTGGCCCCGCCCCCGGCATCAACCCCCATACTTCCGGAATGATCGATCACCATAACCATGGCCATGGCCGGCGCTTCGTTCACACCCCGCAGCTGCATATCCACCGGCAGCACCGTCTCCAAAACGCTCTCCTTGTAGCCGCCCAGCGCAAAGCTTTCTCTGCCGCCGCAGCACACAAGACCGCAGCCGTAATCCTTCACATAGGTCTCAACGGAGGCCAGAAAGCCCTCCGGAAGATCCCACAGATACACGTTTTCCAGAATGATACTCTTAAATTCCAGCATTTTATCCAGGGTGGAGGGAGCGTTGATGGCCGACACTGCGCTGTAGTTGCAGCCGGCGCTGCGAAGCAGCTCCTCAAAGCGGCTGCTGTCCTCATTCAAGCCGGACACCAGGAGAATTTTGGGCAGAGAATCCACCACCGAATACGCGTGGTAGCTGTCGTTTTCCCGGCAGGTATCTCCGGGAGCAGCCACCCTGACTTCAAAGCTCTCCACGCTTTCTCCCCTGACCTCCTGACGGAACCGGAACTGATTGGTTCCCCGGTTGAGATGAACGTCATAGCCGGCTGTCAGAATACTTCCCATCCAGATCTGAATCTGTGCGTCCGTCTCATAATTGCTTTCCACCGTCACCGTCATATTGTAGGCGTCGCCTTGATACAGATAGCTGGGCAGCTCCACGTTTTCCACATAGGCGTCCTGTCCCTGGGTCACATCGTACAGGACTGCCAGCAGCTCGGTCTGCCTGGAAACCAGCGCGGATGCCGTATTCGCAAGCTCCCCCTTCGTCTGCCTGCCGTCGGTGAGCAGGACGATGCGCCCAGGTGATCCCGACGGAATCATTGCCAGCGCCCGGGACATGGCCTCCTCAAAATTTGTGGCCGTCTTGTCCGGAAGGGACATGATCCGGGTAAACCGGTTTTCACCGGTCAGAAACTGATCAATCACGGAATTTTTTCCGAAGGTGACAATGGCATACTGGTTTCCCTGGGGCATCTTCTCGACCGCCCGGTTCAGGCAGTCCTCCATGGCCGTCAGATTCTGCTCGTTGCTGTTGGAGATATCCACCAGAAAAACTGTGGTCTGCGCGCCGCCATGTCTGTTTACCGACAATCCCAGCACCGCCAGCAGCACAAGCAAGGCGCACATGGCTCGTACCGTTCTGTAAAACCAGCTTTTACTGCGGCTCTGCCGCACATAAAGGATCCATTCTGCCGCCATCAAAACCAGCGCCAATACCAGCAGCACATTGCGGAACTGTCTTTTGACAAGCCCGCTTCCTGGAACGTCCGTGCCGGAAGTTCCCGATGCAGTAATCCGGCCGTCGGACTGGCTTTCCGCGGCAAACCGTACCACATAGTGCTCCGTTTTCTCCCCGGCGCTCACCTGGTACAGTCCCGCCTGATCGGTCTCTGCCTGCAGCGTGTTCACGTCAAAATCTGCCTGCGGATGAAAGACCACCCGGTCTCCCACCGCGTAAACATGATTGGCCAAAAGGGAGGTATCCCCCAGATAATGAAGAACATTGGATAAAAATACGGGAAACTCCGCTTTCAGCGGGAAGTCGGACTCCCGAAGGTCAAAGCCCACCACCACCGTCTTTTTGCCGTTCTGCTCCCCGTAATAACCTGCGCACTGCTCTCCGGCCCAGAGAAATCCGGTGCCCCAGTCCGGTATCTCATAGACTGCGGTTTCGTTGACACCGATGGAAAAAGCGGACAATCCAGCGGTCAGATCACAGGAGCTGACAGTCAGAAGTACTTTTGTAACCGTGCTTACCGCATTTCCGCCGCCGAACATCAATCCGTCGGCCAGGTCGCCTGCCTCCGGCTCCGTTCCCGCATCGTAAATGCGGATCACCTGCTCCTCCTGCAGTCCGGCTGTCGTCTCAGCCCTGGGCAGACTGTGTCCTGTGGCCGCCTGATAAGCCTTCTCAATGTAGGTGTTGCCGTCCCCGATGAGAACCGCATCCAGGCTGCTTGTCTGTTCCGGAATCGCATAGGCCACATTGTCCGCCGCAAGGGAATCTCCCCCTTTTTTTCCGGCGAAACGCACCGACCCGATCTCGCTGCGCAGGGGCTCTCCCCGCCACGAAAACTCGCCAAAGAAGCAGAGCCTGGTCTCTCCGGCTTCCAGGGTCAGCTGTCGGATCTCAACCAATCTTTCCCCTTCATACAGACTGACTTCCATGGAGGCCTGAGTGTCGCCGTAATTTGTGAGGCCGGAGGCGCAGATCACAGTACGTTCTTCCGGATCTTCCTCCGGGATATCGGAGGCTTCCGCCTCCCCGGCGTCTGCATCCACATAGGAGAGGAAGTTGTTTGAAACGTTATCTACGGCTTCCCCCATCACATACACGCGGGCATCAAAATAATCGGAAAAGCTCATGGCATAGGATGCACCGATGCCGTCCGTAAAGACGATCACCTCCGCACCCTTGCCGTCCTCCCCGGTCTCTTCCGCTCCCCGCAGTGTCTCCACAATGCTCTCCGCAGCCTGCAGGCTGCCTTCCCCGTCACAGCACACAATGCTGTCCAGGATCTCAGAAAGGCTGGCCTTATCCCTTACGCCCACCGCAAGCAGGCTTGCGCCCGTGCAGTCGCCGGTCACCACGGAAAAGGCAGTCTCTTCCGAGGACGCAATGATATCCCTGGCCTCTGTCAGGGCCTCCTCCAGTCGGGTTCTGCCCTCTCCCGCGTCATGCTGCATGCTTCCGCTGGTGTCAAACACAAGGATCACATTTCCCCTGCTTCTGCCCTCCCGGTTCAGGTACGGCGACATCAGCGCCAGAATCAACACCACAAGAATCAGGATTTGAAGATACATCAGCAGATTGTGGATAAATTTCTCCAGAAAAGTCTTGGACTGCATATTCCGGAACAACTTATCCCAGAGCAGATTTGAGGATATCCTGTAGTCCTTTCCCCTGGGTTTTAACAGATATAAAATAATCACCACCGGTATCGCGGAAAGCAGCGCCAGCGGCCATAAGCTCTCAAATATCATAAATCACCCTTAAATCCTGAAATACCAGCTGTTCCCTTTCCAGCCCGGTGCCGCAGAGCACATAGATGCCCCGCCCGGCGGCACAGCCTCTCTTCATGCGCTCCGTCAGCCGGTTCAGTTCCTTCTCATAGCTCTCCACTGCCCTGGCGTCCACCGTCAGCCGTAGGGATGCGTCTGTCTCTGCGTCAATGAGGTTCAACGCGCCTGTCAACGTGATGCGAAGTTCCTCCTCCGCCAGAGTGTGCAGAATCACAGGACGCTGCTTACAATACTGCAGGTACTGAAGCAGCTTTTCATAACCCTTACGTCCCGGCAGAGCCGCCTGTTCTCCCGCCTGTTTTTTTGCGACCTCCGTCTCATCCAGCATACCTGGATGCAGGAAGTCGCTGATGATCACCGTCACACCCGGGCCCCGGCGTTTTATTCCCGCAGCCGCGGAAAGCATGTCGGTCTCCCCGGAGAACGTCAGTCGTTCCAGCCAGTGAAGCGCCCTGGGGAAGGCATTTTTTCCGCCTCCCACAGAAAGCGGACGGTTCATATCCTTCATATCATAGAGCATCAGCCGATCCATATTGTTCAGAGCCAGAAAGCTCACCACCGCCGCCAGATCCACCGCCAGCTCCGCCTTGCTGCGGGCCCCGTAATCCATGGAGGCGCTTGTGTCGATGAGCACGGATACCACCGCTTCCTTCTCCTCCAGATACTCCCGGATATACAGCTTATCCAACCTTGCGTACGCGTTCCAGTCCATGCGCCGCAGATCATCCCCCTGCATATACTCCCGGAAATCGGAAAATTCCGCGGAGGATCCCTTCTGCACCGACTTCCGGCTGCCGGACATATTCAGATTACTTTTGTGTGACATGCCAAGCGCAAGCCGTCCCAGCTTATCATAAATCTTCCTGTCAAGCATACAGATTCTTTCCCTTTTCCTCTATGAGCTTTCCGATCACAGCATCCTCCGTGATGCCCTCGGAGATCGCGTCAAAGCTAAGCAGCACCCTGTGCCGCAGCACCGGGAAGGCCACCGTCTGTACGTCCTCAAAGGATACGTTCAGACGTCCCTCCAGAAAGGCCCTGGCCTTCGACGCCCGGATCATGGCCTGGGCCGCCCGGGGGCTTGCTCCTTCCCGGATATAAGGATTTTCCTCGTGGGTGGCCATGACAAGCTCCAGAATGTAGTCCATGACCGCATCCGCCACCGGGATTTTGGAAATCAGTCTTCTGGCCTCCAGAAGCTCATCCCCGTTCATCAGTCCGCGGATCTGCGGGGGCTCCTGGCTCTCCGTGAGACCTACAATGCCGCGCAGCTCTTCCTTGTCCGGGAACGGCACCAGTATTTTGAACAGAAACCGATCCAGCTGCGCCTCCGGCAGCGGATAGGTTCCCTCCTGCTCGATGGGATTCTGGGTTGCCAGCACAAAAAACGGTTCCTCCAGCAGATGGCTCTCGCTGCCCACCGTCACGGTGTGCTCCTGCATGGCCTCCAGAAGGGCCGACTGGGTTTTGGGGGTAGCACGGTTGATTTCGTCCGCCAGCACCAGATTGGCAAAGACGGGGCCCTTTTGAAACCGGAAGCTGCTTTTCCCCTCTTCCTTCACCATGATATTGGTTCCCGTCACATCGCTGGGCATCAGGTCCGGCGTGAATTGAATACGCTTGAAGGTCAGCAGGAACACCTGGCTGACCGTGCGCACCAGCATGGTCTTGCCAAGGCCCGGCATACCCTCCAGAAGCACGTTTCCCCCGGAGAGAAGCGCGAGCATGACCTGCCGGATGACGCTCTTCTGCCCGATAATCCCCTTTCCGATCTCCTCCTCACATTCTCTGATCTTCTGCTGACAAACTTCTAACTCTGACATTGTGTTCTCCTTTTACCTACTTGTTCAGATTCTCAAAATAATCCCGTATCACGGACTCCATACCGCTTGGATACCTGCCGTTTGCAATTCCCTCGTAGGCATTGTCCGTATACTGTCCGATGACGGAATTGTAATCTACATGCTGTCCCTCCCAGGCCAGACCGTTCTGTTGACGGTAGTAATCGGAGTTTTCATCTCCCGTCTTTTCTCCGGTCAGGGACGGATCGTCACCGATATCGTTGGGGATGCTCACATAGTCATGGGGTGTGGAGCTGCTTCCGGTTCCCCGGCCGTTTCCGCTTCCTGTTCCGCCGCCATTGCCGTCGCCGCTGCCGTTGCCGTCTCCATTCCCGCTGCCGTTGCCGCTTCCGTTCCCATCGCCGCTTCCGTCGCCATTGCCGTCGCCGCTTCCGTCGCCATTGCCGCCATTGCTTCCGTTCCCGTCGTCGTTTCCGCTTCCGCTGCCTTCTTTATCGTCATTGTTTCCGGAAGCACCCGCAGAGGCATTTCCGGCGGAGGCCGTCTGCTGTCCGCCTTCGTTTGCCGCCGCCTTTGCCAGCGCCTCCGCAGAGGCCACTCCCGCTAAGGCAGGGTCGCTCAACTGTGCCGCAAGCTGTTCCAGGCTTTTCGCCGCCTGGTTATATTTGTAGTCCAATCTTTCCATTGCCGCATCCAGCCCTTGCCAGGAATCTGTCTCAGCAAGCTCTTCCCCGGACAGTTTAAGCGCCTCCGAGAGTGCCTCCAGGCGAAGCCTCTGCTCCTCTGTCAGAGTCTCCGGATCCACTCCCTCCAGTGCCTCCAGAAGTTCCTCCAACTCTTCCAGTTCCTCCTTTGCCTGCTCCTGTACCTCATGCCGCAGCTGCGCCTGCTCCCGCACAGGAGAAGGAAGCACTCCCAGCGCCACAGCTGCCGCCACCGACAAAAGCAATGCCAGAAGATGCCGTTTATCCGGAAGAAGGGGAATGCGGATCTGCTCCCTTCGTCCTTCGTAATGCCGGAGGGCATCCTCCCGCTGGAGCCTGGAAAATTCATCCTCCTGCCCCATCTGTTCCAACGCCGTAATCATGCGTTCCTTCAGCCCGAAGGAGTCCAGTCTCTTCGCCGCCTGTTTCATATCCGCCCGCCGGTACACGGCATAACAGCCCCCGGCCAGAAGACCTGCTGCAAAGCACAGCAAGGCGGCCGCATGAGCATAATAGAACGGAAGAAAAAGGGATGCCAGCTCACAGAGAATCCCCCCGATACCGCCGAAGGCGGTAAACAGGACGCTGTAATCTGCCAGCCTGGCCAGATTCATTTTTTTCCTGCAGCTTTTCATCTGCCTGATCAGGTATTCTTTCGCGTCCATAAATATCCTCTCAATCCTTCTTTTTCCTCACACACTTTCCGGCATGTTTTCCCACCGGATTAATGCGTTTGGAGGCGATCCACAAAAACAGAAGGGAAACTGCCAGCAGAAGGATCGTGGAAAGGATCAGCCAGCGATTGCCCGTAGCCACAAGACGGATCGGTCCCGCCGTCTTGTAGGTTCCGGTCAGATCGACACAGGAATTCATAATCGACTGGCCCGCCATGATCCGTCCGAAAAATTCCGCCAGATACACCGCCGGGTTCACCAGCAGGAACAAAAGCCAGTTTTCCCCGTAGGAGTAGGCCTGGGTGCTGAATGTGGTGTAGTTTGAGGAATACAACATACTCTCCCTCCTGATCTGATACACCAGAAAGGGAAGAAAAGTGCCCAGGAAAAAGAGCAGATAAAAGCCGTAGGTCATGATGACCGCACTGATGCTCTTCTTACAGAGGGAGGAACAGAGAATGCCAATGCTGGCAGAGAAAAAGGACGCCAGCAGCGCAATCCCCAGAAACCAGAACAGATAGCTCCAGGACATCCCCCCGATGATAAAGGAAAGCGCCATAATCGGCATGCTGGCAAACACAAAGAGCATGCTCTGTACAATGGCAGTCATCACCTTTCCGATGATGATGGAAAAGGGTGTCATGTTGGTTGTCATCATGATGTCAAAGGTTTGACGCTCCTTCTCCCCCGATATGGAGGAGGCCGTCCGCACAGGCACCACCACGCCCAGAATCACAATCTGCGTCACGGCAAGCACCGGATAGAGCCAGACCATGGAACTGTAGATATTATTTGTGGAATATCGGCTGTTTTGCTGAATCACCACCATGGCAAGGAAAAATACCAGCGCCAGTATCAGTTCATAGGCAAACACCCCCCAGCAGATCTTCATGCTGCGGGACTGTACCCGCACATCTTTTTTAACAATCGGATTCAGCCACATTTTTTCCTTCTCCCTTCTGCGCCTCGTCGTCGCCCGTGACACGCATGAACAATGTCTCCAGACTCCCTTCCTGCTTGTGGAAGCCGGTCACCACCACATCCTGCGCTATCATCGCGCCGATCAGCTTCGCAATCTCCTGCTTTGACATATTGTGGGACAGCTTCAGCTCATGCTCTCCCACCGATTCAACCTTTACTCCCGCGTACTCGCTGGCAATCCGAACCGCAGTCTCACGGCCTTCCTCCAGGGTGATGACCAGACGGTTACCGCCGAACACGCCTTCCATCACATCCTCTATGCGGCCTGATGCCACCAGGATGCCGTGATCCATGATTCCGATGCTGTTGCACATCTCGGAAAGCTCGGAGAGAATATGGGAGCTGATTACGATGGTCTTGCCCATGCTCCTCAGATTCTGCAGAAGCTCCTTCATCTCCACCCGCGCCCTGGGATCCAGGCCGGAATTCGGTTCGTCCAGAACCAGCAGCGCCGGATTGTGGATCAGTGCCCTTGCCACGCAGAGACGCTGCTTCATTCCTCTGGAGAGCGTATCCACAAAGACCTCCTTCTTATCCGAGAGGTTCACCAGCTCCAGCAGGTCGTCGGAAATCCGGGCGGTCTCCCTGGAACTCATACGGTACATGGAGCCGTAAAAGTCCATATATTCTTTGACCTTCAGGTTGTCATACACACCGAAAAAGTCAGGCACATAGCCGATCTGCTTCTTGATCTCCCGCCGGTGGGACAGCGCGTCCACACCGTTTATGACAATACTTCCCGAGCCTGGCGGCATCAGCCCGCACACCATACGGATGGTAGTGGTCTTGCCGGCTCCGTTGGGGCCTACAAACCCAAACAGATCTCCCTTGGGAATATGGAGCGTCAGGTCTTTGACCGCCTGAAATTTTCCGTAACTTTTGTTCAGATGATTAATTTGCAGCATTTGGCTCACCCCCTATATCCGCATATGAGTAAAAGCATCCGTAAGCCATCTCGCTGCACTTGTCCGAAACGGCCCTGTCGTAGTCTTTCACCACGCCTGTGAGCACGGCGTAATTTCCCAGCGGAGGCTGATGCTCTGCCGCAAGCCCCAGGCCGATAATCAGCGCAGCCATGGTATCCTCCTCATATCTGACGTTGGAGGGGGTGCCATACAGAGAGAGCATGCGGTAAAGCACATTGTCCTCGAAAAGCTCCTGGCTGTTCTCATATACACATCTTCCGTCCTTTGCTGCCTGCATCAGGTCGATGGTCTCCCCTGCTTTTACGTCTGAAAATACTCTGAGATAGGAGTTGAACCACACTGCCAGATAGGCCATGTCAAGATCCGTCTCGTTGGTGACGGTTCCGCTGAAGTTCCCCCCCACGCCGGAGCCGGAAAGCCCCGAGACGGAAATGTTACCCCGGCTCACGGCATTTCCGCCCGCATGAAGAAACCCGTTTTCAAAATTCTCCTGAGGCTTTATGCCCATGGACAGTCTGTCGCCGTGGTCGCTGACGATGAAAGAATAATCCACCAGATTGGTATTGTATCTCCGGTTATACCATGTCCATCCGGGTCCTGCTACATCGTAGCTCTCATCCAACAGCACTTCCCAGGGATCCAGTCCGGAGTGATAGGCCAGGAAATAGGTGTCTTTCCGGCTGCCGTCCGTCTGCTGGGCCGTGACGGAATACACTCTGGTCTCATTTACCCCTGCGCCCTGCCCCAGGAAAAACACTCCTGCAATGAACCCCAGCCCCAGCACAGGCGCACCGATCCAGTACCATTCGCTCTTTTTACATTTGCGCAGAATCAGGTACAGAACAGGCCCGGCCAGTATCACATAAACTCCGATCAATACCTCCAGCAGCGTAAAGTCCATACCTGTGTTCTGATGATCGATAAAGGCAAGCGCCTTCTGTCCCGCGTAATCCATCTCCGAATATCCGCCATAGGTTCGGTAGCTGCCGGAACGGTACATGGTTTCCTCAAGCATATACTGCACTTCATAGGTGGTAAGCTTCTGCAGCTCATCCTCCCCCAGGGAGACATAGAAAATTGAGACGGCGCCTTCCTCCACGGTGCCGCAGAGAGCCGGATTTTCCGGGCTTTCATAGAACATGCCATTTTTCTTGTCACCATATAATTCCGCCACGGCCATCCGGGTAAAATCCACATCCTGCCCCAAATAACTGCCGTAATATCCGTATCTCTCCGCATTTTCCGATGCAATATTTTCTGTTCCGGGCTGGCTGACGCTCAACACCTCCACATTAAGAAAATCCTTGTCAAACCCGGAAAGGGTCTGTTCTGCGTATTCGCCTGTTCCTACCAGGAGCCAGCCGCCGCTCTTCACCCATTCCTGAATCGCCTGAATACTGTCTTCCTCCAGTGAGGATACGTTAAATTCATCAATCACCAGAAAATAAAGACCGTCCAGAAGACTTTTCAGATTGTCCCGGTTCAGTTCCACAAGCGTCAGCGGCGCATACAGCTGCTGGATGGAAAAGTCCATGCCTCCCGCATCCAGGTAGGTCAGCCCGGAATAGTGATCGGACAGAATTCCCACAGATATTCCTGCCGTTTTCCCGAACACATTTTTCAGGGAAATCGTCTGGAGCAGGTTTCCGTCCTCGTCCAGAAAGTTCAGAGTACACAGGCCGCGTATAGTATCTGCCGTCCGCTCGGTTATTGTGATGGTATATTGTTTTTTCCCCTGAGCGGGAAGTGTCATTTCCACATTACAGGCGGTGTTGCCAACACCTGTCCCGGAAAAAATGGTCTGTACCGTACCGGAAAAATCTTCTCCTTTGTTTTCCACTGTCACCTGCATGACGTATCTGTCTTCGTCCTGCTTCAGCATCCTTATGTCGCCGGAAAATGCATCCTCAGAGGGCTGGGCACAGGCCACATTTTTGCTCCCTCCCGCCAACAGGCAGAACGCACACAAAAGCAGGAGCGCCATTGCCGCAATTCGTTTTCGCATAATCTTCTCCCTTCCACAATTATGGCTGGGGGCTGTTCTCCATTCCCCACCATAAACATATTGTAAATATGATAACATGCCTTCCAAATAAAATCCCGCAATTTTTCCAAATAATGATTAAGATTTTATGAATAACAGGACAAAAAGAGCCATGGCAAACTGCCATGACCCTTTTGAAATGCACGCTGGGCGTGCACCCTGTTTCTGTTTCCATTCTGTAAAAACATATCAAAACTTACATGCCGAAAATTCTCAGAACCGAAGAATCATCCTGCATCTTTTTGCGCATCATACCCATTCGGTAATCCTGAAGCAGCTTATTTTTCTGTTTTTCCGACACGGCCTTGGGAATATCCAAATCCTCGATACGGCTTCTGGAAGCAGTCAGGTTCAACGAGGTCTCCCGGTTGCTGTTGTAGGCATGCTCCAGAGAATTGGTGACAGCCCCCATCTTTCCTCTGGCTGCGCTGACCTTGCTGATTGCGTCGTCAATGGCGGAAAGATCAAAGTTCTTTGTGACATCAAAGCCATTGATCCCCAGAGACTGCAGCGTCACATTCTCCATTCCGATCTTCAGTCCGGTTCCGTCCGCATTGGCTGCGATATTCATGTCCGCCATGCTGCCGTTCAACAGAGACATTTCATTGAACTTTGTCCCCACTGCCGTGCGCTGTACATCCTGAAGCAGCTGGTTTACCTCACTCTGGATCATTTTCCTGTCGGAATCGCTGTACAGGCCGTTGGATGCCTGAATGCCAAGCTCTCTGATCCTCTGCAGGGAATCGGTCATGGTATCCATTGCCCCGTCCGCCACATTAGCCACGCCGATTCCGTCACGGATATTGGAGGCGCCTGCATCCAATCCTTTGTTTTCTTTCAGAATCTTCTGTGCGATGGCAAGCCCTGCCGCGTCGTCAGATGCCCTGTTGATCCTTTTTCCGCCGGCTATCTTTCCATACATGGAATTCTGACCGTAACGCGAAGTACTATATACAGGATAAGTATTGCCTATGGAAGCTACTCTCATATTCTACCTCCCTGCCCGCTCCATAAGAGGGAATTCCTCTCCGGGCGCATACATATTTTTCCTTTTCTATCTTCAGTGTAATACAATTGACCGGGAAATTCAAGGTTTTTTCGCTGCTGCGGGCAATTTTATTTCTTTTCTCACGGCAGTCTGTGTCCGGCTTCCACATAATACCTGTTTACAAACGTATGTTTGCACAATAAAATAAACCTGTGGCTTCACATCGGATATTTCAGAGAGGAGGTTTTTTATGGAAAGCATTTTGTGCGTTGATATCCCGGTTCAGATGATCTTCTGTACGGACACCAACGGAAGGATCACACCGATGAGATTCCGATTCCGTGACAGAAACGATGAAATCATTACCGTTGAAATTGACAGCGTATTTTTTGAGGATCAGGATAGAAACCGGACAGGAGCCAATTTTTCCTGCGCTGCCCGGGTCGGCGGCTCCCGGAAAACCTTCCGGCTGCGGTACAACTACTTCTCCCATGAATGGCGGCTGTCCCGTCTGAAGGTTTAATACAATTTAGAACACTCACAAACACTTTTCTATTGCAATACACTTCCGAATGTGCTACAATTGCTTTACCCTCAATTGAGGGTCATCGACTTTTGGTTGGGGAGAGTTTTCCGCAAATTTCTCTCCCCCCATAAAAAATCTAATCTTTATTTTTTCGTTCTATAATCAAGGGGCTGGCTCATGATATCCTTTGTAATCTTCCATGACAAATGATCTCGCATAATGTGAAGAATTTTTTTGATTTATGTCATACACTTTATTAAACACCTCGTCCCCATCCAAATTAACCACTAACTGTATCGGTTTTTCTCCTGTGGCATTCTGGAAAGCGAAAAGCCTATCGCAACTTCCTGCGGCGGCACAATTCTATGCAATCCCAATAATGATTTTGATTTTTTTCTTGAATCCTGCTGCCAGACGTGGTATATTAGACGTAGGGAAAAGCCATAGAAGCGGCTCTACCCTACAATAGTAATTAACTTCCCCAGCCAGAAGCCGGGTCAGCCGTCACTACTGCGAATAGTGGCGGCTATTTCTTTTTTCCCTGAAAGATTGTGTAACACAATCCAATCAGGGCTACAATGAAGTGAGTGTACACTTTTTCAGTAATATCTTCGATTGAATGACCGACAATCAGTTTTAAGATATATTCATCCAATTTGCATCATTGAAAAGGTATTTGGATTGGAGCGCAGCTGCTTCTTTCATACGGTTTTCGATTAACGGCTTTATGATAGAATGAATGGCTTGAAGTAATAAGGTTGGAGCCGCTTGAACTTCCACATGATATTGTATGGTACATAAGCGGCAAGTACCACATAAGCATGAAAGATTTCTATGTCTATATTCATGAAACTAAAGGGGTGATGTATGTCATCAAGCTTTGTCTATTACCTGTCTATTATGTGTTAAAATTCAAGGCTATCGCTGACAACTTGTGTCAACGATAGCCCTTGATTTTACTGGATTTCTTAGAACTTCCCTTCCTTCGCCGCTTCCTCAAAGTAGTCCGATATGTGGCCGTTCCTCTTTTCTCGGCTGTCTACCAGTATTACCATCTGCTTTAGCAGACGTTTTGCATCTTCCACTGAATATCTATATTGCCTCATTGTATTTAGCCTCCTTGCCCCGCCGCTCCAATTCCATGATGACCGCAAGAGTCAAATCTCTTATGAACCGCCCATTACCATACCGCCTTGCCAATTGGCCACCATCGCTTGTCACGGCTTCCAAGTACTCGTCTGTTAACTGAATATTGTTAAATTTCTTGAAAAGCCTCCAACAGTCTGTGAACATTCCATAGACGTTTTTCAAATCTGCTTCCGACATAGTTCTTGCCCTCGCTTTCTGCATAATTCCGTTACAAAAACCTTGAAATTCCTCACATACATTTTGCACACTTAATCTTGTCAAAGTGCCTGAAGCCCTTGATTTTACTGGATTTGTATAGGACTGTGTAAAAATGTGCATTTCATATGTGACATTCTAAAGTTAAACTCTTATAGGAAATTTACATTTACTTTGCACAAATTTACACATTCCCGTTTTTGTCAGTCAAAAGGCAACGGTTCTTGCCCATCATATTTAACAAAATCTGTCTCTACCGTATATCCTCGTACAATATTTCTTACCGTTTTTCCGTCTACTGTTCCGCTAATCGCAAACAATCCTTTTGCCTTAAGCTCCGCAAAGAAATTTCCCTTGTTTTCGCAACCATAGCCATTATCTTCACACCACTTTGTATATGCCTCATAAATATCTTTCGCTTTGCTATTTCTTCCTGTTTTCGTCAAACACTCGTTGATGAAATTGCCTATCTTATCGCTGTCCGTCCTGTAAGTGTCCGTAGCGGTCTGTACTGCTGCCGGGGGCTTCAATCCTTCTTTACGATACAGTTCCAATCCCTCAATACACCAATTCAAGATGCCGGATAGTTCCTGTTTATCCCTCAATCGGTTTTTTAAGTCTTTGTCCTGCTCTTGTGGTTCAAAGTGTCTGTCAAAGCTGATAACATTTATTCTGCCGGAGCTGAAAACCGTATCATCTGTAATCGTTGGCAGATAATTTGTGTTTATCACTAATTTGAATTTAGGGATAAAGCTAAACTCTCTTTGATGCAAATGCCGCGCCGTGATGGAATCTCTGCCCAACAGGGATTTTAATAAAGCTGTATCAAATAACATTCGCTTTGGCGGCTCACTGGCATTA
>CAJUJU010000077.1 GCA_910586835.1 uncultured Acetatifactor sp.
CAGCTTTCATGTTTGTTTTCGTCCTCTTTTCTTTTATGTTGTGTCAGTGCAATCTGTTATTTTGTTCCAATATCACTTATCTATCATTTACAATGTATATTCATAAGTTATTTCCCAATGGAAACACAGTTCCAAAAAGGGAGAGATTTTATTAACTTCATTAAAGGTTTCTGAAATATCCTCTACTAATAATTTCCTTTATCCCACCAATAACTGTTTGGTAAGGAACATATGTAAATAAAAGTTTACCAGTAATTGTTTCGTAATCATTCCGATATACTTCCTTATCCACAATCTCTGCCAGAATGTCATTGACATATACCCCTGTCTTAGCAGACGGACAGGCTGGAAGAGGTTCCCGCAGGCTCCGAACTTCCTGTACAAGTCCTGACAAAGATTCATCCGGCTTCGTATATTCCATAATCTTGTAGATATCATATAAATGCCGAGAATGCCGGTCAACCTTATCTGACAGATAATAATCACAGAGGGCAAATACCTTATCAATCAGGGTCCGCTCAATCGTCTGCGTTGTGATCTCAAAAGGCAAAAGGTCAAATCCTTCTGCCAGATCTTCTTGATCCGTCATCTTCAAGAAACGATATATATAATTATCAGTCATGCGGTTTACAGTTGGAAAGGGTAACAGGGCGATATAGGTCTCAATGACTAATTCCGGCTTTAATTCCAATAACGGGGAATAGATACTGGAATAACTGGCTCTGTAACAGTTATAACTACGCCGGCTGCGGGTTTCTTCGATGTTTGCAACAGAGAACCCCATAGACTCTATGGAAGAAACAACCGCCTTTTTTAGCTGCCGCTTGCGGCTTTCGCCAGGAACACCTTCCGATGCTGCATAGGAAATATCAATATCTTCCGAAAAGCGTTCCAATATCTGATAGCATTTTGTTAGGGATGTTCCACCCTTAAAGACCATTCCCTTTACCCTGGAGGCCAGCTCCCGGAGCGCAAGTGTAACATAATAATCTTTTTCAATGATTCCGGGAGGTATATGCAGTTCGTTAGAAGCAGCGATGATAAACTCACTAAATGCTTCTTGGTCACGATGTAAATTCATAAATAATTCCCCATTCAATCAGTTTTTTTGCAGTAGGACCCGTAATGCCAGGCAGCACGCTGGAAAGAAGCTCCTTACTGTAATTTTGCTGCTTTGCATAGTTTTTCAGAAGAATCCCAGTACCAGAATCAGAAAGCTCGGAATATTTTTCTGCCTGGGAAACGGCATCCAAAAACTGGAGCAACCCTGCGTTTTCCGATGTTATAGTTGTGGCGGGCCGTTTCAACCGGACGGCCTGGGAGCCTACGATAACGGTACGCCCCTTTGTCGATTCTCTTGACGTTACGATCTCCAGTGTTGCCGGCATCTGGGTTGTCAGACCAATCTGATTAGCAAAAGTGGCTCCGGCGAAGTATCCATAGGTTTCTGTTGTACTTTGGACATATTTGCGCATAATGACTTTCATGGGATCTAAATAACTTTTTTTCAACAGCCGTGACGCTTTGGGAAGATAATAAATCCCGGTGTCAAAACGGGCCAGATCGCCTGACTTGAGCATCCGTTTGAAATACTGGCGCAACGCATTATCATTAAGCCCATCCAGCCGGATCTCGTTTATGAAGATTGGTTCGTTGTAACCATAGTTTTTTTCCAGATATTCCTTCAGCATACAGGTATCCACTCCTTCCACCTCCATACTACTATATTTATACCCAAAAGGTCAATAGATATGTCAAAATATAGTTTGTATGTTTTTTGCAGAATTATACAGCGAGGATAAAGAAGCGGATACCTTTGGCTGTCTATAAATCCATATGTTTTCGTATATATTTAAAGGCATACATTGGTTAGGTAACAAAACCTTTTTACCGTTCTCCGTCTGGCCGGTCATACCTCAAATGTCCCTGCGACACTTTTGCATGATTCAGAATCCGGATGAAAGATCTGCCCTAATTCTCCAACGCTTTTTTATATCCGGCTTCGGTCAGAAACAGCCTCATCCGTTCACCTTTATCTCCTACGGGAGATTCCCCCGAAAGTACATCAAACACTATCATATGCGTCACTTCCGGGTCAAAGCGTTCCAGTGCCATGATGTCATGCCCTTCCAGTTTCCGGGCGCCGGATTCCTGCCTTGCCACAGCAACCATCTCCCCAACCATCCTTGCTTTCCAGGGCAGGTGATAATTTCTCTGTATGTCACAAATCAGCTCCCTGCAGTCATCCTCTGAAAGCTCACGGAGTTTCTTTAGCAGATTTTCTGCAGTTGCTTTTATATCATAGTCACGGGTATACCGGCAGAGCACAGCAATCTCCTGTACTGCATCATACCTGTGGCAGCCCTCCAGCTGGAACACCATCCTCTTTTCATCCTCAGTCAATGTTATCATATATTTCCTCCATTCCGGCTTGATCGCCTGTAAATATCATATAGTTGCTTATTTCTGTTCCCCGGCATCCTTATCGTCCGGAAAGAACTTCTCCAGAATGTCGATACTGTCTTTGGATGTATACCCCCACAGGATAGAGCTGAGTGCGTCAATCGCCTCCCGCCTCCTGCGGTAATAGGTGCGGAAACTGATATCCCGGATATGGGGGCGCAGTTTCTCTATGATCTCCTCCACATTTCGGAGCTGCTGCGGGGAGAGGAAGGAGTAATACAGCAGCCAGTAATAGCTCTCCCCATTTTTATGCTTGGTACGGAGCAGGTCGATGGAGGTATCCAGAAGTTTCAGCATCCGATGGCTCCGTTCGATGCATTTGGCATGGTGTTCTATACTGCGGTCTGACAGATCTATTCCTGCCACATAGACAGATTCCAGAAAATCCTCAATGGAACTCCCATACTCGATCTCAAACCGACTACGTACCTGCTGGACGGACAGTTCCAGGCTCCACACCACATCCCTGTATTTCTTCAGCAGCTTCCAGGTATCATGGTACAGAGGGTTATCGGCAATGTTCATTTCTTCCTGATCCTTTTTCAAGCCCCGGCACCTCCTTCCCTGTCTTTTTCGGTGGGAGCGAGTGTCAGCTCAAAGGTGTAGACCGGCTTGTCCTCCCCACAGGATACGGTCATCCCGAACCGTACAGCCCCCTTCTGTATGTGGGATATATACTCTTCCATGCAGGCGTCAGATAAAGGATATAACTTATATATGGATTTCGGGCACTGGAAACGGGTACGGAACCATGCAGCCAGTTCCTTCACGGTACAGATCCACTCACCGGGGTATACGGTATAACCGATACCGTCTATGCGGAGATAAGAGGTTCGGAAGTTTGCGTAGTTGCAAAGCACCGTGTAATAAAAAAGGCCGGAACCCCCGCTTGCGCGAATGCTCCGGTCTGCCATTAAGTTCTGGATAAAATGCCGGTAGATCCGGCAGCGTGGATAGTTCACAATCTGTTTGATCTCTAATTGATATTCTGACATAATGTTTTCCTCATTTCTCATAGTTTTCTGTAAAAAAATCTACAAGACAAATTTCCTATGCCTTGCAGATCATCATTTAGCTCCTATATTCTTCATTTAAATACTTTCCACGACGAATTTTGTTCACAATTCCTATGATTCCACCCAGTTTTTTCTATCCATATAGTCCACTCGCTCCACAATATATGGTATAATTGAAACTAAATAACACTAAATATAGTTGCGAAAGTCCTTTCGCTTAGTAGGAGACAAAATATTCCACTGCATTCTCCGGGAAAAATTCCTTAAATTCCCCGTAGAGCTGACCCGCCAGCGTCTTGTTGTGCGCTATGATAAGCGTCGGCTTATTCAGGGCCTGTATCACGTTGGCCATGGTGAAGGTCTTTCCCGACCCGGTAACGCCCAGCAATGTCTGAAACTGATTGCCTTCCCGGAATCCTTTGACAAGATCCGCTATCGCAGCGGGCTGATCTCCGGTGGGCCTGTATTCGGAATGAAGCTTGAAAGGTATCTGTTCCGTGAACTGTTTTTGTTCGTTTAGCACCAAAAGTCACCTCCATGATTCAGCTAGGCAGCACTTTACTGTTTCGCCATTATACCATACAGCTTTTTATTTGTATAGATGCAAACCGGAATTTTAAGAACATTTGTTCCGAAAGTTTGTTCCCGGATATCTCTTCTGTCTGACTAACTGATTATTCCCATGTCCTTTCACCGCATACCATTTTTCGTACAGGATGTCATTCCAAAACATGAAAAAAGCAGGGCCTGCCATAAGGCGAGCTCTGCTTTTCCATGTTTTACATAAATAATTCGGCAACATATTGCATCCGGCTGTTATTTGCCCTTATCTCTTCTATTTCCCCAGCTTTTCCCTCAGCACTTCCTTCGCCCGCTCCAGCTGGTTGTCGTCCTTTCCGTTGCTGCCGTAATAGGCTTCCCCGTCAAAGTCACACAGCACATCCGGTTCGATGCCGATGCCATGGATATTGTTCCCTTTTGGCGTATAATATGCGCTGATTGTGATTTTTACAGCGGAACCGTCCCGGAAGGGCATGATCTGCTGAACGATCCCCTTGCCGAAGGTGGTAGTACCCACCAGCGTCCCGATGCCATAATCCTTGATCGCCCCCGCCATGATCTCCGCGGCGCTGGCGGAGTTCCGATCCACCAAAACCACCAACGGCAGCTCCAGCTCCTTGGTTCCGTCACTGCTGTACTCCGAACGTTTGCCGTTCTTATCCTCCGTGTAAACAATCAATCCCTCGGGCAGAATCATACGGCACATATCCACAACGGCACTCAGGTTTCCTCCGGGGTTCCCCCGCAGGTCAAGCACAATCCCCTTCGCGTCGGAGCCTCTGGCCATAGCCAGTGCATCCGCAAACTGATCCACCGTCACATCATCAAACTCAGCCACACGAATATAAGCCATGTCATCCTCCATCATGGAAAACTCCACAGTGGGGGACTCCACCTTTCTTCTGCTCATCGTCACGTTCACAAAATCGCTCTCGCCCTCCCGGACAAGGGTGAGCGTCACTTCCGTTCCCTCGGGTCCCTTGATGAGAGCCACCGCCTCCGTCAGGGTGAGACCGTAGGTAGACTCCCCGTTCACCTCATAGATGATATCGTTGGCCCGAAGTCCCGCCTCCTCCGCGGGTGAATTCCCGATGGTACCGTTGATTCTGGGAAGCCCTGTGGCCTTGTCAAGCTCCACATAAGCGCCGATGCCATAATAGATTCCCTCCGACTGCTGCATCAGGCTGTCAAGCTCCTCCGCGGTATAATACTCGGAGTAGGGATCTCTCAGGGAGTTCATGATTCCCTTGTAAATCCCGTCCCGGATCTCTTCATCCGTCACTTCCCCCAGGAAAAAGTAATCGTCGATAACCCCCTCCAGAGACTGAAGCTTTTCCACCATGTCCGACGTAATCGCAGAGCCTTCCTCAAAAGCAACCCCCCGATTCGCGCTGTTTTCGATAGAGCTCTGAATCCCCACGCCAAGGTAGAAGATCCCGACAATCAGCAGCGCAGATGCCAGCCCGACCATCAGCCCGGCCAGAAACAGCCCCTTTCCGCTTCCCTTTTCGTCTCCGGGCGCCTGCCCCGAGGGAACAGCATTGCCCGAAGTCCCACTGTTCATGTTGTCAAAATACCTTTGCTTCTCTTCCATATTCGTAGCCATGCCTTTCTTTTAACCAGACAGCCCCTTTACCGGACGTATGGTCATGGTTTGCTGATATAATTCCACGGCGAAATATATGTCCCGTTCAACCGCACGCTGAAATGCAGATGATTTCCCGTGGATCGTCCGGTGCTTCCCACCGCCGCAATGGTCTCCCCTCTCACAACAATGTCGTCCTTCTCCACATACAGAGCAGAGGCATGCATGTAAATGGTATACAGACCGTCACCATGATCGATCATCACATAATTTCCCATGGTGCCGCTGTAGGTGGCTGCCACCACCACTCCGTCATAGGCCGCATAGATGGCCGTCCCCTTGGGGGACGCCAGATCCACCCCATTGTGGAACTTCTCCACATGCAGGGTAGGATGTATCCGCATACCGTAGTCATCCGACACTCTGGTATAGGAGGCCACCGGAAACTTAAAGGCGCCTCCGTCGTAAGTCAGCACAACGCCGCTGCTGGCCAGTATCCTCTTCTTTTCCTCCGCAATCATCTCTTCCAGAGCCTTGATTTCCTCCTCCTCGGCCTGGATTTCTTCCTCATACTCCCGGATTGCCTTCTCCTTGTTGTTGATGTCGGTCTCGTAGTTCAGAATGTCCTGGTTCTTCTGCGCAATCAGCGCCTCCAGGGTCTGCTGTTCCTCCTCCACGCCCGCCTTTGCCTCGTCCAGAATCTCCTTCTCCAGCTCCAGCTCCTCCTTGCAGAGCTCCACATATTCCCTGATGAGCCGAAAATCCTGCCACATCTGCTGGTCATAGGAGATCACTCGCTCCACATAATCCGCCTTGTTCAGAAAATCTCCGAAGTTGGCTGACTTTAACAGCATATCCAGCATCTGAGGCGCACCGGTCTCATACACCATTCTTATGCGGGAGATCATGGCTTCTTTCTGATTTTCTTCCCGCTCAAGCGCCTCCGCAAGCTGCCCCTCTGTCACGGCAATCTCATCCTCCTTGAGGGCAATCTTCTGCTTCAGTTCAGCAATGTTCTGCTCGATCTGCTGCAGCTTGCCGTCCAGCTGAACCACATAATTTTTCAGATTGGTTCTCTGGGTCTCCAGCTCCTTTTTGATATTCTGCAGATTGCTCAGGCTGTTCTGCAGGTTTTCCTTTTCCTTCCGCGCCTGGTCGATCTGATCTTCCTTCTGTTTAATGCTGTCTGATGTGATGGAGGACATGGTAACCGCGGACGCCCTCTGCTTCAACACCCCGGAGGCAAAAACCGCCCAGAGCATGACAAAGACCAGACAACAGCTTATGATTTTTTTCTTTTTCATATTCTCCAGCTTTTATACATGCAAGTGCTTTCTGACAGTTGTGATACTTCCCAGAAAACCGATTCCCATGCCCACAAGCAACGACACTGGAGTCAGAATGTCAAACACCTCCTCCACCGTCAAAAAGTTCAGGAAGTTGCTCAGAATGGAAAATCTTTCCGTAATATAGCTCAGGGCGTAGTTGTACAGGCTGTAGATCAGCCCCAGCGGAATTGCCGCGCCCACAAGGCCAATCAAAATGCCTTCCAGCACAAAAGGCGCCCGCACAAAAAAGTCGGTTGCACCGATGTACTTCATGATGTTGATCTCCGCCGACCGGACCGAAATGCCGATGGCCACGGTATTGCTGATCAAAAAGATGCTCACCGCAAGCAGAATCACTATGATCCCCAGGGAAACATAGGCGATCAGAAGGTTGACTCCGCTGAGCGTGTCCGCCGTCAGCTCGGAAAAATTGACCTTTCGCACCTCGGGTATGGAGAGCATCCAGTTTACCAGCGCCTCCTGCATGGACACATCGCTGAGATAGACCTCATAGCTGTGTTCTCCCTCCAGCGGATTTTCCGGAAATCCCTCCGCATAATCCTCTCCGTAATAGCCCGTAGCAAAGTTTACCCAGGCCTCGTCATCCGATATATAAACCACATCGGACACTTCCACCCGTTGGGCTATCATCTGCCCGATCTCCTCGATCCGCTGCTCCGTCGGAAGCTGCGTCTCCGTATGCTGTTCGCATTTATCCAGCTCGTTATGAAAAAAGACGGTGACGGAAACGCCTTCCTCCGCCTTCATCACGATGCTCTGAAAATTTACTACAATGGCGTAGAACAGCCCGAACAGGAAAAGGCACGCGGAGATGGTGGCGATGGAAGCCAGCGAATACCACTTATTCCGGAAGATATTGGCAAATCCCTGCCTGATGGTATAAAACAGTGTGCTAATCTTCATCGATGTACTCGCCTCCCTCCTCGTCGCTGACAATGACGCCCTTCTTCATGGTGACGACACGCTTGTGCATGGCATTGACAATCTCCTTGCTGTGCGTCACCACCACCACCGTTGTGCCGTTCTCATTGATTTCCTCCAGAAGCTTCATGATCTCCCAGGAGTTTTTGGGATCCAGATTTCCCGTGGGCTCATCCGCAAGCAGAATGGACGGATTGTTGATCAGCGCCCTGGCCAGAGCCACACGCTGCTGTTCTCCTCCCGACAGCTGCCTGGTCTTTGCCTTATATTTTCCCGCAAGCCCCACCGTGGCAAGTATGGCAGGCACATTTCTGCGGATCTCAATGGCAGGCGTCTCCACGATCCTCTGAGCAAACGCCACATTCTCATAAACATTTCTGTCGTTCAAAAGCCGGAAGTCCTGGAACACCACCCCAAGATTGCGCCGGAACTTCGGCACCTGTCTGTGCTTCAGCTTTGCCAGATCGCTTCCCATGACGTAGACACTCCCGCCGGTGGCGGTGAGCTCCCGCAACAGAAGCCGGATCAGTGTGGATTTTCCGGAACCGCTGTCTCCCACGATAAAGACAAACTCTCCCTTGCCGATGCTCAGCGTGATTCCGTTCAGCGCGGGAGAACCGCTGGAATATACCTTGCTGACATTATCCAGATAAATGATTCCCTTCTCCTCTATCAGCCGCTCCCTCTTTTTTCTCAGCAGTTCCTTCCTTCCCATATATGTCTCCTCTAATAGTTCCCATTCTCCATGTATTTCATATACTTCACTACCATCAACGCGATCTTGAAGGTAATGGCATCCTCAAACACGCGCAGATCCAGCCCTGTGCTCTTCTGAAGCTTATCCAGCCTGTAGACCAGCGTATTTCTATGTATAAACAGCTGCCTCGACGTCTCGGATACATTCAGGCTGTTTTCAAAAAACTTGTAAATGGTGGCCAGCGTCTCCTCGTCAAATTCATCCGGGCTTTTTCCTCCGAATATCTCCCTGATAAACATCCTGCAGAGAGGAATGGGCAGCTGATAGATCAAACGGCCGATTCCCAGCTCGCTGTACGCGATAATATCCCTCTCGTCGAAGAAAATCTTTCCCACGTCAAGCGCCATCTTCGCTTCCTTGTAGGAACGGCTGACCTCCTTGATCTCCTGCACCACCGTTCCATATGCGATGCGGATTTCGTGGATGCCCTCCTTCTGCAGAAACTGCTCCAGGGATTCCGCCGTCTTATCCACATCTCTGACCGTCTCGCCCTCAGCCAGCTCCTTCACCACGATCACATTGTTTTCATCCACCGCCGTGACAAAGTCCTTGCTGCTGCTGCCCAGATGCGTCCGCGCCAGCTCCAGCGCATTATTGTCCTTCCCGTCCGCCGACTCCACAATCATGACCACCCGCGGTATGTCCGTCTGAATGTGCAGCTTCTTGGAACGACCGTAGATATCCACCAGCAGCAGATTATCCAGCAGAAGATTTTTGATAAAGTTATCCTTGTCAAATCGTTCCTTGTATGCCACGAGAAGATTCTGTATCTGAAACGTCGCCAGCTTGCCGATCATGTACACATCTTCGCCGGAGCCCCCGGCCACAAGCACATATTCCAGCTGCTGCTCGTCAAATATCTTAAAATACTGATACCCCTGAATCTCCTGAGAATCTGCAGGCGACGCCGCAAACTCCACCGCGGCCTGGGAACTGCTGCCCATATCCATGGTGGATGCAACCTCCTTGCCGTCCACATCCATGACACACAACTCCACCCGCGCAATACTCTTCAGACCGTCAATTGTGTTCTGTAAAATCTGATTTGATATCATAGTAACCCGCTCCCCTTCTCATGCAACCCCATTTTGCAGTCATTATAATAAAAATATTACAAAAGAGCCGCAGAAAAAGCAATAGGTTTTTATGAAAAATCACAAAAAAACTGCCTGACTCCGGTCTGTCAGGCAGCCTGCCGGGCAGGAAAGACCTGCCCTATACGCGCATGTCAAAGTTCCCGCCCACAGCGGGATTCACGCTTCGCTCCATCGCTGCGGAGTCGATCATCTGCACAAGCCTCTCTCCCAGCTCTCTGTTGGTATCCATCGCCTTGCCAAGCACCGCAGTCCCCACCTGAGACTGAGTGGAGATACTGGACAGTGCCGTTGAAAGTCCTGCAATATCCATGTTCATACCTCCTTTCCTCTTCAAAATCAATCCTAGCATATTTCCGTCTGCTTTTCTACACTAATATCCGTTTTACCGAATTCTTAAGAATTGACGCGGCGGATCGTCTTTTCCCCGATCTCGATCTTTCCCTGCTTCAGCAGCCGCCCCACCGCACGCTTAAACTCGTTTTTACTCATTCCGGTCTCATGCTCGATGACCTCCGGAGCCGCCTTGTCACTGAAGGGAAGCGCTCCCTCATAGCTGTCGAGCAGCGCCAGTATCCTGTCTGCATCCACATTCATCTGAAGATGCGCCTTCTCCCGGACGCTCAGATCCAGCTTTCCGTCCGCCCGGACACGAAGAACCCGGGCCTCTATATCCATGCCCGGAACTACCTTTCCGTACAGCTCCTTTTTGGCAATCAGACCGGAATACAGATTGTCTACAGCCACAAACGCCCCGAAATTGTCGCTGAGCTCATACACTCTGCCCCGCACCCTGTCCTCTGCCTGATAGGGACTGTCCGTCCGAAGCGACGCATAGACGTTCATGGTGGCACACAGGCGGCTGCTCTTGTCAATGTAAAGTGATACCAGCACCCTGCCCCCCGGTTTCACCACGCCTCGCTGCTCCCGGAACGGAAGCAGCAGATCCTTCTCCAGCCCCCAGTCCAGAAAGGCCCCGAACCTGCCCACCGTCACCACGGTCAGCTCCGCCACCTTTCCCATACAAAGCAGCGGCTCATTCACGGTTGCAATGATCCTGTCCTTCGAGTCACGGTAGACAAAGACCTCCAGCTTATCTCCCACCTCGCTGTCCTCCGGAACCTGCTTTACGGGCAGGAGCACATGCTCTGCCGCCTCTTCAAAGCTCACCGCAAGATAAACGCCGAACTCCACTTTCTTCACGATGACCAGTTCCTGTTTTTCACCCAGGCATATCATAATCGCTCCTTCTCCGCAAACTCTGCGGTCATATATGCCGCCCCCGACGTATCCGCCAGAACCACAATATAGTTTTCTCCGTTGTACAGCACTCCCGGCACAAGCACGTCGCCCAGAAACGCCTGTCTCCTGTACTCTGCCCTCACCTGTCCGACGACAAAGTCCTCCGGCAGATAATCCATTGCCATGCCGATGAACTGCTGGTTGTTGACATGGTGATTGGTATCCAGATGGTGCTTCTTTACCGTGATCGGCTCCCGCAGGCTTCTCTCTCCCAGGGCCGTTATCTTCCGGGAGGCGTATTCCATGTCAAGCCTGGGCTCCAGCACATACTTTTTCAGCATATCCTCAGGCACCGGAACCGGCCTGCCCTTCTGCATATCCAACAGGCTCCAGAGCGTATTTGCCCTGGCCAGAAACTCTCCCTCCTGTCCCAACAGCGCAAAATTGCGGTAGCCCAGAAATCCTTTCATGTCATAAGGCGCCGTCCCCACCGTAATTTTCTCTCCCAACTCCGGATAACGCTCCACCTTGATCTGCCAGGAGCAGAGCACCCAGGCCAGATTTCTCTCCTGTAAATACCGGATGCCGACGCCCAGATCCTCCGACTGGAACGTGGAACAATCCTGAAAATAGTTGATGAGGGCCGCCATGGTAAGCCTTCCGTCCCCATCTACCTCACTGTATCTGACTCTGCCATCAAAAGTGTACATTCTCTTTCTCTGCCCGGCTCCTTCCCGCCATTCCACCGCCCTCTGCCATGAAGCAGCACATTATTCCATAAGCTGCAGCATGATCTGTACGATCCAGTACAGCCCGAAAACCAGCATACCGGAATTGGCCAGCACCAGATTGGCTCTGAGCCCCCTGGGCAGTACGACCTCCCCCTTTTCCAGGACAAACCTTCTCTTTGCGGCAAATACGATAAAAAGTACAAGCCCTGTCACAAGCATGCCAATCACAAACAGCAGGAAAATGCCGTACAGAACCCAACCCGCAATATGCTCCGACATATAGCTTATGATACTCTGAAAGTCTCCCTCCTCGGCCGCCGCCAGATACCCTTCCAGGTCGATGGCCCGAAGCAGCAGACTGCTCAAAAATCCCCCCACAAAGTTAAACAGCATATGCAGAGAAATCGTTATTCTCAGATCTCCTGTCTTCACATAGAGAAACGCCAGGAACATGCCGATTACCGCGGCATAGACAAACTGATTCAGATTTCCGTGAAACAGACCGAACATCAGGCCGGACACCACCACCGCAGTCCCCTGCCCATAGCGCACCGTCCTGTCAACAATCAGCTTCCGGAAAATATACTCCTCCATGACAGGCGCACAAATCACCATGTAAATGAGTATCATGGCGGGATGAAGAGATTCCGCAAGGCTGGCGATCTGGTTTTCCACCAGCCCCCCCTTGAAAGCCCCGATCAGAAAGGTCAGGATATTGCCGAAAATATTGGAGGCATATGCAAGCCCCAGACAGATAACGGCAGACAGCACATACTGTCCCGCCGTCATCTTATGCTTTTCCAGCTTCACCGCCGGCACCATTTTTTTCATCAGGAAAATGAGAAGCGGAAACGCCACGCAGTACATGGGAATCATGGAAAGCAGCACGGTGATATTGCCGTCGCCAAGCCATTCCGGACGAAGCAGGCTCACAGCAAAGACAAGGGGCACCTCCACAAGGTACAGCGCCGCCACCGCCGCCACATAAAACCATCCCATTTTAGAAAAATGCTTTTTCGCCGTGATTAATTCTTCTATTGAACCGTTCATTGAAGTATCCTTTGCATTGATTTTATAGTAACTACAGTTTAGCACAAAAATTATATTTTGTATAGACAAATGATACCGTCAAATAGACTATACAAAAAATATGAGGTATAATCAAAAAAAGTCCGCCGATGCGGAACAAGGAGGTATCAGCTTGCATTATACTGAAAAAACAGTGGAAGAAATCAAAATCGCCTATATCGGGGGCGGTTCCAGGGGATGGGCCTGGGGACTTATGAGCGATCTGGCATCCTGCAGCGACATCAGCGGTCAGGTGGCGCTTTACGACATCGACTTGGAAGCCGCAAAGGATAATGAAATCATCGGCAATTTGTTCCGCCGGGCCGAGGGCGCCGCGTCCGACTGGCGTTATCTGGCCGTCAGGGAGCTGAAGGAGGCTCTCACCGGTGCCGATTTCGTCGTCATCTCCATCCTTCCGGGCACCTTCGACGAGATGGAGTCCGATGTACATGCCCCCGAAAAATACGGTATCTTTCAGTCCGTTGGAGATACCTCCGGCCCCGGCGGAACCCTGCGCGCCATGCGGACCGTCCCCATGTTTGAGGACATCGCCCGGGCAATCCAGGCATACTGCCCTGACGCATGGGTAATCAACTACACCAATCCCATGACAATCTGTGTCAAAACGCTATACCGGGTCTTTCCCCGGATCAAGGCCTTCGGCTGCTGCCATGAGGTATTCGGAACTCAGAAATTCCTGGCACACATGGCAGAGGAGACCTTTGACGTCCAAAACATTGACCGCCACGAAATCAAAGTCAACCCCGTGGGCGTCAATCATTTCACCTGGCTCACAGACGCCCTCTGGCGGAATATTGACCTGTTCCCGCACTACAGGAGCTTCTGTCAAAAATATCGTGACGGCTACCGCACCGGCGATCAGCAGATCGATTCCAACTGGATGAACAACAGTTTCACCAGCACGGAAAAAGTAAAAATGGATCTCTTTCTCCGCTATGGCTGGATTGCCGCCGCAGGAGACCGGCACCTGGCCGAATTCTGCCCGGGGAAATGGTATCTGGAAAATCCGGAAAGAGTTTCCGAGATGCAGTTTGGCCTGACCGGCGTGGCCTGGAGGAAAAAAGATCTGGAAGAGCGCCTCGCAAAAAGCCGCCGTCTCCGAAACGGCGAGGAGCAGGTCAAAATCAATGGCACGGGCGAGGAAGGAGTCAATCAGATCCGCGCCCTTCTGGGACTTTGCGACCTGGTCACAAACGTTAACCTGCCCAACCGGGGACAGATTCCCAATCTGCCTCTTGGCGCGGTGGTGGAAACCAATGCCGTCTTTCGTTCAGGGAGTCTGACCCCTGTTCTGGCAGGCCCTGTGCCCCGGGAGATCTACCCCCTGATCGCCAGAATCTGCGGCCAGCAAGAACTGCTTTCGGAAGGGATCGCAGCCAGGGATCTGAACGCCATCTTCTCCGTATTTGCCAACGACCCGCTGACAACCTGCAGCCTTGCCGATGCCCGCAGCCTTTTTGGGGAAATGTGTGCCAGCACAAAGGAGTATCTGACCATGTATGATCTCTCCGCCGATTTCTGAACAGCAGGGGATTTTCGGCTGCATCCTCTGCCTACTTCAGTTCAATCAGGATATAGTTATCCTTCCCCCGGATGACATGAAACATATGCTCCTCCAGCACAGGCAGATCATATGCCGTCAGGTCCACCGAGGGATCCCTTGTCACATTTTTCAGATCGTAATACTGGTAAAAGCCCCAAATGCCTTCTTCATGGGAATATTTCGGAAATTCGCCCCTGGGGAAGGCTTGTTCCCTTCCCTGCCTCTCAGCTCTTCCGCAGCCTGGAAGACATAGAAGGACAACACCGCCCACACCGCCGGAACGGAAGCCAGGACAACGGCAATGGTACACATCAGCGTCAGCTTATCCTGTCAAAAAAACCTTCAAAGATTTATCGCAGGAGGATTTTTCACCGCAGCCACCGGTGGTAAAGCAGTTCCCGTCCAAGCTGGATCCGTTCAAGCCTGTCATCCCACGACAAACGCATGAGTAAATAAAATGTGAACAAACTGCTCCATTATCCGTTA
>CAJUJU010000078.1 GCA_910586835.1 uncultured Acetatifactor sp.
AGTCTATTATACCAGATGTTAAAAATATCAACAACTTAATTTATGCCATACTAGTGCCGCTAGAAAGCGGCTCCTTCACTATCTTCTTTTCATTCATTTATTGTTTCAATCAGTGTCGAAGGAAACATGACAGAGACAGTGGTGCCGCCGCCAACAACACTCTGCAGCTCTATCTCAGCCTGATGATATTGTACAATATGCTTTACAATCGAAAGCCCCAGCCCTGTTCCCCCGGATGCCTTTGACCTACTTTTATCGACCCGGAAAAACCGTTCAAATATTCTGGACTGATATTCAACAGGAATCCCAATTCCTGTATCCCTGACAGTGATATTTGCCCCCTGTCCTTCACTGGAAACAACAACTTCCACCTTCCCCGCCGGCACATTGTATTTAATGGCATTATCGCAGAGGTTATAAACCATTTCATACAAATAATTACGCACACCGTTTATTTTGGCATGTTTACCTGTGGCCAGAATGGAAACCTGCTTCTGGACTGCTGCGGCCTGCAGATCGTTCGCTGCATCCTCCGCTATTTCGAGAAGATCAACACTCTCCATGACCGGCGCAGTCCCCTCGTCAAGCTGGCTTAAATGAATAATGTCATCCACCAATGTGACCAGCCGGGATACCTCTGTATGAATCAGTCCTGCAAAATGTGGTATATCTTCCTGCCCCACAAGTCCGTTTTTCAACAGTTCCGCGCTGCCTAAAATCGACTGCAAAGGCGTTTTTAATTCATGGGATACATTTGCGGTAAACTCCCTGCGATTGCGCTCGGCAAATGCCGTTTCCGTCACATCAAAGGCCAGCAGCACTGTTCCCTCTATCATATCCCCCGATTCAATCCTGCTGATGTCAAACTGGAATTCCCGTCCATTTCTCTCACTCCGAAGTTCACTATGCCCGTCTTTCAGCGCCTCCTTTATGGCGGCATTCAAATCATGGTTTCTGTCTATGGTCAGAAAATCCTGATCATTGCAGGAGCAATGTGCATGAAAGATTTTCTGTGCCGCAGGATTGATGCTCAAAATCTTCCCGTTCCTGTCCAGAAGGACAAGCCCCTCTTTCATATGACCTGTAACCTGCGTAAACTCGTCTGTTTTCTTCTGCAGGCTCTGGATCTGAGTGGAAATCTGCTGCCGCTGCGTATGAATACGCCTCAAAAGCGGAGCCAATTCCTCGTAGCAGTCATTTTCCAGCGGACGGTTCAGATCAATGGAATTCAGCGGGCGGACAATCCTTTTTGCCATCCTGTTTGCCAGAACTGCGGAAATGATAACGGCAAAAACCCCTACTACCATGATCGGCTGGAACATCATCAACACCAGCGCGGCCACCGTTATCTGGCTGACCGAAATCCGAAGCACTGTTCCATCATTCAGTGCCCTTGCATAATACAGCGTCCGTTCCATCAACGTAGACGAATAACGGATACTGCTGCTTTCGCCTTTTGCAAATGCTTCCCGCACTTCCATACGATCCCCATGGTTTTCCATATTCTCCGCAGAATCAACCGTATCAAAAAGCACCGTCCCATCCGATGCGATCCAGGTCAGCCGGTAATCCAGCCGCCATGTATAACGATAATCACGGGCGGTTAATTTTTCAAGATAGGATTCCCCTCTCTCCTCCACTCCGTAAGCGGCAAGCCGCAGTTCATCCTTCAACTGCTGCTCCTGTGCGGATTGAAAATAATCATACAGACATCCCATCACAATGACCATATCTGCCAGTAGCACAGCCACCGCCACCAGCAGTATGGAATGAAAAATTTTCTTTGACATTAATTTACCTCCAGCCGATAGCCCACATTGCGGACTGTCTCAATCATCTCCCCATAACTGCCCAGCTTTTGCCGCAAAGTCCGGATGTGTATATCCACTGTCCGGGTTTCGCCAAGGTATTCTGCATCCCAGATAGCATCAAGAAGCTTTTCCCTGGTGAATGCGACACCAGGAGCGGAAAGGAACATGCGCAGCAGTTCAAATTCCTTGAAAGTAAGTGCAATCCGTTTTCCTCCCGCCGTAACAGTATGTTCCGCAACATTGAGAACCAGATCATTTGCCGCCAGAACCTCCCTGTCCTGTTTAGGGGCGCTGCGCCGCAGCACTGCCTTGACTCTGGATACCATCTCCATCATGCCAAAAGGCTTGACCAGATAATCATCTGCGCCCAAATCCAGGCTTTGTATTTTATCATACTCCGATCCCTTGGCCGTAGCCATGATGACAGGAATATCGCGGATATCATTGGATGCTTTCATTTGTTTCAGCAACTCAACTCCGCTGATTCCCGGCAGCATCACATCAAGTATCACCAGTTCCGGCTTTTCTGTATGCAACGCTTCTAAAAAAGAATCGCCATCCATAAATCCACGCACCTCAAAACCGGCACCGCGCAACGTATAAAGTTCAAGACTCTGAATGCTCTCATCATCTTCCACACAAAAAATCATACCATACCTCCATGCGCCTGCTTAACGGCATTACGCCCTCGGTATTTTCACCATATGACAATCCAGAACTTACCGCATATATTGCACCATGATTACAGGTCAATCATGGTACTCATGGCCATCCGGCCGCTTCATGCCCTGAATAAGGTTATTTTACCATATGGGACAACTGCTATCAACGCTATCCATTCTAAGGAACCTAAGGTTCCTTTTTACCCGTCACGGAAAAGAGCACCCACTCCGCAATGTTCGTAGCATGGTCGCCAATACGCTCCAAATACTTGTCGATCATCAGCAGATCAAGGGCACATTCTCCATCGGCTGGATTTACCGTTATCTTCTGAATCAGCACCGTCCGCACCCGAATAAAATATGCATCAACAATATCGTCATGTTCAATGACCTCCTTGGCCTGGTCCATATCCTGCCGGACATAGGAGTCCACGCTCTCCGTAACCATCTTTATCGCTTCAGCCGCCATTTCCCAGATGTTTCCCACATCCTCCGGAACATACCCCTCAGTCAGCATCGCCAGAACGATCTCCGCTATGTCTGCCGCTTGGTCGCCAATCCGTTCCATATCGGTAATGATCTTCAGCGCTGCGGATATCTGGCGCAGATCCCTCGCTACCGGCTGCTGCTGCAGCAACAATTTCAGGCACAGAGTTTCAATGTCCCGCTCCATCTGGTCAATCTCCGTATCCAGTGCCATCGCTTTCTCCGCAAGGGCCTTATTCCCCTCATTCAGGGATTTTGCGGCAAGCGATATGGCTTCCTCGCACAAAGCTCCCATCTGGATCAGCTCGTTTTTCATAAGAGCAAGCTGCTCATCAAACTTAGAACGCATTTAACCAAACCTCCCTGTAATATAATCTTCCGTTTTCCGGCACGCCGGCTGAGAGAACATCTTTTCCGTCCCGCCGAACTCTATCAGTTCTCCCAGCAGAAAGAATGCCGTATCGTCTGAAATACGGACTGCCTGCTGCATATTGTGGGTCACGATAATGATCGTATATTTATCTTTCAATTCCATAGCCAGTTCCTCAATTTTGGAAGTGGATATGGGATCCAGGGCGCTGGTCGGCTCGTCCATCAGCAGAACCTTTGGTTCCACCGCCAGGGCGCGGGCAATGCACAGCCGCTGCTGCTGCCCTCCGGACAGCCCCAGCGCGTTCTTTTTCAGCCGATCCTTCACCTCGTCCCATATGGCCGCGCTCTTAAGGGATCTCTCCACGATATCGTCCAGTCTGGCTTTGCCTTTGATCCCATGAGTTCTGGGTCCATAGGCAATATTGTCGTAAATACTCATGGGAAAAGGGTTCGGTTTCTGGAATACCATGCCGATTTCCCGGCGAAGCATATTTACATCCCTGCCTGGAGCATAGATATCCGCATTCTCATAACGCACCTCGCCGGTGATCTTCACCCCGGCAACCAGATCATTCATCCGGTTCAATGTCTTTAAGAAAGTGGATTTTCCGCAGCCGGAGGGACCAATGAAAGCAGTGATGTTCTTTTCCCGGATCTCCATATTGATATTTTTCAATGCCTGCACAGCGCCATACCACAGGCACAAATTTTTTGCAGTGATTATGTTGCTCATAAAGATCTCCTTTTCTTGAAGTATCTTCCCACCAGCACGGCGGCAAGGTTGACCGCCAGTGTCAGCATCATCAAAATAGCTGCGATTGCAAAGGCGATTTCAAATTCGCCGCGGTCTTTTGCATAGACATACATGGCCACGGTGAGCGATGCCCCGGAACTGCGGATTCCTGCAAAAAAACCGTTCAGCACATGGGCAAATCCCGCCGTATACAGCAGAGCCGCTGACTCTCCTAAAATCCTGCCAATCGACAGGATACAGCCGGTGACCACCCCATCGATGCATCCCGGAAGTACCACGGTGCGTACCACCCGCCATTTTCCGGCTCCCAGGCCGAAAGCGCCTTCACGGTAACTCTGTGGCACAGTCTTTAAACTTTCCTGGGCTGTCCGCATGATCGTTGGCAGATTCATGATCACCAGTGTCAATGCACCAGCCAGCAGGGATGTTCCCAGAGTCCCTGCAAATACCATCATACCTACGAAACCATAGATAATAGACGGAATGCCTGAAAGGGTTTCCGCCGCATATTCAATACCCGCCACCAGTCTGGGGTTTGCTGCATATTCCGTCAGATAAATGGCCGCGCCTACCCCCAGAGGCAAAACGACCAACAATGTTGCTATGATAATATAAATCGTATTCAGGATATCCGGCAGTATCCCAATCCTGTCGGCCAGCACACTTGGCTTTGTGGACAGCAGCTCCCATGTAATATTGGGAAGCCCCTTATACAGTACATAGAGGATAAGAAATAACGCCAGACCGCAGGTAACCGCCACCGAAAGCGCCATCATCCCTTTCATGGCGCCTATGTATGCCTTTCTGCTGTTTGAAACAGACTTATCTTTTTGCATATGAACCTCCAAACATCGATGGACTCATTTCCTTCACGTTTTACTGCGCTTCAGGAAAAAATTCAGAGCCGCGTTGATCATCAAGATAAACAGGTAAAGCACCAGTGCGATGGAGAACAATGCCTGCCTTTGCAGGCTGCCGGCACTGGAGTAAGACATCTCGCTGGCTACCGCAGTGGTAAGGAACCGGACGCTCTGGAACAGCCCCGGCATATTGGGCACATTCCCCGAAACCATCATTACCGCCATGGCTTCCCCAATGGCACGTCCCACGCCCAGAACCACCGCCGCCGCAATCCCGCTCTTTGCCGCCGGGGCGGATACCCGGAAATAAGTCTCTATCGGCGTGGCTCCTAGGGCCAGAGAAGCATCTTCATACTCCTGCGGCACAGCCTCCAGGGCAGTAACGGATACCTTGATAATAGAGGGCAGGATCATGACAGCCAGCACAATGATTGCCGCCAGCAGGCTTGCCCCGTCCGGCACAGAAAAAAGTTTCCGGATACCCGGTACAAGGATCAGCATACCCACCAGGCCATAAACAACTGACGGGATACCTGCCAGCAGGCTGACTGCGGATTCCACTATGGCTTTTATCTTCGGCGGTGCCAGCTTTGCCAGATATACTGCCGTCAGAAAGCCGATGGGGACGCCGAACAGAATTGCTCCGGCAGTACCGTAAATGCTGGTAAGGATAAAGGGCAGGATCCCAAAGACTGGTTCCTTTGCCGTAGACTCCCATGTGCTTCTGAACAGGAACGAAAACACCCCGATCCGCCGGATACCGGGGATGCCCGACAGAACCAGATATACGGTGATCAGCAGGACACATCCCACCGTGACCAGACCCAGAAGAAGAAATACCCCATGAATGAAGTTCTCCATAAACTTTTGCTGTTTTCGCATACTATGTACCTCTTATTCCACAATACAAATTGCTCTACAGTCAGACGGAATAACGATTCCTGACGAATATGCGCCCGACATAATTGCAAGGTTGCCATAAACAGTAATTTCCCGCCTGTGGCAACCCTGCCGTTTCTCTGCATCCCTGCTTATGCGCAAGGCTGTCGTATTTTACTTATCTGTCCGCAGCGGGCATATATGGCTGGCGGTCTTTTTGCTGCAGGCCGCTGCAAATTTCCATGACATACAGCTCAATTTGCCGCCACGGCGCCGGCATTGGCGATCAGTTCCGCCGCATCGGGGGATGTTGCAAACTCAAAGAACGCCTGCGCCGCATCTGAAAGTGCCGTATCTTTCCTTGTGACAAGGACAAAGGGCCTCTGTATCACATAACTGCCATCCTTCACTGTGTCCTCAGTAGGTGCCACTCCGCCCACTGTGACAGCCTTTACGGAGTCTTTGAGGGAAGCCAGAGACGCATAGCCAATGGCATCCGGATTCTGGGCAACTGCCGTGATCACGTCTCCGGTGGAGGTCAGTTCCTGACGGTACTGGCATTGCTCCTTGGTGTCTGTGATGGATTCAAACCCGTCCCTGGTACCACTGCCCGCTTCCCGGCCGATAAGCACTACGGGCGCATCGTTGCCGCCCACATCCTTCCAGTTGGTAATCTCGCCGGTGTAGAGTTTTGCAATTGTTTCCACATCCAGATCCACAACAGGATTCTCAGGGCTGACAATCACCGCAATGCCGTCATAAGCCAAAATTGTAGCTTCCAACCCACCAGCTGCTTCCTCTTCCTTCAGGTTACGGCTGCTCAGACCGATATCACAGCGCCCCTCCTGCACCGCCTGGATACCGGAACCGGACCCGGTGGGGTTGTATGTAAATGTCACACCGTCATTCTGGTTCTCAAACGCCTCGCCCAGCGCCCCGATGACCTTCTCCATGGAAGTGGAGCCGTCCGTGGCTACGGTTCCGGTAAGTTTTGCTGATTCTGAATTGTTTCCGGCGCCAGAGTTGCCAGCCGGGGTCTGACCACAGCCGGCCAGAGTCAGGCAAAAGATTGCAGCGGTCATTACAAGACCAATTCGTTTTTGATTTTTTTTCATAACACATCACTCCTCTTCTTTTCCACAGTATTTTGCAGTATATTGCAGACCGTTTGAATTCATTTTCTTTGTTTCATGTCCTGCCTGCAATTATAAGGATACATCCTGAATGTAAAATCCAAAAGTAACCTTTTGTAAAATCTTTGTATAATGGACTCTTTCCGCAAAAGTCAGGCAAGATCATTCGCTTTCCCGCTTTTTATTCCACAAACCATGGCGGCTGGTCAGAAACACTCCGGCACAGAGCGCCGTAAACGGCGCCACCGTTACCAATCCAAAAGATCCTGCCACCGTGTGGAGAAGTTCCGCGGCAACATACCTGTAGTTAAGAATATTGGAAAGCGGCGTCCCCTGAGCCATAAATACCATCAGCAGCGCCACATATCCGCCGGAATAGGCAAACAGTAATGTGGTAGTCATCGTCCCCATTGCAGCCCTCCCTACATTCATGCCTGATCGGACTGCTTCCCGCCAGCCCAGGCCGGGTTTCTTTTCCACCACTTCACAGACGGCTGAGGTAATGTCCACGGACAAGTCCATAATGGCGCCTGAAGCCCCAATGAAAATAGACGCCATGAAGATCCTCGTCAGATTCAAATGCTGGTATCCGGCGTACAACAGACTTTCCGAATAAGACATGACAGCCCCATGGATCTCAAAAAAGCCCGTGAACATGCTCCCCATTACACAGGCAACAAGAATACCCATAAAAGACCCGGACACGGCGGCAATACAGCGGCGGTCAAACCCATATACCAGGGCAATGATAAGTACTGTCAATGTCAAAGTCACCGCCAGTCCCACCCAAACAGGATCCCAGCCCTTCAGATACAACGGAACAAGCACTTTCCAAATCATAAGGACCGTCAGGAAAAAGGACAGCACCGCACGCAATCCTGTCCTTCCGGCAAAAAGGATCAGCAGCAGGATAAACATTGCCGCCAGCAGCAGTTCCCATGGAGCACGGTAGTGATCGATCATGGAGACACTCAATATTTCCCCATTCTGATAGTTGATTCGGACCAATGCCTTGTCGCCTGCGGAAAAAAGCTTATCCTGCTCCAGGGAGCCATTTAGCAGGTTTCTCCCTTCCACAATCCGCCCCCGAAACGCCCCGCCCAGGATCTCCAGCTGGCAGCGCTGTTCCCCGGAGCGTACCAGACCGGTATCTATCACCATAGATTCATCAGAGGAAAGAACCCGGGCCGCCCTTATATCCGATTCCTGAAAAACAAGATTCCCTTCAAATCCCGTGGGAACCGCCAGCAGCATCAGTATAATAGCCAGACATGCAAAAACCGGGGCATTATAGCGAAGATGCCATTTATTTGATATCATAATTCATTTCCTTTCTAAAAAAATGGGGGGGCGTTTTCGTCTGCAGACACAAAACGCCCCCTGTATAAGGAACTGCGCATAAGTCTGCACACAGTTCCTGCAAATTACTTACTTCACACCCAGCATATCCGCCAGCTTTACATAAATATCTGTGTTGTCATAATATCCGTCAAACTGCTCCGCATTCATCCCATCCGCAAACATTGCTACAGGAAGTCCCGTATGGCTGTAGGAAGTGAAGGAAACGCCGGACTTATTGTTGAGGATATGCGTGATCGTCACTGTCAACGGCTCGTAAGTGCCATAGGCCACATATTCCGCCTGCTCAGCCATACCGGTATCCTTTTCGTTCACGCTTTTCTCATAAGCAGTCTCCAGAAGGCCCAGTTCATAGTCTGTCAGCGCCAGTTTATCATCTGCATCTCCATCGGCGATCAACCCGAACAGTTCTTCAATGTCAGCCAAGACTGTCTCAAAAGGAGTCTTGTTCTCCTTATATGCAGAGACATAATCGCTGTCAAATCTTGCGAAAGAAATCTTCTGGCTATCAAGCAGGGAAAGATAGGTGTCATAATCCGTACCGGCAAAACCGATGGTCAGTCCGCCCGTCTCATGGTCTCCCGTGACCAGGATCAGAGTTTCCCCCGGATGCTCTTTTGCGAAGTCAATTGCCACCTGCACGGCATCAGCCATGGCCAAAGTGTCATGGATCGTTGATGCGGCATCATTGGCATGGCAGGCCCAGTCGATCTTGCCGCCCTCGCACATAAGGAAGAAACCCTGATCATTATCCAGGACGTCGATTCCCTTTTCCACATAGTCAGCCAATGACCACATTCCATCCGTCCGGTCCAGTTCATAGGCCATAGCGGAAGAATCCGCCAGATGCTCGTCGATCAGTATAACCGGACCGGAAGTAACCTTCTCCGCTTCAGCCTGTGTCTTAACCACCGTGTAGCCCGCATTTTCCGCCAGCACATACAGATCCTCTTTATCCTTGTCCGCCCCGGTCGGTTTCAGCAGGCCACCGCCGGCAAAATACTCAAAACCGGAATCGATCAACTCCAGACCGATTTCGTAATAGCTGGACCGGCTGGCCTGATGCGCATAAAAAGCGGCGGGAGTTGCATGATTCAGATTTACCGAAGAAATGACGCCAACCCGCATCCCCAGCTGATCATGTACCTTTTCCGTGATCGTTTCATAGGAGACCGTGGCGGTTTCATCCACATTGATAGATCCGGAATAGGTTTTATGCCCTGTGGCAATGGATGTAGCGGTGGAGGCTGAATCAGGGGCAAAGCTGTTGGAATCGTATGTCACAACGGAACCCACCGTTTCAAATCCCATGAAGTTCAGCGCTACCGGACCATCCAGCACCGCCCTCTGATTATCCTCCAGACTCGGCACTGCTTTCATATAATCGCTGTCGTCCATCGCCCCCAGATAGTCTGCGGCGGACTGGAACTGCGGGAAGCTCATGCCGTCACCGATAAACAGGAATACATACTTTGGATGCCGGGACTGTTCTTCTTCAGGCTTCGCAGCCACATCCTCCCCGTTCCCATTGGCAGGGACAGAGCTCGGCGTGGAAGTTGGAGCAGAAGCAGGAGCACCCCCGTTCACGGTTCCGGACACCGCGCCGTTCGGAGCTGCGGCACAGCCGGAAAGCAGAGCCATCGTCGAAACCAACATCAAAACTTTAGATACAAATTTTTTTCTCATTTTTTCCTCCTCATCAGATATGATTGTATTTGAAACAAATATATCATAACCCTCTGATTGTAATATCTGCTATCATGGTTTTGAAAAATTTATGTAAAACAGCGGTTGCCATTCACTCTGCTGTTCAACACATATTCAAAATTGACGCCATAAATACAGGAACTGTCCGTTGCGTTGATGCCTGCCGCAACAAAATCGCCCGCAGACGCACATGCCTTTTCCAGGCCGCTGCCTTGCAGATATAGCGCGGCAAAAGCGGCGGCAAACAAATCACCTGTACCATGAAAACGCCGCGGCAATTTTTCCGCCCACACTTCCGAAAATACCCCGCCTGAATATATCAGTTCACCAATCTCTCCGGCACGTTCCATACCAGTCAGTACGATTGCCGCAGGAGTGTACTCCGCAAGCCGCTTTACTATCTCTTTTGCAGATTCAGGCGATGTGTCTGACCGATACTCGATTCCAGCCAAAAAGCATGCTTCCGTGAGATTGGGAAGAATTATGTCCGCTGATTTTATCAGATCCGCCATCGCTGTCACATATTCGCCATCGTAGGCCGGGTAGAGCCTGCCATTATCTCCAAATGCGGGATCTATAATAATCTCTGCACTTTCATTTGAAAAATCACTAAAACAGGTTTTTACAACATCTACAACGCCTGCCGATCCGAGATAGCCTGTCAGAAAAGCGTCAAACAGAAAACCGTTTTCCTGCCATGCCGCCAGAATATTCTTCATTTCATATGTCAAATCAAGACAACTCCATTTATCAAAAGCCGTATGGTTTGAAAGAACCGCTGTGGGCAGCACACAGGTTTCCATGCCGTATGCGGAAAGCACAGGAAGCGCCACAGTCAGCGAACACCGGCCTACGCAGGATAAATCCTGTATTGTGAGTATTCTTTTGGACAGCATAAACACTCCTCCCTCGCTTATAATGAAATTATTGCATCGCTATATTAACTGCTGTTCGTTAATCATCAATTTGAACTTTAATCCAAGCTTTTCTGCGGCTTTGCGGCATAACCTCATACGCTCCATGAAGATTTCAAAATAATCCATAACGGAACTAAAGTACGTGTCAACAGACAGCTTTAGCTTAATAAGCGTATGTGCCTCATTAATCTTCAACTCTGATTTTACAACAGAATAATTTACCCTGTCATGAATATCAAAATTGCGGACATCCTGATTTCGCACACGTGAACGGCGCACATCTGATTTGTCCGCTAAAATGAGCGCTGCTGCTACAGCATTCACAGGCACACCCGTTCCTTCGTCATGGTTTCCTATTGCTGTGGTAATGACGGCAATCTCCCTGGGAGTGAAGTGCAATTTATCAAGCAGTCTGAACGCCATAACAGCTCCGCTCTGGCTGTGGTCTATACGATTGACCAAATTACCGATATCATGCAAATAACCCGCAATTTTCGCAAGTTCAATTTCCTGTTCCGGATACCCTAATGTTTCCAGTATATATCCGGCGGTTTCCGCCACATGAGTAACATGGGCAAAACTATGTTCCGTAAACCCAAGTGCTGCCAGCGATGCATCCGCTTCTGCAATATAAGTTCTTATGTCTTCGTTTTTCCTGATTTCCTCATAATTTATCATATAAGTATTCTTTCCATTTCTCTAAACCTTTATGTTTTTCCTTTTTGATTGTGGTCTGATTGTACCATCTAAATATTGAAATCTCTATCTCAGAAATGTAAAATCGATGTAAAGTTACGTGATCTGCTATTTACTTTTCCTTAATATCCAAAACCAAAACATCCAGATTCCCTGTCCAATGTTCCGTTATCGTCCGTTATGTCAAGACAAAAAATATGAATTGATTTTCCTATTCTGTGTTATCATATAAACGTGTTTTGGAGCTTTTTCACATGCAAAGACTATTTGTATATAGGCGGTGTCCCTACTGTCATCAACAGAAGTTCTGCAAATGTTTTTGAGCTTTTTATTGCAGTTTCATCTTCTCCACCCACTTCAGCCCCTCGTTCTCTTTCAGAAGCCCCATACGATACAGTGCCTGTACGCAATCTACATACCCCTGCATATATGCCCGTAATTCCTGTGCAGAGGCAAAATCCTCCTGACATTCTTTTATTTCTTCCAGTTTCTCTCTCTGCCCTGCAGAAAGCGTTTCCAGGAAATCCTCCCACTCCTGTTCTTTTTCTTTCCATGCTTCCAGTGCTTTCTCATATTCCGGGGTCCGCACATAGCTTTCCCTGCTGACGCTCTCTCCGTTTAACCTGCCCAGAAATTCAGCCATTTTTAACCATACATCATTTAACATCTCTTTCTCTCCTTTTCCCGATTTATTTTCTGCATTTCCTTATATTTTTTCCCTTACAGCCCATTATACATATCATGGCAGAGCTTTATCAGCCATAATCGCTTAACTATTTATATCATAGCAGATAAAATTAGTCCATGACAGGAGGCGGGAGAAATGGATGACTTATTACAACAGATCGGCAGCCGCATATTGAGCCGCAGGAAACAGCTCCGCATGACCCAAGAGGAACTTGCTGAAAAAGCGGGCATCACCCCGCAGACCGTTTCCTCTGCGGAACTCGGAAAAAAAGCTCTGCGCCCGGAAAACATCATCCGGATCTGTTCTGCACTTGACATCAGCACCGATTATCTGCTGCTTGGCAATGTGAACGCCGCCGACCATTCCCTCCTGCTCTCTAAGCTTGCAGCCCTTTCCCCCCATACAATACCGCCATCTGGAGGATATTATCAACAGCTTTATCCTGGCGCTGGAAGAACATGGGGCACAGGGCGGAAAATAATTCCTCCTGTGCTTTTAACTGCCCCGAAACGCCGACATGGTATCGGCGATCAGGGACAATGTCACCTGATCCACTTCATCCTGCGGCTGTTCTCTGTCCCTTTTTCGTTCCGATTCCACAGTTCCCCGCTCCACCGTGCGGTTTTCCTTTATGCCCTCTTTGTCCCCGATCCCTTTCATCGGCCCTGTCCGCCCCAGAATCTCCGCAACTATCTGTTCTACGACCGCCCTGTCCACAGTCCGGGAGACAGCGGCATCCGGCGTCTCCGGACAGTTGATATAGTGCAGGACTGCATTGACAATAAACTGCGCCTTGCTGTGGGGACCCTGTTTCTCCAGCATGCGGATGACCGCATCATGGGCAGGGTCATTTTCATTGAATTTGATGCTGAACCGCTCCCGGTCTTTCTTCTCCTTCATAGGCTCACCTGCCTGCCGTTTCCATCCGGTAAAGGAACTCATACCCTTTTGCGTTGGCGCTCACATCCTCCACAAACAAAGCGTTCCTTACCTTCCCGGAGTTCTCGATCTGCCTGCGCAGTAGCGTTGCTCCGCCGCCCACAAATACCACTCTGCCGGAGGACACGCTCCCTCAGCCCGTTCGTCAGGTCATTGACAAAGCCCTGCGCCATCCGTTCCACCAGGGCAGACACCTCAGGGGCATAGATACCGGCCTTTCCTCCCAGGATACCGTCAATGTCCGTTTCGTCAAGCAGGATGTCAAACTCACAGGTAATTCTGCAGGTAAATGACACTGCCCTTTGTTCCGGGAAACGCCATCAGCGATATATAGCCTTGCCTTTCTAATTTTTTAAGCACCCTGCCCACAGTAGCCCTTGAGGTCCCCCAGCGCCCGGCCAGCTCTCCGTAGTTTACCAGCGGGCTGCCCGTACCGTTGCGCAGGTAGACCACCGGGCCTGCCTCCGACCCCTGCACCTGCCCGTCGTTATAGACGGTTGACAGCCACAGGTCCAGCAGGATGTCCATCTCGGAGCACCGTCCGGCGCCCACCATCTCCGTCGCCACCGTGAACGGCATAAAGAAAAAGCCTGTGTCCTTCTGGCATGGGCAGTTGTAATCCAGCACCGTGTTATGCTTTTTCCAGTCCCGGATCTTATACTTGACCACCTTCCCCCGCCCCAAGGACAGGTACGAGATCAGGTTCCTTTTCTGCAGCTCGTCCAATATGTCAAGCGCCTGGTGCTGGAAATGTGTGCGGAACCATCCGGCCAGCTCCTTTACGGTACAGATCCACTCTCCTGGATAGACCGTGTAGCTGATCCCGTCTATGCGGCGGTAGGATGTACGGAAATTCGCATAACTGCAAAGCACCGTAAAATAAAAAAGACCGGAGCCCCCGCCTGTGCGAATGCCCTGGTCCGTGATCAGTGACTGGACGAACTGCCTGTAAATGCGGCAGCGTGGATAGTCCACCACCTGTTTGATTTGTAATTGATATTCTGACATATCATGCCTCCTTTGTTGTTTTATAGTTTTCCACCACTTTACAAGTTTTTTAATAAAAAAAGTATCGTACAGGACTTTCTGATGTA
>CAJUJU010000079.1 GCA_910586835.1 uncultured Acetatifactor sp.
TCCCATAAATCAAGGTTTTAGTAACAAAAAATAGGGTAGGATTTGACACTACCCATCCGATCAAGGAGGTTATTTTTATGAAAAAGGCAGATCGCTATTTTTATCCTGCTATCTTTATCTACGAACCCGGACAGGAAATTGCCATTGATTTTCCTGATTTGAAGTGCGCTACCAGCGGCACAAATGACGATGACGCTCTTCTGTCCGCGCGCGAGCTCCTCGGCTGTGTCCTTAATGGCCTGGAAGAGGACGGCGAAGAGCTCCCCGCTCCCACTCCTCTGTCTGAGATCAAGACAAAGGAAAACGAACGCGCTGTCCTTGTTGACGTTTATATGCCATCCGTTCGTCTGGCGAATGCAAACCGCGCGGTCAACAGGACTGTCACACTGCCCGCATGGCTTAATGCCGCCGCTTTGGAGCGAAACATCAACTTTTCACAGGTGCTTCAGGAAGCTTTAAAGTCTCAGCTCAACCTAGGATAACCAGGAGGATGACCAGAACCGCCATGAACACTCAGAAATACTGCGCCTACTTAAGAAAAAGCCGCGCGGATCGCGATGCCGAGCTGCGCGGAGAAGAAGACACCCTGAAGCGGCACAGGGAATTGCTTACTCAGTATGCGGAAAGAAATCATATCCGGATTGCCAGGTTTTATTGCGAGGTCGTTTCCGGCGACACCATAGACGGGCGCCCCGTGATGCAGGAATTGCTCTCCGATGTGGAATCAGGCAAATGGGACGGCGTCCTTGTGGTCGAGGTGGAACGTCTCGCCCGCGGCAACACCAGAGATCAGGGCATCGTCGCGGAAGCTTTTAAGTACTCCGACACGAAAATTATTACTCCTTCCAAGACCTACGATCCCAACAACGAATTTGATGAAGAATACTTCGAATTCGGGCTTTTTATGAGCCGCCGGGAATTTAAGACCATCAACCGTCGGCTTCAGCGGGGCCGCCTGGCATCTGTTAGCGAAGGAAAATTTGTCGGAAGCACGCCGCCTTACGGTTACCGGAAAGTAAGAATCCCCCACGAAAAAGGTTACACCCTGGAGATCATTCCGGAGCAGGCTCAAGTAGTGCGGCAGATTTTTCAGTGGTATTGCAACGGCGAAGTTCAGCCGGACGGCTCTATCCGGCAATTCGGCACCGATACCATTGCCGCAAAGCTGGACGCCCTTGGTATCAAGCCGATCAATTCCGCCGTCTGGTCAAAGGCAACCATACGCGATATGCTGCGGAATGAGACCTATACCGGTAAAATCATCTGGGGAAAAGAAAAAGAAGTCAAGATTCCTGAAAACGGAAAAATCATCAAGCTCAGAACCAGATCTGCCGATTACAAATGCTTCCAGGGATTGCATCCCGCCATTATAGAACCGGAATTGTTTGCCGCAGCCCAGCAGCGGCTTCTCGTCATGCGCAAATGTACCTCCCCGGTATCTACCGGCCTGCAGAATCCCCTGGCCGGAGTTGTCTACTGCAAAAAATGCGGGCACATGATGACCCGCCTTGCCCCGAACAGCAGAAACAAATATGCCAGTCTGAAGTGCCCCAACCGCTATTGTGACAATGTATCCAGTCCCATTTTCCTGATCGAGAAACAGTTCCTTTCTTTTCTGCAGGAATGGCTCGACAGTTACGGCCTGGATCAATCCTCTGTTCCCTTTGTCCCCCTGCAGGAACAGCTGTCGGAAAAGGAAGCCCTGCTGAAAAAAGTGGAGACGGATATTGCCACTTACCAGGGGCAGAAGGAAAAAGCTTACGATCTGCTGGAGCGCGGAATCTATTCCGTAGAAGTTTTCCAGCAAAGACAGAAAACCTTGCAAAACGCACTTGCCCAGCTGGATGAAAGCCATGCCGCCCTTCTGGCCGAGATAGAGCACATAAACCGAATGACCGACGAGCAGGAAAACTATTTCCCCAAAATCCGGAATCTGCTGGAGACCTATCACACCAACACTCCGGCTGTCAACAATCACATCATCCATGAAGTCATAGATAAGATATATTATGAAAAGAATATCCCGAACCGGAAGGGGCAGTTAAACAACTGCAACTTCTCCCTGGAGATTTATCCAAGGCTGCCCAAATAATACCTTCACTTCTCGCAAGCCAGAACCTCACTACGGGTTCTGGCTTTACCTGTGGCTTGAATGGGGCTATACCTATGGCCCTCCCATGGCAGTGGCCCCCTTAAATCAGGTGCGGCGGGTTGTGGAATATGCGCTGACACAGATCCCGGCGGAAAAAATCGACCTGGGAATCCCGAATTACGGATATGACTGGCCGCTGCCCTTTGAACGTGGAGTGACAAAGGCAGCCACCATCAACAACGTTCAGGCAGTGCGCATTGCCGTGGAGCATGGTGCGGAAATCCAGTTTGACATGGTGGCGGAAAGTCCTTTTTTTACCTATGTGGAGGACGGAGCGAAACATGAGGTCTGGTTTGAGGATGTGAGAAGTCTCCAGGGCAAATTCCGGCTCATAAATGAATACGGCCTACGGGGCTGCGGCTACTGGCAGATCATGCAGTGGTTTCGGGCGAACTGGCTGCTGCTGGCAAATCAGTTTTATATTGTCTGAAAAGCAGGCCAAATTGTCAGAAACCTTCTCGACATAACCGGGAATCCGAGCTATAATAAAGCTACAGGACTTACAAAAAGCAATGCGAAAACGGAGGCAAAAAATGGATAAGCTTTTATTGAAAGCGTGCCAGAACGGCCAGAAGGGCGTCGTGATGGCATTTCTCAAAAAGGACAACATCAATGTCAACGCGGTGGATGAAAACGGATTATCTCCTCTTCATTACGCCTGCCAAAAAGGCTATCGCGATATCGTGAAGCTGCTCATTGCCAGCGGCGCGGACGTGACCCTGATCTCCAACGTCAGCATCACCCCGCTGCACACGGCGGTACTTTCCGGAAACAAGGAGATCATACAACTGCTGACGGAAGCCGGCGCTGATCTCAACGCCACCGACAAGCGCGGAAAGACCCCTCTGATCTACGCCGTCGAAGCCAAAAAGGCCGAAGCAGCCAGATATCTGATGGAACTTGGCGCAGACAGTACCGTGATGGATAACGAAAATCATACCGCTCTTGACTATGCAAACGCCCTGGGACTGGTACAGCTGGTGGAAGGACTTTCAAAAGAAGGCTCCGGAAACGCCGACGCCTTCGGCAACACGCCCCTGCACCAGGCCTGCCACAACGGACAGGGCGAAGTCATAAAGGCCATGCTGGCAAAGGGCGACATAGATATCAATGCCAGAAACGACGCAAAAGAGACCCCTCTCTTTCTCGCCGTGACAAAAGATAATCTGCTCATCGCTGATCTGCTGCTGGAAGCCGGCGCAGATACCAATATCAGCGGAGAATACGGAAATTTTCCTCTGCATGCCGCAGCAGAAAACCAAAACGAGCGCATCGTAAAAAACCTTCTGGCTCACGGCGCACGAATCGACGAGCGCAACGAGGACGGAGAAACTGCTCTGATCATCGCCGCCCAGCGGGGAAACAACTATATCGTGGGAACGCTGCTGGATGCCGGCGCAGACGTCACCTACGCAGATGTGGCAGAGCACACGGCGCTGTATTACGCAACCGAGGGCGGCTACAATGACATCGTTGAGAAATTACTGATCGCCGGAGCGGAAAATTAACCGTTTTCGCAGAGACAGGATAATCAGAAAGGGATCAGAAAGGAAGCATAATTCGATGGAAATCAAGGAAATGAAAGATATACTGGTAAAATCCGCGCAGAGCAACCGCAGTCAGTACGTTCCCTGGTGGGAAGGCGACTTTGATAATTTTACCTATAAATACGAGGTCTTTTCCGCGGAAGAGATACATAATATGGAGGAATGCGCTGCCGGCTGTCAAAAGGCCGATCTGGAGGAAGCCATCGGAAGCTATGGGTTTACACTCTTCCATCTCCTCGTCTGGCATAATCTGTATCAGGCGGTGGAAAAAATACTGGCGGAAGGCCGCTGCGACGTTGATCTTACCGACAGCAAGCAAAAAGGCATCACACCGCTTCTGCTGTCATGCTTCTGCGGTAATCTGGCCATGGCCCGGCTTCTTGTGGCGCACGGCGCCGACACCTCCCGATGCGATGCCGAGGGCAACAACGGTTACCATTACCTGGCAGGCGCACGCATAGAGGGACTTACCCTGCCCTTCCATTGTCAGGAAAATACCACCGGACAGAGACCGGAGATCGCAAAACTCCTGACCGCTGATATAAACGGAAAAAACGCGGACGGCTTTCCTGCGCTTGTACTTTTGCTGGAAAGACAAAATGCAGACTACTCTTGCGCCCTCATCGACATCTTTCTGGAAAAGGGAGCGGAAACCGACTACACGGACGAAATGGGAAACACCCTTCTTCTGCAGGCCATCGAGCACCACCACATGACGGCTGCGCTGCGGCTGATGAAATGCGGAAATATGATCCATCAGGAAAACAACGAGGGAATCTCTCCCCTGCGTCTCGCCAGAAACTACTGCCTGGAGGGCCTGAGCATCATCTTGCAGGACAACGGCGCAACGCTTCCCGATGAAATCATCCGAATTGATGTGAAAAACCTCAGCAGAATTACCGCCAATTCCTTCATCAACCATTCCTCCGGGAAACAGGACACTGTGGAACTTGCTCTGGCATTATCCAAAAAGCTCATCTATATGATCGACCAGGACGATGACGACGAACTCAAGTGTATCCTGGATATCCTAAACAATGCCCTGATGGATGACGAGAATTGCCGGATTCTGGATATCTGCATGGACGCCGGGATAGCTTTTACTGCCCCCATGCATTCATGCAGCACTATCACCTGCCTCAGGGATCAATGTCTAAGCGGCAACAGCGGCGTCAAGGCCATCCGAAAACTGATCGCGTTGGGAGTGGATATGGAGTCCGCCGTAATAGAGGGAAGAACTCCCGTCAACATTATCGCATCCAAACCGGAACGCAAAATGCTGTTTGACAATAAAAAGGATACCTACTTTGAAGATGCCGCGCAGTTTTTCTCAAAGGAATCCATGGAACAGGTAGACAATGACGGAACAACCGCCCTCCATTATGCCGCAAGATATAACCATCTGGAAATGCTCCGAGTGATGATCGAGAAGGGCGTGGACGTAAACCTGACGGAGGATGCGCCCGCCGAAGCGGGAAATACCCCTCTCCACACTGCCTGCCTTCACGGAAATGCCGAAATCGTAAAACTTCTTATCGCATCCGGGGCAGACGATACACTGCAGAATGTCAACGGCGAAATACCTGCGCACCTGGCCGTTTCGAAGAAACGTTTCGGCGGCGAGCTGGAACGAAAACAAAGAGTTGCACTGCTGAAAGAGCTGAAAACCCTGGATGGGGCCAGAAACGACGGAAAAACACCGCTGATGATCCTCCTCCAGGAACTGGACATCAACACCTGCCTGGAACTGCTTCCCTTCTTCCTGGAAAGAGGCGTTGACATAAACCGCCGGGACAACCGTGGCAACACCGCACTGCTCTGCAACGCCAGCACCCTGAACCAGTGCTTCAAGGAAATTGTAAAGGAACTGGTTCGTGCAGGAGCCGATGTAAACATTGCAAACAACGAGGGAAACACTGCGCTGCATTACATTCTGAGATACAGTACCCAGGATATCGCCCGCTTCCTGGTCAAAAAGGGCGCAGACTACAACCACGCTAACCTCAAGGGCGTCACCCCCGCACAGATTGCCGTGGAACAGGGGTATGACACCGTGCTGGAGCTTATGACGGATATTCAGATGTGACGAAATATTCCATTTCCCATTTTCTATCAGGTGAAAAATGCCCGGACGAACTTTCATTCGTCCGGGCGTTGTTTTCTTCTCACACCACTGCCACCGGAGTGATCTCGCTTCTCCTTGCCACCCGGATATCAAAATCTCCCGCACGGTAAGGAACATTCCCCATGTTAATTTCCATCCGAACCGATTCAAAGGCAAGCTCCGGCAGATTGTTCTCCTTGCTCAGGTGCCCCAGGAGAATCGTCTTCAGATTGTCATGCAGGATACGGCAGATCAGCCGCCCTGAATTTTCATTGGATAAATGCCCCCTGTCTCCCAGAATGCGCTGCTTCAGATGATAGGGATAGGGACCTACCTGCAGCATATTGACGTCATGATTGGCCTCCAGCAGCAGGGCGTCCATACCCTTCAGACATTCCACGGTATAGTCGTTATACACCCCCAGATCCGTACACACAGCCACTCTTCTGTTTCCATAGGAGATACGGTAGCCCACTGGCTGCGCCGCATCATGGGAGATGTGCATGGGATTCACCGTCAAATCCTTGATAATCAGCTTTTTATCCTCCCACACCTGATGGAACAGATCCTCGTCAATTGTCCCCAGGCTTCCGCATTTCTTCATGGCATCTATGGTGCCCGCCGTGGCATAGACGGGAATCTCATACTTTCTGACCAGCACGCCCAGGCCGCTGATGTGATCGGCATGCTCATGGGTCACCAGGATTCCGTCGATATCCCTTCCCGTTAGTCCCAGCTCCTTCAGCCCGCTTTCCGTTCTCTTTCCGCTGATCCCCACATCCACAAGCAGGTGCGTTGCCTCCGATCCCACATAAATACAGTTTCCGCTGCTCCCGCTTGCGATACTGCAAAGCCTCATGAATTCAGTTCCTCCCAATATATCTCTATCACATCGCCGTCCTTTAAGGGCTCCATGTATTCCGCATTCCTTCCGTTCAGCTTTGTGACGATGGCCCGTCCTGCGGAAGCATTCAAATCAAAGTCAATAAAGGAAAACACATCCACAAATACATAGCTGCTCTTTCCGCTGCAAATCACCGGATATCTGTTGACAATCACCGTCATGTTAACCGGCCCCTGCTCCGAGACTTCCTCTTCCGCCGTGTCTGCTCTGCCGTCTGTCTTCAGCCCGTCAGTCTGTCTTTCCGTCACCGCGGTTCCTGCCGCATCAACCGAAACAGAAGCTTCCTGCACTGCCGCCGCTTCCTTTGCCGCACGGCGAAGGGCAGCTTCCTCCTCTGTCTCCTCCTCCAGATCCGCAAAAGTCACTTCCGCGTTCACATCCCAGCTTAAAGTAAAATTCTCATAGACCCTTGTCTCCGGTCTTGCCGGCGTATCGTTTACCAGTATCTTTCCTCCCAGGGGAACATCCATAAACTCCGCCACTTCCCGAACCGTGTAAAAATTCTGAATCCGGATTTCGTCTCCCTCTCTCACAGAGTAAAACTCATTCTCCAGCCGCCCGTTGACAGCGGCTGTCTTCGGCAGGTCAATCCGGGTACCGTTCACATAGACGTGAAGCCTCTCCGTCAGCTCAGGCAGTCTGCCCAGCTCAAGTACCGCCGCATCCCCCGCCGTGGAAGATACCACGTCAATGTGATCGCCGTTATGTACCTGGCTGTAAATGTCCGCCGGCTCACCATTCACCCTGATGACGGCCGCCTCCCCCTGAATTCCCCGTACCATCCGGCTCTTTCCGTTCACCGTAAAGGTCAGCGCCTTTCCTCTTCTGGGGAAAAGCTCCTCATTGGAAAAATCAGACTGTACCGCCGCATCCGCCACGGAAAGCTTCCCGTTGTCATAGAGCTTGACACGCCTTCCGTTGAACTCCACAAAAATAAAATTATTGCTCTGTTCATAATAACTTAAACAAATGCCGATGGGTGTCACCATCATGGAATCTCTTCTGGGATTTTCCACCTCAAACACGATGGACTGCATCACTTCCTGTCCCCGGATGGCCACACGTTCCTTTACGATATCCAGCTCCTTGGCCAGCGCATCCGTATAGCCGGGGATCATTCCTCCTCCGCCCACCACAAACACGGCGCTGACGGACTTGTCACCGTTCAGCTCCCGGATGCAGGCGGCCACCTGCTTTACCATCTCCTGCACATGACCGCTCAGTATTTCCGCCACCTCACTGGCGTTAATCACCTGCGTCAGCCCCATAATATCCTGATATTCCACGGACTCCTGCGTTCCCGTCTGCCTTTTGATACGCTCCGCCGTGTCAAAGTCCACCAGGCAGTGCTGCACAATGATGTCCGTCAGGCTGTCCCCTGCCACGGGGATCATGCCGTAGGCCGTGATGGTTCCGTCCTTTGTGATGGAGATATCGCTGGTGCCCGCTCCCACATCCACCAGAGCCATGTTCAGCATACGGAATTTTTCCGGGATAGCCACCTGAATGGCCGCGATGGGCTCCAACGTCAGGTTTGCCACATGCAGCCCCGCCAGCTCCACCGCCTTGTACAGCCCGTCCACCACATCGTCCGGCAGAAAGGTTGCAATCAGATCCACCGCCATATTCCGCACCTTGTGCTCCTCCAGGTTTCCGATCTGGTAACCGTTCATATAATACCGCATGGGAGTGTAACCCACGCAGTAAAATTTCATGTCCGTGTCATTGTTTTTTACAAATTCTTCATAGGCCTGCTCTACTCCTATGGTGGAGAGCGAATAGACATCCTCCTCCGTGACCACATGCTCCTCGTCAAAGCTCTGCTCCGCATGAGTAGTGACCGTCCGCAGAACGCGTCCTGCAGCCGCAATGCACACCTCGGTGAGCTTCCGGTTCAGATCGTCCTCCAGCTGCTCCTTCACCTGACAGATGGTCTGCCCCACCTTACCGATATCATGAATCTGTCCGTCCAGCATGGATCTGGTCTCATGCTCCCTCGAGCGCTGGGCAAGCACATGAAATTTTCCGCCGCTTAAATATCCCACTGTGCCAACAATGCTTCTGGTGCCAATATCCAGACCGAACACCAACTGTCCCTGTCCCTCTCTCACTCCTGCCATGTAAAAGCCTCCAGTTTCCTGTCTATTTGCCGGTAGCTATCCGTCAGCGAACCGCTGTTATCTATGATAAAGCCACAGTTCTCCCGAAAATGCTCATCCGAAAGCTGCCTTGCCATAATACTGTCCGTCTTTTCCCCGCTGTAGCCCCTGGACTCCGCAAGACGCCTCCGCCTCACGGCCTCGTCCGTATAAACATACCACATCTCATCCACAAGCTGTCCGTAGCCGCACTCGATCAGCAAAGCCGCCTCCACAAAAAAAAGCTCAACCTGTCCCTTTCTCCGCGCTTTTTCCAACCGTTCCAGCAAATAATCCCTCACCGCGGGATGAATGATTCCGTTGACCTGCTCCAGCACCCCGGGGTCTGCAAATATCCTCTCCGCCATCTTTGCCCTGTCAATCTCCCCGTCAGGAGCCATGATCTCCTCCCCGAGAAGCCCAACCAGCGCCCGAAAGCATTCCGTACCTGCCCGCTTCACCTGATGAGCTACCTGATCCGCCAGATAAATCTCGCATCTGTAGTGCTTTCCGATATAATCCAATATCTCGCTCTTTCCCGCGCCGATACCGCCGGTGATTCCGATAAACCTAGGTTTATTTTGCTTCATACCAGTTCTCTCCCGTGTGCAGGTCGATTTCCAGCGTTACGGCCAGATCCGCCGCAGACCTCATGTTTTCCTCCAGAATCCGGCGCACCCGCTCCTCCTCTTCCAGAAAGGTCTCAATGACCAGCTCGTCATGAACCTGCAGAATCAGCTTCGACTTAAGTCCCTCGTCCCGCAGGGCTCTCCACACCTTGATCATGGCAAGCTTGATGATGTCCGCCGCAGTACCCTGAATAGGTGAATTCATGGCCACCCGTTCACCGAAGGAGCGCTGCATGAAGTTTGAGGAAGAAAGCTCGGGAACAGGTCTTCTCCTGCCGAACATGGTGGTGACATAGCCCCGGGACTTTGCATCCGCCACCAGCTTATCCAGAAACGTCTTCACGCCGGGATAAGTGGCAAAGTACTGCTCGATATACTCTGCTGCCTCCTTCTTGCTGATGCTCAGATCCTGACTCAGCCCAAAGGAGCTGATGCCGTAGACAATGCCGAAGTTCACCGCCTTGGCATTGCGCCTCTGCAGCTCCGTCACCTGGTCAAAGGGAGTGTGAAACACCTTTGACGCCGTGATCCTGTGGATATCCTGATCCATCCGGTACGCTTCGATAAGCTGTTCGTCTCCCGACATATGGGCCAGCACCCGCAGCTCAATCTGGGAATAGTCCGCATCCATGAACTCATACCCGTCCCCCGGCACGAACACCTTCCGGATCCGTCTGCCCAGTTCCATACGCATGGGGATATTCTGAAGGTTTGGCTCTGTGGAGCTGATCCGCCCTGTGGCCGTGATGGTTTGGTTGAAGCTGGTGTGTATGCGCCTGTCCTCCCCGATAAAAGCCGCAAGGCCGTCCGCATAGGTAGACTTCAGCTTTGTCAGCCCTCTGTATTCCAGAATATCCTTCACGATGGGATAGTCCTCCGAAAGCTTCTCCAGCACATCCGCTGCCGTGGAATAGCCTGTCTTGGTCTTTTTGCCCCCGGGAATGTGCATGTTATCAAACAGTATCTCGCCCAGCTGTTTGGGAGAATTGATGTTGAATTCCGTTCCGGCCTGCTCATGAATTGACTTTTCCAACTCCTGGATCCTGGCAACCAGAGCATCGCCGTAAGCCTTCAGCTCCTCCCGGCGCACCTCCACCCCTTCCCGCTCCATATCATACAACACAAGGGAAAGAGGCATTTCCATATCGCGCATCAGCCCGTCCATACCCGTTTCCTGCAGCTTCTTCTCCAGCACATCCGCCGCCGCCCGGGACACATAAGCCCCGTAACAACAATACTCGGCCAGCTTTTCCGGCAGCTGTTCAGCCGCCTCGGCAAACTTTCGCTTTCCCAGGCTCTCCACCCTTCCCGGAATTGTCAGTCCAAGATGCTCCTCGGCAATGGTCTCCGGATCATAGTCGCTTTTCAGAGGATTCAGCAGATATGCGCCGATCAAAACATCAAAATAGCGCTCCGTGCTGTCCTGTTTCAGCCAGCCATACTGACCCTTGATATCGAATGTGGCAATTCGAGCCCTTCCGGACAGGGCCACAAGCGCCTGCCGGATTTCCTCAGCATCCGTCTCCTCCGGGAAATCTTCTCCAAATAGAGAAAGCTGTTCATTTTCCCGCGCCTGCCGCTTCAGACCAAAAAAGCAGGTCTCTTTCTCCGAATCGCAGACTGCCACTCCAAGAAGCCGTCCCGCTCCCGCAGGTCTTGCTTCCTCCAATGCCAGGTACAGTCCTGCCCGGGCTCCGTCCCTGATCTTTTTTAATCTGGAAAGCAGCTCTTTTTTATCCTGTAACAGGACAAAGGTTTTTGACAGTTCCCTGTCGCCGCCTCCCTTTTTTTCCTCCTCAAAACGGCTCAGCAGATTCCGAAACTCCAGCTGCTTGAAAAGCTGATATGCCTCCGGGGTAAAATACCCCTCCGCCCTGGCCGACTCATAATCCAATTCCACCTCGCTGTCCGTGCGGATCTCGGCCAGCGCCCTGCTTAAGTCCGCAAGATCCTTATTTTCTTTCAGTGATTCCCGGATACTTTTTTTGGTGATTTCCTCCACATGGGCATAAATGTTCTCCAGGGAACCATACTGAAGCATAAGCTCTGCCGCGGTCTTCTGCCCTACCTTGGGCACCCCCGGGATATTGTCCGACGCATCCCCCATCAGCGCCTTGAGATCAATAAAGCCAAGCGGCGTGACGCCGAATGCCTTTACCACATCCTGCGGGTCATAATCCTCAATCTCCGTCTTTCCCTGCTTCGTCTTGGGAATCCGGATCCGAATGTGCTCATCCGCTATCTGCAGAAGATCCCGGTCTCCCGACACCAGAGAGACCTCCAGGCCGTCGGCCTGCGCTTTTTTGGCAAGCGTTCCCAGAATGTCGTCCGCCTCCAGCCCCTCGCGCTCCACTATGACCACCTGCATGGCGCGCAGCACGTCCTTCATCACCGGAACCTGCTCCCGCAGCTCCTCCGGCATGGGTTTTCTCGTCCCCTTGTACGCCTCATACATCTTATGCCGGAAGGTGGGGGCGTGTACGTCAAACGCCACCGCAAGATACTCCGGTTTTTCCTCCTCCAGTATTCTGAACATGATATTCAGGAATCCATACACCGCATTGGTGTGAAGTCCTCTTGCATTGCTCAGATCAGGCACTCCGTAGAATGCCCTGTTTAAGATACTGTGTCCGTCTATCAGGACAAGCTTTCCGCTCTTACTCATTCTCAGACCTTCCTGTTTTTATATAACCCTGCGGAGCCCTCTCACAATAAGATCCAAAGGATAATGCCTGCCAGCAGGCATACCGCAATAATTTCCAGAACCGCCCCCATACGCATAAACCCGTCGTGGAGCCGCAGCCTTCTCCTTGCCTCATCCAGCCTCTGATCCAGTTCCTTCTGCAGGTCAAAGGCGCCGCCGTCCTCCAGCCTCTGAATTCCTTCGATCACCAGAAACTGAATCACCAGCTCTTCCTGGCATTCTGCGCAGTGCTCCATATGACGATTGAAGCGCTTCAGGGAGGGATAATCCAGCTTATTCCCGATAAAATCAGGTATCAGCCTCTCAAATTCTTTGCAATCCATCAGATTTTCCAACTCCTGTCTGCCGCATGGATCCGATTACGAAATCTTTTCCAGGGCCTGCGCGATATCGGCAATCAGATCTTCCTTATCCTCAATGCCGCAGCTGATACGAATCAGTTCTGCCGGCACTCCCGCCTCCTTAAGCTGCTCATCCGTCATCTGACGATGGGTGCTGGAGGCCGGATTCAGACAACAGGTACGGGCATCGGCCACATGTGTTTCGATGGCTGCCAGTCCCAGATTCTTCATGAAGATACCGGCCGCCTCCCTGCCGCCTTTCAGACCAAAGGACACTACGCCGCAGCTGCCCTTGGGCAGATACTTCTGCGCCAGGTCATAATACCTGTCGCCTGGCAGTCCGCAATAATTTACATAGGCCACCTTCTCATGTCCGCTCAGGAATTCCGCCACCGCCTGTCCGTTCTCACAGTGACGCTGCATGCGCACATGCAGGCTTTCCAGACCCAGGTTCAAGAGAAACGCGCTCTGGGGACTCTGGACGGAGCCCAGGTCGCGCATCAGCTGTACGGTACACTTGGTGATAAAAGCGCACTCTTTTCCGAACCGCTCCACATAAGTGACACCGTGATAGCTCTCGTCAGGCGTACAAAGGCCGGGAAACCTGTCCGGGTAAGCCGCCCAGTCAAATCTGCCGCTGTCTACAATAGCGCCTCCCAAGGCAGCGCCATGCCCGTCCATATATTTTGTGGTGGAGTGGGTCACAATATCCGCTCCCCATTCAAAAGGTCTGCAGTTGACAGGCGTGGCAAAGGTATTGTCAACGATCAGCGGCACGCCGTGAGCGTGGGCGCACCTGGCAAATTTTTCAATATCCAGAACCGTCAGCGCCGGATTGGCGATGGTCTCACCGAACATGACCTTGGTGTTTTCCCTAAACGCCGCGTTCAGCTCCTCCTCCGTTGCGTCGGGACTGACAAAGGTCACGTCAATTCCCATGCGCTTCATGGTGACGAAAATCAGGTTGTAGGTACCTCCATAGATCGTAGCGGAAGACACAATGTGATCCCCGCAGCCGCAGATGTTAAACAGCGCGTAGAAATTTGCCGCCTGTCCGCTGCCGGTGAGCATGGCCGCCGTTCCTCCCTCCAGCTGCGCGATCTTTGCCGCCACATAATCGTTTGTGGGGTTCTGAAGCCTGGAGTAAAAGTAGCCGCTTGCTTCCAGGTCAAAGAGCCTGCCCATATCCTCGCTGGTGTCATATTTAAAGGTAGTGCTCTGAACAATGGGAATCTGGCGGGGCTCCCCGTTTCCCGGTCTGTAGCCGCCCTGTACACATACGCTGTCAATCTTCATGGCATTCTGTCTCCTTTTTACACAAATATCATTTCCTCAAATTTTCAGATAAACCCACTTTCCAGTATACACATTCCTCCGTGGAAACTCAAGAAAAAATAACAAAAAACGGGACATCACATGATGCCCCGCCTGAAATAGGAATCTTCCCTTCAATCCTGTGCCACGACCTCCCTGTAAAACTCGGTATAATCCGTCCTGTTTTCCCTGGTAAACTGAATTGCCGACCTGGGATGCTGGTTCAAAAGCCCCGTCATCAGATACTGCAGGTCATATCCCCACACTGTCAGATCGGAAGAGCACACGTCTGAAC
>CAJUJU010000080.1 GCA_910586835.1 uncultured Acetatifactor sp.
AACGGATAATGGAGCAGTTTGTTCACATTTTATTTACTCATGCGTTTGTCGTGATGGAAAACTGTATTCAGAAGACGATGCCTGATATATTTACAAAGAAAGTACTCCATGTTACTCTATTAATACCATTGACAACCCGGGAGGATCCTCTATGAATAAATCAAAAATATTGCAGATGACTGTGCTTCTCGCCGCAATTGTGGTGCTGGCAGGCGGTTTTCTCCGCGCAGTACGATACGATTCCATGACGCTGACCGACTACGAAAGCCAGCAAAACACAGAAGACAAAAAGGAGACAACCCTCAATCCTTCCACTGTTCCGGCGGAATCCCAGGGCAGCCCGGAGGGAGACGCCACCGCCGCTCCCGACAATGCCGCGGACACGGAAAACACTCCGGACGATGATACTTCTGCCGAGCCCGGTGTGGAATCCGGCTCCCACAGCTCCACAGCCCCCGACGGCGCCCCCTCCCCCATGGATCTGCCCACCACAGCCTCCCGGCCTGTGGGCATTCTCCTGAATGCAGGTATTCCGGAAGAGGAACGGATCACCTACAGCCAGGGCTTTTACTATGAACCCCTCTCGGAAAACCTGCGCCGCTATATCACCGGCGTATCCTATCCCTTCCTGCCGGCAGCCGAAACCTCCCCCGAAAGCAGCGTAGATACCGCTGACGGCCAAAAGAAACCTTCCGTCGGCAGCGATACTGCCCTGCTGGTGGGAACAGATGGCTCACAGCCGGCGATTTCCCTGGAGGAACTGCGCTATGTGCATATCTGGCATTATGACTTTGACGGCAACCCCAGAGAGGGGGAACTGATCTGCAATGAATACATTGCCCGGGATCTGACGGAAATCTTCTATGAGCTCTATCGCTGTGAATATCGGCTGGAAAAAGTACTGCTCATTGACGAATATGACGGGGACGACACAGCCTCCATGACAGACAACAATACCTCCTGTTTTAATTACAGGCAAAATGCAGGAAGTGCTCATGCCCTGGGCCTTGCTGTAGACATAAATCCCCTCTATAACCCTCAGGTCACCTACGAAAAAGACGGCACCGAGGTAGTCCTCCCCGCTGCCGCCTCCGCCTACGCCGACCGTTCCGCAGGCTTTTCCTACAAAATTGACGCAGACGACCTGTGCTGCAGGCTGTTTCTGGAGCATGGTTTTACCTGGGGCGGCAACTGGAACGCCACAAAGGACTATCAGCATTTCCAGAAGGCAAAGCCCTGACCGGTCATATTTTGATGTTGATCCACTTCCCCTGCCGGAACCGGATCGTGGCAAACAGAAATCTGGATAGCTGATCTGCCACAACGCCGAACCAGATACCCACGATCCCCATTCCCAGCACATAGCCAAAAAGCCAGGAGCCCAACGTCCGCATAACCGTCACGCTCACCGTTGAGGCAATGGCAGTGTACAGGGTATCTCCCGCTCCCCGCAGGCAGCCCATGTAAATAACCTGGGCAATCTGAAGTACCACAACAAAGATAATCACATGCATGATGCTCACGCCGATGGCCACAATCTCCGGCTCCCGGAAAAACAATCCCATTAAAAGTCTTGCTCCGAAATAATACACCGCCGCCAGAATCACGGAGATCACTCCGCCGATCATCCGGCAGGTTCTTCCGTACTTCTTTGCCTGTTCCGGCTGTTTTGCCCCCAGACTGTACCCGATTAGCGCCACCGCCGTGGCCTGGAGACCGTCTCCAAAGGAGAAGGACAACCCCATGATGTTCATGCCCACCTGATGGGCTGCCATGGCGTTGGTTCCCTGATCCGCCGCCATGAGCGCTGTAAGCATAAAGCCGATGCGCATTAACACCTGCTCTGCAAACACACTGTAACCCACCCGGACGATATTCTTCAGGGCCTCGAGCCCCGGCCTGATCCGCTGACCGATAATCAGCGGAATGCTGACAAAGGTATCCTTCTTCCAGACGGAAGCCACACTCATAATGCTGGCCACCACCGTGCCGAGCACCGTGGCAAGAGCCGCTCCGCGGATTCCAAGAGCCGGAAACCCGAAGTGTCCCTGTATCAGCAGGTAATTCGCAATGATATTCACCGTGTTGGATACCAGGTTGGTCCGCATGGTGATCCGGGTATTTCCTGCCCCTCGCTGGGCGGAATTCACCCCCATCTGAACCACGTTGAAGATCATGCCTCCCATGATAATGCGGAAATACAAAACGGCGCTGTCGTGGGTAGCCTCCTCCGAACCGCAGAACCGGATCACCGGATCCGCAAAGATTACCAGAAGAATACTGAACAATACCGCCATAATCAGGATAAAGACCAGAAAGGTTGCAAAGATCCTGTTTGCCTCCTCCCGTCTGTCCTCCCCCTTGCGCCTGGCCACCAGCGCCGAAATGGATACGTTTGCGGCGATAAAGAATGCCAGCCCCAAAAACTTGGGCTGTGTGGTAAGTCCCACCGCCGCAACGGCATAAGAGCCAAGGGAGCTTACCATCAGTGAATCCACAAGTCCTGCAAAAGCCGTAAAAAAAGACTCCAGCATTGCAGGCCAGGCCATATTCAATGTGGTTCTGATGTCTTCTCTGCTGTAACGAGGTTGTTTCATCTCAGTCTCCATTCCAAAGCGTTTCTTATAAGTAAAAAAGGAAGAGGCGACAAACGCCTCTTCACTTCCTGTATCATTTTATACCAGCTCAAGAACTACTTCCATCGCCGCATCGCCCTTACGCTGACCGATCTTGACAATTCTGGTATATCCACCCTTGCGGTCTGCATACTTGGGTGCATACTCGTCAAAGAGCTTTGCAACCAGATCAACTTCCTTTGTATTTCTCTTTCTTCCGGCTGCCTCAGTGGGTACGGATACAACGGGGCAGAGGACTCTCAGAATCTGACGTCTCGCATGAATACGGGTGGGAAGATCCTTCTTGATCTCCTTCTCAACAGTCTCATACTTGGTAACCTTCTTGCCGTCCACAACTTCCTTCACACGCTTTCCGTCCTTGTCCTTCACGGGAACCTTTGCGGAAACCGTTACCATCTCGAAGTTATCCTTCTCCTTCACTGCCATTGCAATCAGGCCTTCTGCAATCTTCTTCACTTCCTTGGCCTTTGCCTCGGTAGTTACGATCTTGCCATGATGGATCAGCGCCGTCACCTGATTTCTAAGTAATGCTTTTCTCTGGGAAGAGGTTCTTCCAAGTTTTCTGTACTTTGCCATTTTTTTATATTCCTTTCTCTTTTCATGGTACATCCGGCCACGCCCTTTGGTCTTACTTACCGGATGCCTGGTTTTCACCATTCAGAGATAAACCGGAGGCGCACACATCGGCTTTACCGCCTGCGGATATCCTACTTATCGTTTTCTGCTCACTCTTCGCTGGGATTCAGCTGCAGGCCCAGCTCTTTCAGCTTTGCCAACACCTCTTCCAAGGACTTGCGGCCCAGATTACGAACCTTCATCATATCCTCGGAAGTCCTGTTGCAGAGCTCTTCAACCGTATTGATCCCGGCTCTCTTCAGACAATTGTAGGAGCGGACGGACAGCTCCAGCTCGTCGATGCTCATCTCGAGAACCTTTTCCTTCTCATCGTCCTCCTTCTCCACCATGACCTCAGCGGTCTTAGCGTTTTCGGAAAGATCAATGAACAGGCTCAGGTGCTCGCTCAGTACCTTTGCCGCAAGGCTGACAGCCTCGTCGGGAACCAGCGTTCCATTGGTAAATACATCCAGCGTCAGCTTGTCATAATCGGTGATCTGGCCCACACGGGTATTTTCTACCGTCACATTGACTCTCTCTACAGGTGTGTAGATGGAATCTACTGCAATCACACCGATGGGTAATTCCTCGTGCTTGTTCTTGTCAGCGCTTACATAGCCGCGTCCCTTTGTGATCGTCAGCTCCATGTAAAGCTTTGTATCCTTGCCGCTCAAAGTTGCGATCGGCAGATCCGGGTTCAGTATCTCAATGTCCTGATCCACCTGAATATCGGAAGCGTGTACAACACCCTCGCCCTCAAACTCTATATAACCAGTCTTGGCGTCGCTGGATTCGCTGTTGTTCTTAATGGCAAGGCTCTTGATATTCATAATGATCTCAGTCACGTCTTCCTTTACGCCGGGAATCGAACTGAACTCATGCAGAACGCCTTCAATTTTGATCTGGCTTACCGCTGCCCCGGGAAGGGAGGAAAGCATGATCCTTCTCAGTGAATTTCCAAGAGTAATGCCGTAGCCTCTTTCCAGGGGCTCAACGACGAACCTGCCGTACTTCTTGTCTTCTGAAATTTCAGTAACCTCAATATTGGGTCTTTCAAAATCAAACACTGCGAATACCCTCCTTTTTGATTGTTTGTTAAAGACACAAGCACTCCGAAGCCATAAATCCGCCGCTTACACGACGCATATATGACCTCAGAGGCAGGCAGGGCTTACTTGGAGTACAACTCGACAATAAGCATCTCATTTACGGGAACATCGATCATTTCTCTTGTAGGAAGATTCTTGACGGTTCCCTTGAAGTTGTCAATGTCAACATCCATCCATTCAGGAACAAGTCTTCCGCCGGTTACCTCAGCGATATCCTTGTATCTCTGCATGGTCTTTGCGCTCTCTTTGATTTCGATCACATCGCCGGCTTTGATCAGGTAAGAAGGAATGCTCACTACCTTGCCGTTCACCAGAACATGCTTATGGCCCACAACCTGTCTGGCCTCTCTTCTGGTTCTTGCGAAGCCCATTCTGAACACCACGCTGTCAAGTCTGCTCTCCAGCATGATCATCAGATTCTCACCGGTCATTCCCTTCATTCTGTCAGCTTTCTTGTAATAATTTCTGAAGGGCTTCTCCAGAACGCCGTAGATGAACTTTGCCTTCTGCTTCTCACGAAGCTGCAGGCCGTACTCGCTTACTTTCTTGCCTACTCTTGCATTCTGTCTGTTAGACTTTTTGTCATATCCCAGATAAGAAGGCTCGAGGCCCAGGGAACGACATCTCTTTAATACGGGTGTGCGATTTACTGCCATTTTATTTTTTCTCCTTTACTATAGAACAAAATTATCCACGGGATAATTTTGTTCCTTGGATGTTTACAATACCGCCATGCGGTACCTTCTTCCAACATATTTTACCTGTTCCCACACTCAGACGCGGCGACGCTTGGGCGGACGGCAGCCATTGTGAGGAACGGGGGTCACGTCGCGGATGCTGATCACCTCAAGACCGCATGCAGAAAGAGCTCTGATTGCAGCCTCGCGCCCTGAACCGGGTCCCTTTACAAATACGTCAACAGACTTCAAGCCATGCACCAAAGCAGCCTTGGTAGCTGTCTCTGCCGCCATCTGTGCAGCATACGGAGTAGATTTCCTTGAACCTCTAAATCCCAGACCACCGGCACTTGCCCAACTGAATGCGTTTCCTTCCGTATCCGTCAGCGTAACGATTGTATTGTTAAAAGAAGACTGAATATGTGCCTGTCCGCGTTCAACGTTTTTCTTAACGCGCTTTTTTGTCACTTTTTTTGCAACCTGTTTCGCCATTTTTAAACTAACCTACTTTCTTCTTAATCGGAATCGGCACGATTCCGTTTTACAGTTACGCAGCTGTATTAATTACTTTTTCTTGTTTGCAACGGTACGCTTGGGACCCTTGCGGGTTCTTGCATTGTTCTTGGTATTCTGACCGCGAACAGGCAGGCCCTTACGATGACGAATACCGCGATAGCATCCAATCTCCTGAAGACGCTTGATGTTCAGCGCAACCTCACGTCTCAGATCACCTTCCACCGTTACACCCAGCTTCTCGATAGCTTCCGTAATCTTCTTTACTTCATCGTCGGTGACGTCTCTCACTCTTGTGTCGGGATTTACGCCGGCCTCTGCCAAAACCTTATTGGAAGTAGGTCTGCCGATTCCGTACACATAAGTCAAACCGATTTCAATTCGTTTTTCTCTGGGTAAGTCAACACCTGCGATACGAGCCATTTACATTTCCTCCATTTCCCATGCACCGGTTTCCGATGCATTGTATCCCTTTACGGATTCAGATTTGCACGCTCCGGTCTGTGATCCGGCGTGCGATTTACTAATTGATTGGGGCTTTCACCCAATCGGACGATAGTGATCCGATCTTTCCACAACACAAACTGTTCTGGTATCAAGAAGTAATCTCCTGTAAGCTCTCCATCCAGGTTCTATGATAAACAGCGCTCTCCGGCGCCGATTCAGCCGCACATAAAATCCTGACAAGAAAACTCACTTAACTTGCTCCCTCTGTTGAATGAGGTACTTCCCGCAAGCGGTGATTATCCCTGCCTCTGTTTGTGTTTCGGATTATCGCAGATAACTCTGATACGTCCTTTTCTCTTGATGATTTTGCACTTTTCGCAAATTGGCTTTACTGATGATCTTACTTTCACCTGAAACCCTCCTTTCAAAAAAGACCGTTTCCTAGTTTAGCATACAAATGTACAAATTGCAATATCTTTTTCAAAAAATTCCCTTTAACTCCCATATACTGCAAACTTTCCATTATCATAGACGCGCCTGTAACCGAACTCCTCCAGAAACCGCTGCAGCAGCCCGGCCTTTTTCAGTGCTGTTTCCGTCCACAGCGCCTCCGGCTGACCGGTTCCCTCCAGATATTCCGCCCAGCTGCGCTCCAGAATGACCACCGGCTCCTCTGCCCCGCCGGCCAGCCTGTCTGACAGCGCCTCCAGATCCCCGGACATGGTCTCCCAGGTGTAAGACTCCAGGTCACTCCAGATATTCAAAGCAGGCGCAAGCTCCAGATAATAGGCCACCCCCGGGATCTGACCGTACAGGATACAGGTTCTGCCGGAAAGCCCGCTCTCCCGCAGATAACGGTACAGGCCGGTGAGGGCCTCTGCCTTTTCGCCGCCGGTATGCATCCCTCTCAGCACGGGAATCTCCGCAACAGCGGTATCTGTCTGCCTGGCTCCGCCCGCCTCCTCATAGATAAACACATTGCCGAACCGAACTGCCAGCACGCACACCAGAAGCACCAGCGCCGAAGAAATCGTCTTCACGGAAAGCAGCCTCTCCGCTCCATGTTCCCGCCAAAGCCTCCACACCATATAAATATGAAGAGGCAGTATCAGGAACAGGTTGTTGATGCAGTAAAACATCGCGTTGTTGCCGCCAAGGGAGGTCAGCAGGATGATCAGCAGTTCCAACACCGCCAGCAGCTTATCCTCCCCGGGCACGTTTCTTTTCATTAGGAAGAGACAGGACACCGCCATGGCTGACAGAAGCAGCATCACACAGGGATCGTAGACAGCCTGATAGGTGTGAAAATCAGGATAGAAAAAGCGATGGGTCAGCAGCCAGCCAAACAGTACAGCCGTCACGCCCAAGCACAGGAATCTCTTTATTTTCACGGCTCTTCCCGGTGCCGCCGCGCAGACCGCCGTGCCGGCCGCCAGCGCCAGGGCGAAACGTTTGATCCAGTAAGAAGCCTTTCCGTACTCTGCCGCCACACCTGTCAGCATACCCAGAGGAGAGTATTCCTTTGCCGTATCCGTCATGTCAAAGAGCCTCAGAATCCCCGCCGCATACTCGGAAATACCGTACCTGACAGCCATCAGCAAAAGAAACGCTCCCAATGCTCCCACATACCCCGCAATGCACACCAGCGTCTGCCTGCAAATCTCCCGCAGACTCTTTTTCTTGATCCCCCCGTAGCTCCACACCGCCAGAATCAACGCGGCCTGTATCAGGTTGGAAAATCTGACGCCCACGTTCAGCCCCAGCAGCACCCCGGCCGCAGCCAGATACCCGCTCCGCTCCCTTACCAAGCCCAGATATAAAAAAATACATCCAAAGGTAAACAGTACAAAGGTCACATAATTATAGAGGGATGCCGTAGGCAGCCAGCACAGGCTGCATGCCGTCAGCTCCCCCAGAAAGGCAAGCCAGGGGGACAGCTTCAATACTTTTGTGCAGAACAAAAAGCCCGCTGTCGCCAGCAGGCTCACAAACAGCCCCGTATACAGGTTCATGGCAATCATTCTGTCCCCAAAGGGAAGCTTTCCCAGCAGGCTGCCTGTCACATTGGCCGTCCAGGTGGCAAAATACCACATGGAATCCATATACTCTGTCCCCGGATAGCGGAAATTCGCATAATTATAACCGCCGTCCCACAGATCGACGCCACGGCCAAGATGCCTCAGGGGATAACAGAACAGGATAACGAGAAAGAGGGCGGATATCCATTTTTCAAGCCGTACCGGCCTTTTATCTGTCATTTCCATCCCTGCCCCCTCTTTGTATTCATTCAATCGTCTGAAAAATATCCTACTTATCTCTCCAGATGATACGCCCCTTGCTCAGGTCATAGGGGGACAGCTCCAGCGTCACCCTGTCGCCGGGCAGGATCCGGATGAAGTTCTGACGCAGCTTACCGCTGATATGTGCCAGCACACGATGTCCGTTCTCCAGCTCCACCTGAAACATGGTGTTGGGCAGCTTTTCCACCACCGTTCCTTCGATCTCGATTACATCACTTTTTGACATAGATTTCCTCCGCTACTTTTGTTGCACTGAATTCAGTCCAAACTGCCTGATGGCATACCTTATTTCCTCCGGACGAACCGTCTCCCCGGCCTCCAGTTTCGCTTTCAGACCGGCATCTACAGCGTTGATCGGCTGAATATGCCTCCTGTTTTTCTTCTTGGGCTTTCCCGGTTCTTTCAATCTTCCATCCGATAAATATACAAAGTCTTCTTCCTCCGCAACAATCACATACAGCGTACCCTTATCGTGACCTGCCTTGGAGGTTGCAAACTGTCCCGTCATATTCTTTCCCTCAATAAAGAGTCAGGATCTCCGGCTCCCCGTCCTCTGTGATCAGAATCGTGTTCTCATAATGGGCAGAGAGAGAACCGTCCTCTGTCACCACGGTCCAATCGTCGTCCAGCCACTCCACATCGCCGCGCCCCATATTAATCATGGGCTCAATGGCAAGCGTCATACCCGGGCGAAGCTTTGGCCCGCGCTTGAACTGGGCAAAATTCGGAATCTGGGGATCCTCGTGCAGCTTGGTTCCCACTCCGTGCCCCACCAGGTCACGGACAATACCATAGCCGTAAGGCTTGATGTATGCTGCGATGGCATTGGATATATCATACAGATGATTTCCTGCCTTTGCCGCCTTTATACCCGCAAAGAAACTTTCCCGCGTCGCATCAATGAGCTGCCGGGCCTCCGGGCTGATATGTCCCACAGCATGAGTTCTGGCGGCGTCAGAATGATATCCCTTATAGATCAGGCCTGCGTCCAGGCTCACAATGTCACCTTCCTGCAGGATGCGGTGCTTGCTGGGAATCCCGTGCACCACCTCGTCGTTGACGGATACGCAGATGCTGGCAGGATATCCGTTATAATGCAGGAAATTCGGAATGCATCCCATTTGACGGATCAGCTGGTCGCCCCTCACGTCGATTGCCTTGGTGGAAATACCAGGCCGGATAAACTCCTCCAATTCCCTGTGAACTATACCCAGAAGGCGGCAGGACTCCCGGATCAGCTCAATCTGCTCTTCACTCTTGATAATGATACCCATATCCGCGCCTATTCCAAAATAGCGGTAATCGCTGCAAATACATCGTTCATATCAACAGTTCCGTCCACTGTCCTCAGCACACCCTTTTCGGTATAGAAATCAATCAGAGGCTGTGTCTGGTCGTGATAGACCTTCAGTCGATTCTGTACCGTCTCCGGCCTGTCGTCGTCGCGCAGCACCAGTTCGCTTCCGCAGGTGTCGCAGACGCCTTCTGCCTTCGGCGGAATATGCTCGATATGATAGGTTGCGCCGCACTTCAGGCAGGCACGCCTTCCCGACATTCTCTTCACAATATTCTCATCCGGTACATCCACATTGATGGCGTAGTCGATCTTTTCACCCAACTTTGTCAATGCCTCATCCAGCACCTGTGCCTGGGGAATCGTCCTGGGGAAACCGTCCAGCACATAGCCCCCTTCACAATCCGCCTGCGCCACACGATCCAGCAGAATCTTTACCGTCAGTTCATCGGGGACAAGAAGTCCCTGATCCATATATTTTTTCGCTTCCTTCCCCAATTCCGTACCGTTTTTGATGTTGGCACGGAAAATATCTCCGGTGGATACATGGGGAATCCCATACTTTTCCGCGATCATTTTAGCCTGAGTGCCTTTTCCTGCGCCGGGAGCGCCTAACATGATAATCTTCATTTCCTGCCTCCGTTCCAATGTGGTTAACCTTTTCCTGTCAAATCAGTCCGTTAATGCTCAATATGAATATTTTAACTACTTTACAGAAAGTTTGCAATACCTATTTCTAAGTTTTACTGCTTTTGCCGCTCTGAGTTTCTGACTCTGCTCAACCTCGAATAAGCAGACTCGAAAAGCTTTGCTTTTCTCGTTCGCGTTGCTCGTCATAACCTCAGCTCTTCCTTCGCTTGTGCAAGCACAGCTTCGGAAGCTCTGAGTTTCTGACTCTGCTCAACCTCGAATAAGCAGACTCGAAAAGCTTTGCTTTTCTCGTTCGCGTTGCTCGTCATAACCTCAGCTCTTCCTTCGCTTGTGCAAGCACAGCTTCGGAAGCTCTGAGTTTCTGACTCTGCTTATTCGCGCAAAAAGCCGTACAGGCTTCCCTGCACGGCTTGAAAACAAAAGGTTATTTCTACTTCTCCAGAAACCCTCTGTAATTGCGGACAAGCATCTGAGATTCCACCTGTTTCATGGTCTCCAGCACAACGCTGACAATAATGATCAGGCTGGTGCCGCCAAAGGACACGCTGGCCTTGAACAAACCATTGAAAACATAAGGCAGCACAGCGATAATTGTCAATCCCACAGCCCCGATGAACACAAGATAATTCAGCACCTTGTTCAGATAGTCGCTGGTAGGCTTTCCGGGCCTGATGCCGGGAATAAAGCCTCCCTGTTTCTTCATGTTATCAGCCACCATCAGCGGGTTAAACGTGATGGAAGTGTAGAAATACGCAAAGAAAACGATCATCGCGACATACACTGCCAGTCCCAGCGTATATTTCAGCTGGCTCACATTACACCAGTAACTGGAATTCAGATATTTCAGGATCTCACTCCACACACCTGTGCCGTTGTACCCCACAAAAGTAGAGATGATAATGGGGGTCTGCATCAGAGACTGTGCAAAAATGACAGGAATCACGCCTGCGGTATTGACCTTCAGCGGAATGTTGGAGGTCTGTCCGCCAACCATCTTTCTTCCCTGCACCTTGTTGGCGTACTGCACGGGGATCTTGCGGATGCCGTCATTCAGGATAATTACCAGCACCACCATCGCAATAATGATGGCAAAGATAATTGCCGCGGAAAGAATCGCCGTTGCAGGCGGCTTACCGATGACAAATTGATTGAACAGCGTGGAGAGATCTTCCGGAAGTCTGGATATGATATTGATCACCAGAACGATGGATATACCGTTTCCGATTCCCTTCTCCGTAATTCTCTCGCCTACCCACATCAGGAACGCACTTCCCGCCGTAAGCGCTGCAATTGCACAGATCACGTTCAACGCATTGTAATGAGTCAGATAGCCTCCTCTGCCAAATCCAATGGCCATAGCCGTAGACTGAATCAGCGCAAGCGCCACCGTCACATATCTGGTGAAAGAAGCGATCTTCTTTCTGCCGTCCTCGCCCTCACGCTGCATTTCCTCCAGCTTGGGTATGGCAATGGTGAGCAGCTGCATGATAATGGAGGAGGTGATATAAGGGGTGATGCCCAACGCAAGAATGGACATATTGGTAAAGGAACCTCCCGTAATGGCGTCAAAAAAACTGAACGCCCCATTGGTATTGTCCGAAAACCAGCGCTGGAACACCTCCGCGTTTACCCCCGGCACGGGCAGCTGTGAACCGATACGGAGCACAACCAGCATGGCAAAGGTAAACAGGATCTTATTTCTGAGCTCATGAATTTTAAATGCGTTTTTCAGTGTTGTAAACATTACATCACCTCTGCTGTTCCACCAAGCGCCTCAATTTTTTCCTTTGCAGATGCACTGAATGCGTCTACCCTGACATTGAGCTTCTTGGTAAGTTCTCCGTTTCCGAGTACCTTGACACCGTCTCTGGGATTCTTAACAACACCAGCTTCAACCAATGCATTTACATCTACTGTTGCGCCATTCTCAAAACGCTCAAGGGCGCTTACGTTGATGGCAACGATCTCCTTCGTGTTCCTGTTGGTAAAGCCTCTCTTGGGAATACGTCTGTACAAAGGCATCTGTCCGCCCTCGAAGCCGGGTCTGGGTGCTCCGGAACGAGCCTTCTGACCCTTGTGGCCTTTACCTGCCGTCTTGCCGTTTCCTGAACCATGTCCGCGGCCTCTTCTGAAATTATTGCTGTGCTTGGAACCTTCTGCGGGTCTCAAATTGGATAATTCCATTTTTAACACCTCCTTTACCTTATGCTTCTTCTACTTTCAATAAATGGCTGACCTTGCGAATCTGTCCTTTTGTTGCATCATTGTCAGGAAGTATTACGGAACTGCCAATCTTGCGAAGTCCCATAGATTCAACAACCGCCTTGTTCTTCGGTACAGCGCCGATGGTGGACTTTACCAAAGTAATTTTTAACTTCTTATCTGCCATTGCCGTTCTCCTTTCACGCCAGAACTTCTTCAACGGACTTGCCGCGGCTTCTAGCCACCTCTTCAGGAGACTTCAGCTGGCTCAGGCCGGTGATTGTTGCCAAAACAACGTTCTGCTTGTTATTGGAGCCCAGAGACTTGGTACGGATATTCTTGATGCCGGCAAGCTCGCACACCACACGCGCGGGACCTCCTGCGATAATACCTGTACCTTCAGGAGCCCTCTTGAGCAAAACGTTCGCAGAACCGTACTTACCGATGAAATCATGGGTAATGGAACTGTTGTCGTCCAATGCAACCTCGATAATGTGCTTCATTGCATCTTCCTTTCCCTTGCGGATCGCCTCGGGAATTTCAACAGCCTTGCCCAGTCCTGCGCCCACATGGCCGTTTCCGTCGCCCACCACCACAAGAGCAGTAAAACGCATGTTGCGGCCGCCCTTTACGGTCTTGGTTACACGCTTGATGGTTACAACCTTGTCGTTCAGTTCAAACTGGCTTGCATCTATGATTGTGTGTTTCATGGTGTATTCCTCTTCCTTTCCTAGAATTTCAGGCCAGCTTCTCTGGCTGCCTCAGCTAATGCTGCGACCTTACCCTGGTATATAAAGCCGCCTCTGTCAAAAACAACCTCCGTGATGCCCTTTTCAACTGCTCTCTTGGCAATGACGGTTCCCAGGTATGCTGCCGCATCAACGTTATTGGTCTTTTCCAGCTCGCCTTTGACTTCCTTTTCAAGCGTGGAAGCGGATACTAATGTATTCCCAACAGTATCGTCGATAATTTGAGCATACATATGATTATTGCTTCTGAATACTGCCAGACGCGGTCTCTCGGCAGTGCCACTGAAGCGGTTGCGAATTCTCATGTGCTTTTTGACACGAACTTCTTTTCTTGATTTCTTGTTAACCATCTTCATACTCTCCTTATCTGTTATTTCTTACC
>CAJUJU010000081.1 GCA_910586835.1 uncultured Acetatifactor sp.
AAAAATCCGCAATTTAGGATTTGAGTGGGAGTAAACATTCATGCGTTTGTCGTGCGATGATAACGGTTATTATTGACAATTCACAAAAAAGAGAATAAACTGTCGTTTGTATTTAACTTTGCATAAAATATCCGTAAAAGGAAGGGAGAATTGTTTTATGGCAGGAAGAAAGGCAACTACGAAACCCGCGGCAGAAGAAGCCGTTAAGACTACCGTACCTGTGGCCGGGGAGAAAAAGAGCACAGAGAAGAAGACTGTGGAAAAGAAAACCGAGACCGGGTCAGTGGAGAAGACAGCAGGGAAAAAGCCGGAAGAGAAGGCTGTGGAGGCGCAGCCTGCGGAGAAGGCAGAGGAGAAGCCTGCCATGAAGACTGCAGCTAAGAAGGCACCTGCGAAGAAGCCTGTCAAGAAGGCGGAGCTGAAGACGGATATGCATGTTCAGTTTGCAGGAAAGTCCTATGCGCAGGAGGATCTTGTGAAGATCGCAAGGGATGTGTGGAAGTACGATCTGAAACAGAAGGTGAGAGATCTGGAAAGTGTGGAGCTCTATGTAAAGCCTGAGGAAAACATGGTTTACTATGTGATGAACAGAGAGTTTACGGGGAGCTTTTACATTTGAGGCACAAAAATATTATTTTCTATTTTACGGACCAGCAGCGCTGGGACACCTGCGGCTGCTTTGGGCAGCCGCTTGACATAACCCCAAATCTGGATCAGCTGGCCCGGGAGGGAGTAAAATTTGACAATGCCTTTACCCCTCAGCCGGTGTGCGGGCCCTGCAGGGCTTTGTTTCAGACCGGAAAATATCCGACGGAGACAGGCTGTTTCCGCAATAATGTGATGCTGCCGGAGGGAGTAAAAACTCTGGCTGATTACCTGGAGGAGGCGGGCTACGAGACCGCCTATATCGGGAAGTGGCACCTGGCCAGCCAGGGGGAGACGGATCAGCCTCCGGTTGTGGATCACACGGTCACTGCGATTCCCGGTCAACTGCGCGGAGGCTACACGGGCTATTGGCGCGCGGCTGACGTGTTGGAGTTTACCTCTCACGGCTATGACGGTTATGTCTTTGACGAAAACGACTGCCGGGTGGATTTCCGGGGGTATCGCGCGGACTGTATCAATGATATGGCGCTGGCCTTTTTGGACGGTTACACCGGAGAAAAGCCCTTTTTTATGACCATATCCCAAATCGAGCCCCATCATCAGAACGACCACGGGCATTATGAGGGGCCGGAGGGTTCCCGGGAAAAGTTCAAGGACTTTGTCCTGCCGGGAGATCTGGAGGCCCTTGGCGGCAATGCAGCCGAGGAGTATCCCGATTATCTGGGACAGTGTGCTAGCCTGGACGAAAACCTGGGCAGACTTATGGAAAAGCTGAAGGAAAAGGGGCTGTATGATAACACGGTCATTCTTTTCGCCTCAGACCACGGTTCCCATTTTAAGACGCGGAACAGGGACTCACACTTAAACGGCGGAGACGATTACAAGCGCTCCTGCCATGACGGCTGTCTTCATGTTCCGCTGGTGATTGCCGGCGGACCTTACCGGGGCGGCGCTGCGGTGGAGGAGCTGGTAAGTACCGCCAGTCTGCCGAAGACCATCCTGGCCTTGGCAGGAGTAAATGTGGGAGACGCCATGATTGGAGAGGATCTCCTCGACGTGGTGGAAAAAAAGGATCCGGACAGGCCGAATGAGGTTTTTGCTCAGATTTCCGAGAGCAGAGTGGGACGCTGTATTCGCACACCCAGGTATACTTATTCCGTTTATGCTCCGGGACTCAACGGATTTCGGGTGCCGGCCGCGGATGTATATGCCGATGATTTCCTGTATGATATGGAAAAGGATCCCTGTCAGCTGAATAATGTGGTGGCAGATCCGGTCTATGCCGACGTGAAGGCAAAGCTGCGGGTGAGACTGCTTCACTGGATTCAGAAGGCGGAAGGGGTATGCCCTTCCATCGTAGACGGGGTGTGAGACTGCCTGGGTACAGGGCGCGGACAAGCATTCCGTGTGGAGAGAAACCGGGCGGAGGGAAGCATCTGCGGAAGGGAGTGAAATATGCCGGCACTGAATTTGATGCTGAAACCGGCCTCCAGCGCATGTAACCTGCGCTGTGCCTATTGCTTTTATGCCGACGAAGCCCGAAACCGCAGGGTCTCAGACTATGGGATTATGCCCTGGCCGGTGGCTCAGAGCGTTATAGACAAAGCAATGGAGGCGGCGGAAGGAGCAGTCAGCTTCCTTTTTCAGGGAGGGGAGCCTGTTCTTGCGGGAATGGACTTTTACCGCCGCTTTACAGAATATGCGGAATCCCGCCGGCCGGAAGGGCTGGCTGTTCAGTATGCCATTCAGACCAACGGAACACTGTTGGATCAGGAATGGTGTACTTTTTTTGCGGAAAATCATTATCTGGTGGGTTTGTCCCTGGACGGAGACATGGACTGCCATGATCGTTTTCGCAGAGACGGAGCGGGAAAGGGGAGCTTTGAACGTGTGATGAATGCCGCCCGTCTGCTGGAGCAGTCGGGCGTGGAATACAATGTGCTGACAGTGGTGACCGGTTATCTGGCGGAGCGGATTGACAGCGTATTTCCGGCTCTTTGCAAGGGGGGATTCCACTTTCAGCAGTATATCCCCTGTCTGGATCCGCTGGGAGAGGAGCGGGGAAAGAGGGATTATTCGCTGCCTCCCGCCGGATATGAGGCATTTCTCAAAAAGTTGTTTGATCTGTGGTATGGGGAACTGGAGCAGGGGCGTTACTGGTCGGTGCGGTATTTTGACAATCTTGTATGGATGCTCATGGGAAACTGTCCGGCTCAATGCTCTATGGTGGGACGCTGCATGCCGCAATATCTGGTGGAGGCGGACGGCAGCGTTTATCCCTGCGATTTTTACGGCCTGGATGAATACCGGCTGGGCAATATCTGCAAGGACAGCTGGCAGGAGCTTGATCGGGAGAGAGAACGGACAGGTTTTGCAGAAGCCTCCGCACAGGTTCCTGCAGCCTGCGGCGCCTGCAGGTGGTATGGGCTTTGCCGCAATGGCTGCCGGAGAGAGAGGCTGTTGGAGGGAGAACAACCGGGACGGAATTATTATTGTCAGGCTTATGTGGGATTTTTTGAGTATGCCTGGCCCCGCCTGCGATATTCCATGGGGCTGATTCCCTCTGCCTTGCGGAAGCACTGGGAGAAGTAGCTCAGAGAAGAAAATCCCAGCATCTGTGCTATGGTGGAGAGGCTGTGGTCAGTCTCCCGCAGGAGAAACCGGCTCTCGGCAATCCGTCTGGAGATCAGATAATTGATGGGTGAAACGCCAAACTCTCTCCGGTAAGCGTGAACCAGATAATATTTGTTCAGGTGCGCCAGGCCGGCCAGCTGTTCCAGCGTCAGATTTTCTTTGAAGTGATTGTCAATATAGCGTCGTACCAGATCACATTCCCGGCCGGAACGGGAACCCGGGAATTCGTCGGAAAAGGAGAGCTCCCGCTGGCGCTTCAGGCGCAGCAGAACCACCTCCAGCAGATGACGGCAGACTTCTTCATAGTCCGGCTGTGCGTCATGGGATTCCTGAAGGATCAGGTGGAGACAGTTCATCAGTTCCTTCCAGCCGCTGTGGAGGTGGAGCATGGCGTAGCCCTTATCACCGGTGAGGGCCTCCAGGCCGTCCACGCCAAGTACAATGTATTCCAGAGGGTTCTCGGACTGGCTCAGCTCGGTGTGGGGCACATTTGCGTTTACGATAATCAGGTCGTAGATGGCAACGGGAAACTCCTCCTTCTGGGCGCGGAAGAGACCGTGGCCGTCTGTGATGAAAAACAGTTCTGCACAGGCGTGCGTGTGGAGACTGGAGCCCCATTCCGGGGAATACTGATCCCGGGTGATATAGTTCAGCCGCGAAGCCCCGCGGTCGGAGGGCTGATCTGCTGTCCTGGGAAAAATATGCTGATAGCTGCTCAAAATGTTCCTCCCCGCTGCGCAATTTAGTAAAAAAACGATTTCCTGAAATTTAATTACTATTATAAACCGCTCTTTTTGTTTTTGCAACTGTGCATAACAGAAGGGCGTACTTTTATGCTTTTTTGGCGATATCAGACAAAACGGGAATTGGGAAAACGGGAAATTATTCTTTTTTTAGCGGTTATGGAAGGGACTCATTTGAACAATTTGACAAATTGCAAAAAAACAATATCTATAAAGAAATGAGCAACAAAGAGATTGTTTTCCGGGAAAAAACAAGATATAATCCTAAGTACAGGGTTCGGAAATGCCAAACCCCAGATGCCCTGAACAGGGTGTTTCAACAAGAAAGGGAGGTACTATTAATGAAGAAAAAGATTTTCAGTCTGTTGCTTGTTTCGGCACTGTCACTGTCTGTTCTGGCAGGCTGCGGAAGTGAGCCGGCAAACAGCAGCCAGCCTGCAGATGATTCTCAGAGCGGCGCACAGTCTGAGCAGTCCGAACAGCCGGAGCAGTCTCAGGAGCCCGCTGACGATTCTCAGAGCGCAGGCGGCAAGCAGTATGAGGGCGTAGAGCTGACCATGTGGTCCATGTGGACCTCTGCCGAGCCTCAGGCTCAGGTGATTCAGGAAGCTGCAGCTGCTTTTGAGGAGCAGACCGGCGCAAAGATCACCATCGAGTGGAAGGGTCGTGATATCAACACGGTTCTGTCCGCATCCCTGGAGGCAGGCGACAAGTTTGATATTTACGAGGACGATTATAAGCGTATCGCTCAGATCTATGCGGATTACACGCTGGATCTGACCGACATGGCAAAGGCTGTAAACTATGACAGCTTCAGCTATCCCTGCCTGAACAATCAGGTAATCGAGTGGGTAGGTCATCTGAACTCCATCGTGGAGCAGCCTCAGGTGGGCGGCATTTTCTACGATAAGGATGCGTTTGCCAATGCAGGCGTTTCCGCAGAGCCCAAGACCTGGGCAGAGTTCCTGGATGCATGCCAGAAGATCAAGGACAGCGGCGTAGGCCCTATCGCTCAGGATGATGCGTACTGCGATTTCGCTTTCTATCATCAGCTGGTTCGTCATCTGGGCGAGGAGAAGATCGGTGAGCTGTCAATGAACGGCGGTTGGACCGGCTCCGCAGCTGAGACTGCAGCACAGGAGATCATTGATCTGGTGAACAACGGTTATTTTGCAGACGGTGTGCCGGATGCGTTCCCCAGCAGTGAGAACAAGATCGGCTTCGGCCAGGCAGCAATGATTGTCTGCGCTAACTATGTTACCGCAGAGGTGAACAACAACACCGGCACAGAGGTAAACTGGGGACTGTTCAACTATCCCGCAGTGGACGGCGGCGTTGAGAACTCCGCAGCATATGCAGGAGCAAACTCTCTGGCAATCACTTCCTACAGCCAGAATCCTCAGGCGGCATTTGATTTCATCATGCTGCTGACCACAGGCGAGTTTGACCAGAAGATGGCTGACACTGCAAAGCAGATTCCCGCAGATACCCGCAACACGGCTCCCGCTGTTCTGAACGGCACCGTAGAGACCCTGCTGGCTGCAGATGCACCCATGTCCTGGTGCGGCGGACTCTATGAGAACGCTGATCTGAAGTCCGAGATCAAGGATCGCTGCATGAAGCTGTTTGAAGGAAAGTTCGCTACCGGAGCAGATTTCTGCAAGTCCATGGACGAACTGTACTAAACAAAATAAGTCAGTAACAAACAGGCGGCGCCCGGCGCCGCCTGCATTTTATTAAACCGGAACAAAGAGTATGCAAAACATAAAATGAGAAAGGGGAGCAACATGAGAAAAAATAAGGCCATGATTTTCTGGTTCTGCCTGCCTGCTCTGTTGTGTCTGCTCATCATGTTCGTCTATCCCGTGCTGCGCACGGTGCTGATGAGCTTTTTCAAGGTGGAGAGCGTCACCGCAGGTCTTTCCGACTGGGAATTCTACGGTATAGGCAATTATTCCAAGATCTTTGGCAGTGAGAGCTTCCTCACTTCCATGCGCAATGTGATGCTCATCTGGATCGTGGGCGGTGTGATCACTCTGGCGTTGTCTCTGCTGATGGCGGTGATTATCACCAGCGGTATCCGGGGAAAGAACTTTTTCCGTGCTGCAATTTACATGCCCAACATCATCAGCGCCGTGGCATTAGCTACCATGTGGATCCAGTATATCTTCAACTATGACTTCGGTCTTTTGAACGAGGTGGTAAAGCTGTTCGGCGGAGACAAGGTGAAGTGGCTGGGTACGGACATGAAATTCTGGGCCATGACGGCAGCTTTTATCTTCGGCAGCGTAGGCTACTATATGCTCATATACATAAGCGGTATCGAAGCCATTCCCCAGGACTTTTATGAGGCTGCAACTCTGGACGGGGCAAACAAATTCCAGCAGTTTACCCGTATGACTCTGCCCCTGATGAAAGGGGTTCTCAAGACCTCCATCACCTTCTGGAGCATCAATACCACAACCTTCTTCCTCTGGACAAAGATGTTTTCACCCATCGACACGGAGGGTTCCACCATTGTGCCGGTGGTTTACTTGTATGATATAGTGTTTGGCGGAAAGGGAGTGACCACCCGCGACGCCGGAGCCGGAGCCGCGGTGGGTGTGGTGCTGACCCTGATCATCGTTGTGGTTTATGCCGTTACCAACCGTCTGTTTAAGAACAGCGATCTGGAATATTGAGAAAGGAGGAATCGCCATGAATAAAATAAACTGGAAGAAAGAACTTCGTTTGCTGCCTGGCTATATTATTGTCGTATTGTGGGTGGCTTTCACAGCGGTTATGTTGTGCTGGATTGTGGGAGCCAGTCTGTCTACTTCAAGAGAAATTTTCTCGGGCAGTATCTTTAAATTTGCGACCGGTCTGCACTGGGAAAATTACGCCACGGCCTGGAAGGTTCAGAACGTGTCGGTATTCTTCGGCAACTCCCTGCTCTATTCCGTGGTTTCCTGTGTGGGGGTTCTCGCCATAGCTGCTCCCGCGGCTTATGTGCTCTCCCGCTGGCAGTTTAAAGGAGGAACGGCACTGCGGCTGGGCCTGGTGATTGCCATGAGTGTTCCTGTCATCATGGTTATCATGCCCATTTACTCCCTGGTGGTACAGCTGGGAATCAAGGGGCGGATCCTGCTGATTCTGCTGTATATTATGCTTCGAGTACCTTATACTACAATTTACCTGTTGGATTTCTTCTCCACTCTGTCAAAGAGCTATGAGGAGGCCGCTTATCTGGACGGCTGCAGCGGACCCAATACCTTCCTGCGGATCATGCTGCCTCTGGTTCAGCCGGCGGTGATTACCGTGACCATATTTAATTTCATGTCTGTTTGGAATGAGTTCTTTATGGCATTGATCTTTACCTCCAGCGAGAGCATGACTCCCGTAGGCGTGGGACTGCTGAATATCGTCAACGCCATGAAGTATACCGGAAATTACGGCGGAATGTTTGCGGCGGTGATTATTGTGTTCCTGCCCACGTTCCTGTTGTATATCTTCATGTCCGAGAAGATTATTGCAGGCGTCACCGGCGGCGGTGTCAAAGGGTAAAGCACTATATTATTGGCGTCTGCGGCCTCTGAGCCGCGGACTGCGGAAAGGCATGGAAATATCTATGAGTGAGGAACAGAGAACTGGAAGGGTGACCATACCCACTGATGTGGATGTGGTGCCCGAGACACTGGAGCTTTTGAAGCGGTGGGGAGCCGACGCGATCCGGGACTGCGACGGAACCGATTACCCCAATGAGTTGAAGGAAGTGAACGCAAAGGTTTACTCCACCTATTATACGACCCGTAAGGACAACGCCTGGGCAAAGGCGAATCCCGACGAGATTCAGCAGTGTTATATCATGACGGGCTTTCACACCGCCACGGAGGGAGCGCTGTCTATCCCGTTGATGAAGGGCATCAGCGAGGAACTGCTCAAGGCCAACGACCATGACGATATCAGACGCTGGTGGGAGGTAATGGACCGGACAACCGGAGAGCCGGTTTCCCCGGACGCCTGGCGTTATGACAGCGGCACGGGCTGTGTGGTTCTTGACACACCTCAGCCCTTCCATGATTACACGGTCAGCTTCCTGGCCTACCTGATCTGGGATCCGGTTCATATGTACAATGCCGTGACCAACGACTGGAAGGATTTTGAACATCAGATCACCTTTGACGTGCGTCAGCCCAAGACCCGGAAGTTTACCATGGAACGTCTGAGGAAGTTTATCGCGGAGCATCCCTATGTGAATGTGATCCGCTACACCACCTTTTTCCATCAGTTTACACTGGTGTTCGATGAACTGAAGCGGGAAAAATATGTGGACTGGTTCGGCTACTCCGCCTCTGTCTCCCCCTATATTCTGGAGCAGTTTGAGCGGGAGGTCGGCTATCCCTTCCGGCCCGAGTATATCATCGACCAGGGATATTACAACAATCAGTACCGGGTGCCTTCCCGGGAATACAAGGATTTTATGGCCTTTCAGTGCAGAGAGGTAGCGGCTCTGGCGAAAGAGATGGTGGATATCACCCATGAGCTGGGGAAGGAAGCCATGATGTTTCTGGGGGATCACTGGATCGGCACCGAGCCCTATCTGGAGGAGTTCAAGTCCATTGGTCTGGATGCAGTGGTGGGCTCCGTGGGCAACGGCTCCACCCTGCGGCTGATTTCAGACATTCCCGGCGTAAAGTATACCGAGGGACGTTTCCTGCCCTATTTCTTCCCTGATACCTTCCATGAGGGGGGAGACCCCGTGCGGGAGGCGAAGGAAAACTGGGTGACGGCCAGAAGGGCTATTCTGAGAAAGCCCATCGACCGGATCGGCTATGGCGGTTATCTGAAGCTGGCATGCCGGTTCCCGGAGTTCATTGATTATGTGGAGAGCGTCTGCGGCGAGTTCCGGGAGCTGTACGAAAATATCAAGGGCACCACACCCTACTGCGTTAAGACAGTGGCTGTCCTGAACAGTTGGGGCAAGGCCAGATCCTGGGGCTGTCATATGGTTCATCACGCCCTGTACCAGAAGCAGAATTACTCCTATGCGGGAGTCATCGAAGCACTGTCCGGCGCGCCCTATGACGTGCGATTCATCAGTTTTGACGATATCAGGAAAAATCCCGGCATTCTGGAGGACGTAGACGTTGTGATCAATGTGGGAGACGGAGACACCGCCCATACCGGCGGAGCCATCTGGGAGGAACCTGAGATTTCTGCCGCAGTGAAGCGGTTTGTCTGGAACGGGGGCGGCCTGATCGGCGTGGGCGAGCCTTCCGGTCACCAGTATCAGGGACATTATCTCCAGCTGGCGGGTCTGCTGGGCGTGGAGAAGGAGACAGGCTTTACCCTGGGGTATGACAAGTACAACTGGGAGGAGCATCCGGATCACTTTATCCTGGGCGACTGTCAGGGAGAAGTGGACTTCGGTGAGGGAATGAAGGGCATCTACGCGCTGGAGGGTGCACAGGTGCTGGTACAGCGGGAGAAGGAGGTACAGCTGGCGGTGAACGGATACGGTTCCGGGCGCGCGGTTTACCTTTCCGGGCTGCCTTATTCCTTTGAAAACAGCCGTCTGCTCCACCGTGCCGTGCTGTGGTCAACGCACAGTGAGGAGGAGCTGAACAGATGGCTTTCCTCCAACTATAATGTGGACGTTCATGCCTATGTGAAAAACGGCAGGTTCTGCGTGGTAAACAATACCTATGTACCTCAGTCCACTACCGTGTACCGGGGAGACGGTACCAGCTTTACACTGGATCTGGAGGCAAACGAGATCCGGTGGTATGAGATCTGATAAAACGGAAGAGATACCAGACGAAACGGCAGCCGCACTTTTCTGTGCGGCTGTCGTTTTGCGGCATCAATTCGTTTATAATTTCTTTATACTTTTTTCTATAAAATTTGTTGACAATGCATACCCTTAGTGATATTTTAAGTTTAGTAAATGTTAGCACTCTCTTCTAATGAGTGCTAATAAAGGAGAGGAAGGTGTGGAAGTGGAGCTGGATGACAGAAAAAAGAAAATCCTGCAGGCGGTCATCCGAAACTATCTGGAGACAGGCGAACCGGTTGGCAGCAGAACCATTTCAAAGTACACTGATCTCAACTTAAGCTCGGCAACCATCCGAAACGAGATGGCGGATCTGGAGGAGATGGGATATATTCTTCAGCCCCATACCTCGGCGGGCCGGATCCCCTCCGACAAGGGGTATCGACTCTATGTGGATACCATGATGGAAGAGAAGGAACGGGAGGTTGTGGAGCTGAAGGAAATGCTGGTGGAGCGCCAGGACAAGATGGAGACGCTGCTGAAGCAGGTGGCCAAGGTACTTGCCAGAAACACCCAGTACGCCACCATGATTTCCGCCCCTCAGGTCAAGAGGAACAAGCTGAAATTCATACAGCTCTCCCGGGTGGATGCCAGACAGATCCTGGCGGTCATCGTGATTGAGGGAAATGTCATCAAGAACAATATTCTGGAAGTGGACGAAGCCCTGTCGGACGAGACGCTGCTGAAGCTGAATATTCTGCTGAACACGAACCTGAACGGTCTTTCCATTGATGAGATTAATCTGGGCATGATAGCGGTGATGAAACAGCAGGCGGGAATCCACAGCGATATCGTTGGGGAGGTCGTCGACGCGGTGGCGGAGGCCATCCGGGCGGAGGAAGACCTGGAGATCTATACCAGCGGCACCAATAACATTTTCCGGTATCCTGAGCTTGCAGATCAGCAGAAGGCCAGCGAACTGATCAATACCTTTGAGGAGAAACAGCTGCTGGGAGAGCTTTTGCAGGAGACATCGGCGGGGGAGGAAAATACCGGGATCCAGGTTTACATCGGCTCAGAGACGCCGGTGCAGAGCATGAGGGACTGCAGTGTGGTCACCGCCACCTATGAGCTGGGAGGCGGCATGAAGGGGACGATTGGTATTGTGGGCCCCAAGAGGATGGACTACGATAAGGTGGTAGGCACCCTGAGAACCATACAGACGCAGCTGGATGAGCTTTACAGAAGGGAAGACAATCCATAGAAAGAACAGAGACAGAAAGGACTGAGAATATGGCGGAACAGGAAAAGGAAATAATGGAGGAAGAGCAGAATCCTCAGGCCGGCACGGAGGACACAGCGCCGGATGTGGAAACAGGCGCAGAACCGGGGCCCGGCGGCTGTGAGGAGGAATGCACCGGGGAAGAGACTGAAGAAGCCGGAGATTCCGAGGGCGGGGACGCCCTGAGCTGGTCCGAGAAGCGGGCGGCGAAGAAGCAGGCGAAGCAGGACAAAAAGACGGATGTCCTGAAGGAGCAGATCGAGCAGCTGGAGGACAGGGTGAAGCGTCAGCTGGCCGAGTTCGAGAACTTCCGCAACCGGACGGAGAAGGAAAAAGCCGCAATGTTTGAGACGGGAGCGAAGAGTGTCATAGAGAAGATCCTTCCCGTGGTAGACAACTTTGAGCGGGGGCTGGCCATGGTTCCCGAGGACAGGAAGGGCGACGCCTTTGTGGAAGGAATGAACCGTATTTATAAACAGCTTCTGACGGAGCTGGAAAATATGGGGGTAAAGCCCATAGAGGCAGTGGGCCTGGAGTTTGACCCCAACCTGCACAATGCGGTGATGCAGGTGGAGAGCCAGGAATATGAATCCGGGGTGGTGGCCCAGGAGCTTCAGAGGGGCTACACTTACAGAGACAGCGTAGTGCGCCACTCCATGGTGGCGGTTGTACAATAAACCTGTTAAGATGTTGACTTTTATCATACAAACCGACAACAAACAAAACAATCCAAACAAAACAATCCAAACAAAACATCAGGAGGCAAATAAAAATGAGTAAGATTATTGGTATTGACTTGGGTACTACAAACAGCTGTGTGGCTGTGATGGAGGGCGGTAAGCCCACCGTTATCGCAAATGCTGAGGGTGCGAGAACCACACCTTCCGTAGTTGCCTTTACAAAGACGGGAGAGAGACTGGTAGGCGAGCCTGCGAAGCGTCAGGCTGTCACCAACGCGGAGAAGACCATTGCATCCATCAAGAGGGATATGGGAACCGACAATGGCCGCACCATCGACGATAAGAGATATTCTCCTCAGCAGATTTCGGCAATGATTTTGCAGAAGCTGAAGGCGGACGCAGAGAGCTATCTGGGAGAGAAGGTGACGGAGGCAGTCATCACCGTTCCCGCATATTTTAACGACGCGCAGCGTCAGGCTACCAAGGACGCGGGCAAGATCGCCGGCCTTGATGTAAAGCGTATTATCAACGAGCCCACCGCGGCAGCTCTTGCTTATGGTCTTGACAATGAGAAGGAGCAGAAGATTATGGTGTATGACCTGGGCGGCG
>CAJUJU010000082.1 GCA_910586835.1 uncultured Acetatifactor sp.
TCATTGTCTTTAATCTCAAATGATGGGACAAAAGATATATTTCAATTCCCATATCATTCTGGTGGTTATGGCGGTGGTTCATTATTGCTATCACCGTCTGAAAGATATGTGATTTTTTCTTATTTTTCGGGTGAGAGTGAAGAGGGGTTTGTGTTACTTGAAATTGTGAATAATCAGTTCAAATTTTTGTATGATTCTGATTATTTGTATGGAGAAGATGCCAACTACGGTTTTGCGGATAACGAAAAAATTTTGATTCAGACTTTTCGTATAGGTTCATGGTATATAGAAGATGCGAAAACGGATGAAAGCGGGGATATGTATTACACATTTGGAGAATTAAATCTGCTTAATCTTGAAACCTTGAATCTGGATAGGCACACAATTCTCGTTTATCCCTCCGATGATTGGAAAGAAGAAAAAACAGATGTGGGTACATTTTTGTTTACTGATATAGCAGATGGAATGTTGAGTGTAGAAATGCCGTGGGGAAACGAAATTTTTCAGTATCCATTGCAAGAAACTCTTATTATTAGATTCGGTAAATAATTTTGTATTTATCGGGTTAATTCAAGAGAAAGAGAAAACTGCGCCACAGCCTTGGCAGGCCATCGCGCAGCGATTTTGTTCAATTTATATTTGTCGGTTAATTTGCTGACCTGCACTGAGCATAGCACATCTCCCTGCCGCAGACAATCCCAGACCGTCAAGGGCCGAGTAGTATTTTTCGCAAAGAGCGCGAAAAAATCCCCACCCTGAACCCCTTGACCGCTCGGATTTTTGCCGCTGCCATTTCACCGCCGAAAACGGGGAACAGACACTAAGTAAACAGAAAATTTGTAACGATCTGTAAAAATACCTTGCATATTGAATTTAACAATGGGAACACAATTCCGAAAAAGGAGAAATTTTAACAGGAAGAGTATGATAAAAAATATTGAACACGGGGTAATGGGTATGGATATTCAATACAGGAGATTAACGGAAAAAGAACTGGATATGTTCCTGGAAATGAGAATCTGCCAGCTGCGGGAAGAAGGAGCAACAGAAGATTTGGATTTAAGGTCTGCCTTAAGGGATTATTACACTCGGCATATGGCAGACGGCACATTTATCTCCTGGCTGGCTGTTGACGGAGACAAAATAGTAGGAACAAGTGGAATGTCATTCATTGAAAAACCGCCATATTTTCGATGCCCGAACGGAAGAATAGGATTACTTTCCAGTATGTTTACTTCTAAAGATTATCGCAGGCGGGGAATTGCAAAAGAGTTGTTATCACGAGTTGTAAATGAAGCAAGAGAATATGGGTGCGGCAGCGTCCAAATCACAGCTTCAGATATGGGTGTGTTATTATATACTGATTTTGGATTTACGAAAAATGGCAATTTTATGCAACTTCAGCTGTAGGTATGCAAATGTTTCCGAAAAGTTTTTTTTCGTTGACAGACCGGGAAAAACCTGTTAGAGTGAGTACAACAATATAAGAAAAGCAATGACGGAAAGAGTAGTCTATGCGAAGTCAGACAGAGAGAACGGCGTGTGCTGAGAGCCGTTTATGAGGAAGCCGGACGAAAACCATTCCCGAGCCGCAGTGCTGAGAGAAGCCGGTGCTCCATATTGTGTGGGGTAAGGCGTTCCGCTAAGCGCTGCCGTAGGCCTGCGTTAAAGGATAGGATTTGATGGAATCTGAAGTGAAAAGTTAAGGTGGAACCGTGCGAATGCACCCTTAAGACTGTTACAGGCGGTCTTATGGGTGCTTTTCTTGTATTGTTGCAAATTTTAAAAATCGAAAGGAGCAACAAGGTATGAAGGTTCTGAGAAGAAACGGAGAAACGGTGGAAATTGGATTTGAGGAAAAGGAGGGGCAAAAGGCGTTCTGGCACACCAGCGCCCATGTGCTGGCCCAGGCGGTGAAGCGACTGTACCCGGAGACAAAGTGCGGGGTGGGACCGGCTATCGAGAACGGATTTTACTATGATTTTGCATTTTCCTTTTCCTTCGCGGAGGAGCATCTGCGGGCGGTGGAGGCTCAGATGAAAAAGATCGTGAGGGAGTCCCTGTCCCTGCAGGTCTCCCGGGTTAGTCGGCAGGAAGCGGAAGACTATATGAGAGAGCAGGGAGAGGACTATAAGCTGGAGCTGATCCGGGAGTTGCCGGAGACGGAAGCGATCAGCTTTTTCAAACAGGGAGAGTATGTGGAATTTTGCGCGGGCCCTCACATTTCCAATACCAGTCATATAAAAGCCATAAAGCTTTTGTCCGTGGCCGGGGCATATTGGAAGGGACAGGAAGGAAATAAGATGCTGACGCGTATTTACGGAATTTCTTTTCCGAAGGCTTCGCTGCTGGAGGAACATCTGCACATGCTGGAGGAGGCCAGATTGCGGGATCACAGGAAGCTTGGGAGAGAGCTTGGGCTCTTCATGCTGGCGGAGGAGGGACCTGGTTTTCCCTTCCTTTTGCCCCGGGGAGTGATTTTAAAGAATCTTTTGTTGGATTACTGGCGGAGACTGCACAGTCGGGAAGGGTATCTGGAAATCTCCACGCCGGTGATGCTGAACCGGAAACTCTGGGAGATATCCGGTCATTGGGAGCATTACCGGGAGGCCATGTACACGTCGGTGATAGACGATGTGGAGTATGCCATCAAGCCCATGAGCTGTCCCGGAGGAATGCTGGTGTATCAGCAGGAACCCCATTCTTATCGGGAACTGCCGCTTCGCATGGCGGAGCTGGGACTGGTTCACCGGAACGAAAAATCAGGACAGCTTCACGGTCTCATGCGGGTTCGGGCCTTTACCCAGGACGACGCTCATATTTTCATGACCCAGGAGCAGGTGGTCGGAGAGATACAGCGGGTTGCGGAGCTGATCGACGAGGTGTATCAAAGATTTGGTTTTTCTTATCATGTGGAGCTTTCCACGCAGCCGGAGAACAGCATCGGAAGCGCCGAGGAATGGGAGCTTGCGACCCGGGCGTTGAGAAATGCCATGGATGCGCTGGAGCTGCCCTATTCGGTCAATGAAGGAGACGGAGCCTTTTACGGGCCCAAGCTGGATTTTCATCTGAAGGATTCCATCGGACGCACCTGGCAGTGCGGAACCATCCAGCTTGACTTTCAGCTTCCCCGGCGTTTTGGAGCGGAGTATATCGGCGCGGACGGAAAGACGCACAGACCCGTCATGATACACAGGGTTCTGTTCGGTTCCATCGAGCGTTTCATTGGGATTCTGATAGAGCACTACGCAGGAAAGTTTCCGGTATGGCTGTCCCCGGTGCAGGTAAAGCTGCTGCCGGTCTCCGACAAATATCTGCCCTATGCGCGTGGCGTGCTGGAGAAACTGTCGGACAGGGGCATCCGCGCAGAGCTGGATACGAGAGATGAAAAGCTGGGTTATAAAATCAGGGAGGCGAGAATGGATAGGGTTCCCTATATGATCATTGTAGGGGAAAAGGAGCAGGAGAGCGGCACGGTGTCCGTCCGGCTGCGCGATGCGGAGGCGGGCAGGCAGGAGAGAGGAGAGATGGCGCCGGAGGCACTGGCGGAGGAAATCCTGGCCCTGAGTGGTGCTCACTCCTAATCCTTCCACTTCACACACAATCTTCACACGGAATTCATGTGCTTATGATAAAATAACCATATTCAAGGCAGGAAGGGGCCGGATAAAGAAGGAGGGGAACGTTTGAACATTTTGTTTTTGGAGGATGAGCCCGCCATACAGGAGGTGCTGACCGAATATATGAAGCTGCAGGGCTATGACGTGACCTGCGTGCAGGACGGGGACAGGGCGCTGGAACTGCTGCGGGAGCACATGTTTGACATGGCAGTCCTGGATATCATGGTTCCGGGGGTGAGCGGGCTGGAGGTACTTTCTTATATTAAGGAACAGAGGCCGGAGACAGCTACCATCATGCCGACCGCTTTGGGGGACGAGAAAACCCAGGTCTCCGCCTTCAACCTTTACGCCGACGATTATGTGATCAAGCCGGTGTCGCCCATCATTCTGCTAAAGCGTATGGAGACCATTCTGCGGCGGGTGAAAAGAACAGAACAGCGGGAGGAGAAGGGGCTGGTCATACACGGGGATTCCTATCAGGCATTTTACGATGGCGTGCCGCTGGAGCTGACCTTGAGCGAATTTCTGCTGCTGCAGGTGCTGGAGGGGGAGCCCAACCGGGCCTTTACCAGGGAGCAGCTGATCCTGCGGATTTTCAATGAGGATTATGTGGGAAACGACAGGATCATTGACGCTCATGTGAAAAATCTCCGGAAAAAGCTTCCCCATAATTATATCAAGACCGTTGTGGGGATCGGGTATCAGTGGCTGAAGGGAGAGGAGATATGAAGTCCGGTCAAAAAGGCAGCCGTGTTGGATTGACTGCGCGCCGCGGAGCGCGGATGAGTATGAAAATGGGTCTGTCCAGAAAGACTTTTCTGTACAGCAGCCTGCTGGCCGTCGTGATGGTGGCTTTTGTGACAGGTTACTTTGTCTTTATGCTGCCGTCCCTGTATGTGAATTATGTGATGGAGAGAAATCTACGCTCCGCGGAGGAGATTCACAAGGGGTATATGAGCGACAGAAGCTATGACCGTCTGGCGGTTACAAATCCCTCCGCCACTTTCTCCGTGGAGATTCCAAAGGAAGGGGATGAAATTTATGCGGCGGGGAAATTTTTCCGGGTGACGGTTCAGGTGCAGGATCGGGAGCTTATGGAGCTGCTGCAAGAGTTCCGGAGTCTGCTGGGGAGACTGGAAGAGGCCGGGGGGACGGAGCAGGAGGAGCTTGAGGCCTTCTCACAGGAGCATATTTCGGAGCTGTGGACCGAAACACTGAAGAATAAGTTTGTGGGTGAGGGGATGTTCCCCGAGAATTATCCGGTGAAAGTATTTTTTGAGGGAAGGGAAAACAGCGGGGTCTACCAGGAGGAATATATTAAAATCCACAGCCTGTCCGGGCAGGTCACCGTCTGCGAGGCGGGAGTATCCGGCGGAAGCTTCGGCTATACCACCTATGTGGCCTTGGGGCAGACACAGGACGCTTTTATCATCACGGTTCTGTCTACCATGACGCCGCGGATGGAGGAAATCGTGCCGGTGGTGACGGAAAGCCTGCCCATGATCGTTGCGGTGGTGTTTTTCCTGGTGCTGATGGCCTCCCGCTTCTTCGCCGGAAAGATCGTCCAGCCCATCATCCGGCTTGCAGGACAGGCGGGAAATATCAGACTTACAGGCTCCTGCGAGATGGTGTCCGGCGCCGACAGGGGAGATGAGATCGGAGAGCTGGCGGCGGCCCTGGATGAATTGTACCTGCGGCTGCGGGACAGTTACAGGGAGCTTCAGGAAAAGAATCAGATGCTGGAGGAAGAGGGCGAGCGGCAGGAGATCTTTCTCCGCGCCTCATCCCATCAGCTGAAAACGCCGGTGGCGGCGGCGCTGCTTCTGGTGGACGGCATGATAAACGAAGTGGGAAAATATAAGAACACAAAAGAATATCTGCCGGAGGTAAAAAAACAGCTGCAGTCCATACGAAGGCTGGTGGATGACATCCTGTACCTGAACGATCAGGCGGGAAATGTGCAGCCGGAGCCTGTGGCCCTGGAGGTATTGGCTGGGGAAATCCTGAAAACATATGAGGTTCAGATCGAGAACAAAAGGTTAAGGGTGGCCATGGCTGGGCAGAGAATGGCATTCACCGACAGGGAAATGATGTGGAAGATCATTGACAATCTGATCTCCAATGCGGTGGCCTATACCCCGGAGGGGGAACGTATTGAGATCCGGATTGGAGAGGATGGCCTGTGTGTGCAAAATTACGGCGTCACCATAGAGGAAAAACTGCTGCCGGGAATTTTCAAGCCCTTTGTGAGCAGCACGGGACAGAAGGGAAAAGGGCTGGGTCTGTATGTGGCGGCCTACTATGGCAGGCTCCTGGGAGGAACGCTGCAGGCAGAAAATATGGAAAACAGTGTGTGTGTCAGATTGCTGATGCCATTGACCGCAGAAGAATGACGCAGAGGAGGGATAAGCTATGCTGCTGACGATCAGACAGCTTCAGGTGACATATGGAAAACAGACGGCGCTGCAGATTCAGACGCCTATTACCTTTGAAAGGGGGGACAGAATCGGCGTCATCGGTTCCAACGGTGCGGGAAAGACCACGCTGGTGAAGGCGCTGCTGGGGCTCGCACCCTATCAGGGCAGTATTGTGACGGAGTTGAAGCCGGAGCAGATGGCGGTACACATGCAGTTCAACGAGTATGTGACGACCATGCCTGTAAAATATATTATGGAGACCATCCTGAACACCAGGATAAAATCAGACAGCCAGCTGCAGGAGCTGATCCGGTTTTTTGACTTTGAGGGCTGCCTGGGCAAAAGATACAGCGCATTGTCCGGCGGACAGAAGCAGCGGCTTACCATCATCCTGGTGATGATGCAGAGGGCGGAGCTGACCTTTTATGATGAAGTCACGTCCGGACTGGATTTTGAGTCCAGGCAGAAGCTGATGGAAAAACTGGTGGAGTGGTATCGGGACAGGAAAGATACGCTTGTGGTGATATCCCACTATTACGAGGAGCTGGAACAGCTGGCAGATAAGCTTCTGATTCTGGATCAGGGAAAGGTGGTAGCCTTCGGAAAGAAGGAGGAGCTGTTCCGCACTTATTGCGGGAAGGCAATTCTGGTGCTGGAAAACAACGAACGAAACAAAGCGCTGACAAAAGGCTGTTCGCTGCTTGTGGCGCCGGAGCATCTGATCGCCCTGACCTGCAGGGATGAGGCGGAGGAGGAGAAAATGCTTTCTCTTCTGAACCGGAATAATATCAATTTTAAAAGGAGCAACTGTGATATTGAAATCATGACCATCAATGCCAGGAAAAGCTTTTATGAGAAGCTGGGACAAAGCGGGCAGAGCAGGGCACACGCCGGGGAGGACGGAAATGAATAAAAAGAAATGCAGTTTTAAACTGATCGGTTATGAACTGAGAAATATCAACGGAAATTTTATGACTCATTTCTTCGGCATTGTTTTTCCGAATATCATGAGCTTGATCCTGGCCCAGACCGTGGGAAGCCAGGTGCCGGACGGGATGCGGCAGCAGACGGTCACCTCCATTATGCTTTCCATGTCGCTGGTGATCCCCATGGCTATCATGCTGCTGGGATACGGATGTATTTATTCCCAGGAGGTGGAACGGGGAATTCCGCTGCGGATGCAGTTGTTCGGGTTTGAGGAAAGGGTGGTCATGGCGGCAAAGGTGGCTGCGCATGTGACTTTCATGACGGTGGCCCTTGTGATCTTTGGGGTATTTCAGCTGCTGTTTATGGATGTGAGCAGGCCCCGCTTCGCCTCGCTGCTTTGCCTGCTGGTCTCCCTGTATCTGATCGGCGTGTTTCTTCTGATCATAGCTCATTCTCTGGCAAACCTGTTCCGCAGGTTCAGCGTTACCTTTGGCGTGAGCATGATTCTTTATTTCGGTTTGATGATTCTGACGGGGATGATGGGGATCCGGACAGAACAGCTGCCGGAGGCTCTGCGGAGAGCGGCAAGGACGCTGCCCATGACCTATGTCAGCAACGACTTTATTGATTTCTGGCAGGGAGGAAGCTACAATTATATGCCGCTGCTTCAGTCCTTTCTCTTTCTGGGGGCCATGTCGGGAATCTTACTGTTGCTTTCCCTCCACAGGAGCAGGAGGGTGCTCAGATAAGCGGGCAGCATGCCTGGACAAAGCGGCTCTGATGCGCAATGCATCAAAGCCGCTTTGAGTCATTTTTTTCAGTTTGTCAGGCTTTCGGACAAAAAGTCCCGGTATACCTTGGGCATTCCGCTTTGCTCCAGAAGAAGTCTGCAGCGGGCGGGATCCGTCTCGGCACATAATGCGTCGGACAGCGCGGACTTTTCATTGTTGTTCCACTCCAGCAGGGTAATGTTTCGCTGAAGCTGTGCCGTCCGGCGGGCCAGCGGCGCTTCCTGCCCGCGAACCCTCAGCTCATAAAGGACGCCGGGTTTTATCTGCTCCAGATGTACTCTGGTATAGCCGTCCCGGTGGCTGACGCGGCAGTCTTTTTCCTTCTGGTCTTCCAGAAGAGTCACGGCTGCGTCGCCTGCGTTGCGAAGCTCCAGCACGCAGGATCTGGCAGGCAGAATGTTTTCCTTATCTTCACAGCGGAAGCGGAAGAGCTGTTCCCCGTTTTCTGCGGAAACGGCTTCAAACCGGGTGACGGCCCGTCTGTCCTTCTGATCCTCATACAGCGTATAGTCGCCGTCGCCGTGAAAGCACAGCACCTTCAGGCAATGGGGCAGGGCTACGGCATTTCCTTCGGGTGCGCCGTCCAACACCAGGAAGCCGCCCTGCTTTGCCAGCACTGGCATGGAGTCCAGGAAGCGGGTCATTTTCTGCCATTTTCCGCCTGTGTAGGTGTGTCCGGTGAAAATGTCCGTCCATCTGCCTTCCGGCAGCCAGACATCCACGGAGGACATGTGACTTTCTTTGCCTTTTTCCGTGATGGGAGCCACGATCAGTTCCCGCCCGAAGAGATACTGTCCGGGGCACTGATAAGCGTCCTCGCAGTCGGGATAAGCGTAGTACATGGGTTCTATCAGGGCAAGTCCCTCTTCGGTATTTTCGCAGGAGGCGGAATACAGGAAGGGGATCATGGCATGGCGCAGGCGCAGGAAGCGGTTGACGATTTCTCCTGTGCCGTTGGGATAGCGGTCGGGCATCTTGGAGAAGGTCTTGTTTTTGGTGCTGTGCAGACGGTTTATGGGGCTGAATACGCCGAACTGCACAAAGCGTACAAACAGCTCGTCGTCCTTGATGCCGCACATATGTCCTCCGATGTCATGGCTCCACCAGGAGTATCCGGCATTGCTGGCGGTGGCGGTGAAGTAGGGAAGGTATTGCAGGGTCTTCCAGGTCACCATGGTGTCTCCCGAGAAGCCCACGGGATAGCGGTGGGAGCCGATGCCTGCGTAGCGGGAAAGGATCAGCTGTTCCTTATTTTTGGCAATGTCAAGGGAGTGGTAGTGGTTCAGTCCCCAAAGGGGGTCGTAGCCCTCCAGGGCGGAGGTGGTTCCCTGCTGCCAGTCAATCCACCAGAAGTCCACGCCGTCCTCCTCGTAGGGCTTGTGCAGAAGGGAGAAGTAGGCGTTGATAAAGTCATCGTTGGTAAAATCAAATTCCACCGGTTTTTTGGTGGCGGGATCCACGCCCATACAGTCCGCCATCTGCTCATACTGTTCGTCGATATACTGTACGCCGGCAGCAGGATGCAGGTTCAGGGTGATGTGCATGTTCTTTTCCTTAATTTTTCGCAGGAAATCCCTGTAATCCGGGAAAAGCTCTTTGTTCCAGCTGTAGCCGGACCAGCCGTTTATGTCCGCGGGCAGGTTTTCGCTGGGGTGCCAGTCCATATCTATGGTGGCTACGGTAAAGGGGATGTGATCCTCCTCGAAGTGTTCCATCAGCTCCAGGTATTCCCGGGCGGTGTAGGCATGATATCTGCTCCACCAGTTGCCCAAAGCATATCTGGGAAGGGCGGAAGGCGCGCCGCACAGGAAATACAGCGCCTTAACGGCGCCCCGGTAGTCCTGTCCGTATGCGAAGACATAGAGATCCTGTTCCCTGTTTTTTCTGGGGATGACGGAGCCTTCGGCGCTTAAGAGCAGGGAGCGGCTGTCGTCGTAGAGCGCGACGCCGGTTCTGGAGAGCACGCCGTTTTCCAGCTGGATGGGGGTGCGTTCCGGAGGATTCGTGGAGTCCGTTACAAACAGATTGCCGTCACAGCAATCCAGGGTGCGATAGGTGCCAAGCAGGTTGCCGTCATTGTTTAAGGCGGCTTTTGTCCCGTCGGAAAAGACCACCAGGCTGTCAGAGAGCTCCGGCTTCAGGATCAGCGTCAGTTTTTCCGTGGAGATGGTGACGGTATCCCGTTCTGTCGTGGACTGAAAGCTCACAGGGCCCGCGTTTCGATACCAGACGGCCTGGGTGGCGTCGTCACAGAACCGTCTTGTCTCGTCCGTCTCAATCCGAAACAACTGCGGGGTCAGCACGGTGACGCGTCTGTTTCCGTGAATCACGATGTTTTTTTCCTCGGCCAGGGGCGAGGTCTTTGCGATTAAGTGTTCTTGCAGCATGGGCATTTTCCTCCTTTATAAAAGTGGGATTTTTGCTTCTGAATGGTTGATGTAATATGAGTATAATGCTATAATCGGCTCAGGAACTATCAGGATTGTTGGCAAAAATATCATTATTCCTGGAAGCTGCCAAAGTGACCTGCCGTAAACTTATTATGCGCGGGGGCAGCCCGGAAATGGAGTGGATCATGGTGAAGGATACAAGAGGACTGCTTCAGGAGTCATGGATGCGGGGAAGCGTGGATTTTCCCTTTCAGATGTATGACATGCGGACGGAAGGCGAGCTGATTACCGTGCCCTGCCACTGGCATGAGGAGGTGGAGATCGTCCGGATGGAGGCCGGCGGGCTGGCGGTGCGGGTGGACGAGGAAGAGGCCTTGCTGTATCCCGGAGACGTGGCGTTCGTCAACGCGGGACAGCTGCATCAGATGAAGGCCGCAAGCCGGGACACCAGATACCACGCCTATGTGTTTCCGCTGAAGGCTCTTTTGTTTGAACGGGAGGACCTGGCACAGATTAATCTGCTCCGTCCCCTTCTGGAGAACAGGCTGGGCTTTCCTCTGCTGCTCTCCGGCGAGGGCGTTTTGGCAAGTCAGGTACGCCGTCGGATGGACGATATCATAGCGTGGGACCAGAGCCGCCCGGTGGGGTATGAGATCCTGACCAAGGCCGGGCTGCTGGAGATGATCTGTATCCTGGCCGGGCAGAATTGTCTTGTGGAGTATCACACACGCAGGGAGAGTGACGTCTGCAAGGACATTCTGCTGTATATCCAGGAGCATTACCGGGAGAAGATTGCAGTCCCGGAGGTGGCCAGGGCGGTTGGGATCTCGGAAAATTATTTCAGCAGCTTTTTCGGCAGGCATCTGAATAAAAATTTTGTGGATTACCTCACGGAATACAGGATCAATCAATCCGTGATTCTGCTGGAGGCCACGGATTATTCCGTCACGGACATTGCGCTGGAGTGCGGATTTTCCACCCCAAGCTACTATATTCAGAGCTTTAAAAGGCTGAAAAGGATGACGCCCCTCCAGTACAGACGAAAGGGCGGCCATTAC
>CAJUJU010000083.1 GCA_910586835.1 uncultured Acetatifactor sp.
TTCGCGCCGGAAAAACCATAGACAAGCTTTTTGTACAGGACGGCTGTCAGGACGGACCTGTGCTGTCTGTGAAGCGGGAGGCAAAAAAGCAGGATACCCTGATTAAATATGTGACAAAAGAACGTCTGGATCAGATGTCCGAGACGGGAAAGCATCAGGGTGTCATTGCGGTGGCTGCGGCTTACGAATATGCCGAGGTGGAAGATATTCTCCGGGCAGCCAGGGAAAAGGGGGAGCCGCCTTTTCTCCTTCTGTTGGATAATATTGAGGATCCCCACAATCTGGGAGCCATTATCCGCACCGCTAATCTGGCGGGGGCCCATGGGGTGATCATTCCCAAAAACCGGGCGGTGGGATTGACGGCCACAGTGGCCAGAACCTCAGCGGGGGCATTGAATTATACACCGGTGGCAAAGGTCACCAATCTGGCAAAGACCATTGAGGAACTGAAAAAGGAAGGCATGTGGTTTGTCTGTGCGGATATGGGAGGAACCGTCATGTATCAGCTTGACTTAAAGGGCCCCGTCGGCCTTGTCATCGGCAATGAGGGAGAGGGTGTGGGTCGGCTGGTGAAGGAGAAGTGTGATATGGTGGCTTCTATTCCCATGCGGGGAGATATCGACTCTCTGAATGCCTCCGTGGCGGCAGGAGTGCTTTCTTATGAGATTGTGCGGCAAAGGCTGCAGGCAGGGCAGTGAGAGTCTGTGCCGGAGGCTGCAGGGGCAATGAGGGAAGCCTGTGCCGGTGAGCGGAGCAGACGAGGCAGGGAAGGCTCCGGTCAGAGTCTGCCGGGGAGGGGAAGCATGGCGGGAAAATATTCCGAGTACGAGCAGTGTACCGACGATGAGCTGATCGACAGGCTCCGCCGGGGAGAAACGTCCATTATGGACTATATCTGTGACAAGTACAAAAATCTGGTGCGAAGCAAGGCGAAATCCATGTTTATCCTGGGTGCAGACAGCGACGATCTGATCCAGGAGGGGATGATCGGCCTGTTTAAAGCAGTCAGGGATTATGATCTGGGCCGGGATGCCAGCTTTTACACCTTTGCGGAGCTGTGCATCAACAGACAGGTGTACACGGCAGTGCAGGCATCCAAAAGGCAGAAGCATCTGCCGCTGAACACCTACATTTCTCTTGACAGCGGCAATCCTGCCGGTGAGGATGAACGGGAGAGCATGAAGTTGGGGGAACTGCTGGCGGACAGGACGGAGCTTAGTCCGGAGGAGCTTTTTCTGGATAAGGAGCGGGTGACTTATCTGGAGAAAATCATTGAGGAGGAGCTGAGCGATTTTGAGAGGCAGGTACTGGACCTGTATATGACCGGGATGAGCTACACACAGATTGCCAGAGTGCTGGGACGAGATGAAAAGGCAACGGACAATGCACTGCAGAGGCTGAAGGCAAAGATACGGAAAATGCTGTAGAATGCCGCAAAGCAGGGGTGCAGCCGACGGGATAGTCTGAAACGGAGGACGAGATGAAGGGAAAGAAAAAAGCAGCTGCGATATTATTGGCACTTGCGGTTGTTGCTGCAGGCCTTTTGGCCGTTTGGATATGGAACAGTCAGCCTGTGATGTGCCGGATTGCCCAGTATGAGGATACTACGGGGTTACAGGGCATGTTTTACACCATGGAAACGGATCAGGGATTGATCGTGATCGACGGCGGGAATGCGGGGAACGCGGATTATGTGAGGGCTGTGATTGAGGAAAAGGGAGGACATGTGTCCGCCTGGATTCTGACCCATCCCCATCCTGACCATATCGGAGCCTTCAACATGCTTTGGGACGAACTGCAGGAGGAGATCGACGTGATTTATGCCCCGGAGATCGACTATCTGACTTATCGGGAGCGGGCTCATGAGTGGGATGGCTTTGAGGGGTATGATGTTTTTTTGAATTATATGTCAGAAAGTGATAAGCTGAAGCTTCTGCATACGGGGGACCGGTTCCGGCTGTGCGGGCTTCGATTTGAGATCCTGCATGCCTGTGAGGACTATGTCTATGAGCACAGCAATGACATTGGAAACGACTGTGGCTTGATGATAAGGGTTTCAAACAGGAAGGAGTCCATGCTTTTCTGTGCGGATGTGGGTGTGGGTATGTCGGAAAAGATCATGGAACAGTATTCGAAAAAAATAAAGTGTGATTATATCCAGATGGGGCACCATGGAAACGGAGGGCTTTCGGAGGCGTTTTACCGGTTGGCTTCCCCGCGTGCCGCATTCTTTGATGCGCCGGATTGGCTGATGAACCCGGAGGAAGGAAAAAATTATACCACGCCCGCAAACAGACAGCTGATGGAGAGCCTGGGGGCGCAGATTTTTGATTATAGCACTGCGCCCAATATTGTGGAACTGAAATAAGAACTGTCGGTTCAGGATGACGTCCGGTCTTATTCGCTTTGGATTTTATAGAGATTGTAAAATACCCTGCCTTTTGCAATTAATTCGTCAAAGCTTCCTCTTTCCACAATTTTACCGTTATCCATTACAATGATTTCATTGTATTTTTGCATGAGTGATTTGTTATATCGGTGTGTGATGCTTATTATGGTCATGTCCTCCTCCAGCATCCTCTTTTCAATTTCACAGGCGGTTTCATTGTCAAGTCCGGATGTGATTTCATCGAGAAAGGTCATTGTTTTGTTTCTTAAAAACAACCTTGCCAAAGCGATTCTCTGCAGCTCTCCGCCTGAAAAATTACTGCCATTTTCCCGGATTTTTTCAAACACTCCGTCTGGAAGCTGCTGGATGGTATCATAAATTCCGGCCTTCTTAAGAGCGTTTATTACCTCTTCCTTTGAGTACTCCTGATACAGCGCCACATTGTTAAAGATCGTATCATGAAATAGATAGGTCTGCTGATAACAGACAGGACTTACATGCATAATGCTTTCCCGGTTAAGCGCTGACAGCTCTTTTCCATCAATTAAAATCTTACCTGTATAATCCGATCCATATTCGGTAAGCAGTTTTATGATGCTTGATTTGCCGCTTCCGCTTTTACCTACGATTGCATACTTTTTGCCCTCCTCAAAATGAAGCATGAGACCATCCAAAGAAAAATGATCACTGATTTTCTGGTGAACCTGCTCCAGGCGAATTTCCCGGATATTTTCCGCTAAGCTCTCTTTGTTCTCGTTTTCGCTTTCAAGTTCCAGTATAGACTCCAATTCTGTCTTTACCTTCTCCATGGATTTCAGCCGAATCATGCCATTGGCGAGTGCCTTACATGGTGTTAAGACAAAATTCATCATATTGGTAATTGCCACTACTTCACCAATTGTAATTCTGCCTGCTGCAACAAAGAACAGGCAGCTTCCCAAAACAATCAGGAATGCTCCGTTATTCACAAAGGACGCCAGCGCCTGGGCCCAGTACAGAGTTTTAGAGGAAGATTCATTTTTTCTGCTCACAAAATCGCTTAGCTTTGTCTGCTTTTCCAAAGCCTGCTTCACGGCATCGAAGGTTCTGATCACCTTATGGCCGCCAAGATCATTTTTAACGCCATCCAGGTAAACTTCCACGGCCTCTGTGTACTCTTTCCTGGAAGAGGCTATTTTCCTTTTCAAAATATTCGGAACCCCAAATTGTATGATACTGACTGCGGCAACGATCAGCAAGATAAACGGTTCCACGCAAATCAGATAGACAATGGCAACTGCAATAAAGACAAACTGCATAATCATATCATATATATTGTTGATTCCGTCATTCAACAGGATTCCTATGTCTGTCGTCAATTTGGAGAGATAATAGGCAAGATTCTTTCTTTCAAACTGATTTGCAGAGATATGAAACAGCTTGTACATTACCTGATCACGCAAATCTTTTTCCATATCCCGTACAACGGCAGCCTGTTGTTTTTTGCTGATCCATTCAAAAATAAACACTGCTATGCTGAAAACAGCGGCAATAAAGCATTTTTCCAACAGATCCAGGTAGCTTTCAGAATCAATCAGAAGCTGCATTATATAAGATCGCAGGGGAGCCATAACTCCTACGATTATCACCGGTATCAGGCTGACACCAAATTTACATGCATTTCTTTTTAACATGCTTTTTATCATAATATTCCTCTCCGGGTTTCCGTAAGCTCATTGGCAATGCCCTGCATTTCAAACGGGAAGTGCTCCGGCGTGCAGCGACTCTGCGAAGCAAAGCATCTTTCTTTCAGAAAGTATAGTACATTCCTTCCGGAAAGAAAATAGATCTTTTCATATTTTTTTTAGAATTCCGTCATACTTCCTTTCTTGACAGGCAGCGAAAGGCGTCATATAATCAACACAGCGCAGAAACCGACTGACCGGTCGGACGGCAGCGCGCAGTAAAATCTGGTTATTCTGCAGGAAATGTGCAGGCTGTGGAAAGGTATGGATATCGGATATGATTTCAAAATTCAGCGTAAAAAAACCTTATACAGTGTTGGTAGGCGTGGTGTTGGCGATAATCCTGGGAGTGGTTTCCTTTACCCGGATGACGGCGGATCTGCTGCCGAATATCAGTCTGCCCTATGTGCTTGTCATGACTACATATCCCGGAGCCAGCCCGGAGACGGTGGAGATGGCGGTGACGCAGCCCGTCGAGTCTGCCATGGCTACGGTGAGTAATATCGAGAGCATCAGCTCGGTATCCGGTGAAAATTACTCCATGGTGATCCTGGAGTTTGCCCAGACGGCGGATATGAACGCGGTGTCGCTGGAGATTCGGGAAAGTCTGGATCAGATCAAGAGCTACTGGGACGATTCTGTGGGGAATCCCATCATTATGAAGATGAATCCTGACATGCTGCCGGTGATGATTGCGGCGGTGGGCGTGGAGGGCATGGACAACGCGCAGATCAGCACTTATGTGCAGGATTCCATTGTACCTGAGCTGGAGAGTCTGGAAGGTGTGGCAAGTGTCAGCGCCACGGGGCTCCTGGAGGAGAGCGTCAATGTTGTCATCCGTCAGGAAAAGGTAGACGCCATCAATGAGATGGTGTTTGCGGCCATAGACGATAAGATGGCAGAGGCGGAGCAGGAGCTGGCAGACGGAAAAAAAGAGATAGAGGACGGTAAAAAGGAGCTTGTAAACGGCAGGCAGGAACTGCTGGATGCCAAACAGGAGCTTGCAAATGGCAGGCAGGAGCTTGCGGACGGCAAACAGGAGCTTGCAGACGGCAAGACCGAGTTGGAGAACCAACAGAGCGGTATCCTCAATCAGCTGGCAGTCCAGAAAAATGCGCTTATGACGGCCAAGACAAATCTGGAAGCCCTGCAGAAGAGTCTGATTACCGCAAAGGCGCTGCATGACGGGGTGGGGCAGATCGATGCGGCCATAGAAGCCCTGAGTCCTCTGCGGGGCAGTTCAGTATCTTACAGCCTGTCTATGAGAAAGCTTATGGCTGCCAGACAGGATATCGCTGTGAGCGGAAATAATCCGGAGGCGGCTGCTAAGCTGGCAGAGGCGGAGAATGAAATTGCAGTCCTGAAGAGTAAGGTTACGGAAAATGCAGTCCTGGCACAATCCTGGGGACAGATCAGTGGAAGCGCCGGTTCCTCCGGCGTGACGCTGCCCTCCATGGAGGAATTGAAGAACATGGACTGGACGGATGAGAATAACGCCCAGACCATTGGGAGCTCTCTTGCGGCTGTCGATGCCGCTATCCTGGGATTGCAGGCTCAGAAGTCAGAGCTGGAATCACAGCTTGCCTATGCTACCGGAGGCCTGGGGTATGACGGATTTGTGGCTCAGGTCAACCAGATTCTGGCGGCGCAGAAGATCACGGATATTGACAAGGCAATTCAGGAGATCAACGGCGGATTGCTGCTGGTGGAGCAGGGTGAGCTGTCCGCTGCCATTGAGTTTGCCAACGGCAAGGCACAGATTATGCTGGGAGAATATCAGCTGGAGGTGGCGGAGTCCCAGCTTTCGGCCGGCGAGGAGCAGATCGATTCCGGGCTGGATCAGCTGAAGGAGGCTCAGGATCAGCTGAAGGATGCCGAGGAGCAGATTGCCGAGGGGGAAAAACAGCTGGAGGAGGCGAAGGAGGATGCCTATGACCAGGCGGATATGAGTAATGTGCTGACAGTGGATACCATCAAAAATCTGCTGACGGCCCAGAACTTTTCCATGCCTGCGGGGTATGTTACCGAGGAGGGAATCGACTACATGGTACGGGTGGGCGACAAGCCTGCCACGGTGGAGGAGCTGCAGGCCCTTCCGCTGCTGGATCTGCACATGGACGGGGTGCCCGTAATCACGCTGGGGGACGCGGCGGATGTGTTTTACACGGACAATTCGGCAGATATTTATACCAATGTGGATGGCAGTGTGGGCGTGATGCTGTCGATCCAGAAGCAGACGGGCTACTCTACCGGAGAAGTTTCCGACCTGCTTGCCCGCCGGTTTGAAGAACTGACAGAGGAGAAGGAAGGTCTGAGTCTGATCACGTTGATGGATCAGGGAATCTATATTGATCTGGTGATGGACTCCATTTTTAACAATATTATCTTCGGCTTTGGACTGGCGATCCTGATCTTGATATTGTTTCTGAAGGATTTAAGGCCTACGGCGGTGGTGGCGGTATCCATTCCGATCAGCCTCGTGACTGCTGTGGTATGTATGTTTTTCAGCGGCGTGACCCTGAATATTATTTCACTGTCGGGTCTGGCGCTGGGAATTGGTATGCTGGTGGATAATTCCATTGTGGTCATCGAAAATATTTATCGTCTGAGAAGTCTTGGGTATGATGTGAAGGAGGCTTCCATGCAGGGCGCCGGGGAAGTGGCGGGAGCCATTGTGGCGTCCACCATGACCACGGTCTGTGTCTTCCTGCCCATTGTATTTACGGAGGGAATCACCAGGCAGCTCTTTGTGGATATGGGACTGACCATCGCCTATTCCCTGCTGGCCAGTCTGGTGATTGCGTTGACAGTGGTTCCGGCCATGGCATCCATGACCTTGAAAAAGACGAAAGAACAGAAGGAGGGACGATTTTTCAGGGCCCTTGTACGGATTTACGAGAAGACGCTGAGCGGCGCGCTGAAGGTAAAGCCGGTGGTGCTGGGGGCAGTTCTGGTGCTCTTAGTGGGCAGTATTGCGCTTGCTTACACCAATGGAACCGCGTTTATGTCTGATATGGATTCCACGCAGCTGACAGTGAGCGTGCAGCTGGCAGACGATGCCACTCTGGATCAAACCAGGGAGCTGACGAACCAGGTGGTGGAGGCAATCATGTCCATTGAGGAGGTACAAAATGTAGGAGCCATGACCAGTTCTTCCGGGCTTTCCATGATGGGAGGCGGCGGGAATGCCAGCACCAATTCCACCACGGTTTATGTGGTGACCAGAGAGGATAAAAAAAGAACCAATGAAGAGATTGCGGACACCATCCGGGAAATGACTGCCGGAATGGACGCGGAGATTAAGATAGATACTTCCAGCATGGATATGAGCGCCATGGGCGGAAGCGGTATTTCCATTCAGGTGCGCGGGCGAGAGCTGGATGAACTGCAGCGAATTGCCGGAGAAGTAGCGGCCATTGTGGAGAGTGTGGAGGGGACTGCGGAGGTCAGCGATGGATTGGAAGATGCGGACGAGGAGCTTCGTATCACCATTGACCGGGACGAGGCGGTTCACTACGGGCTGACGGTGGCGCAGGTCTACAGTCAGATTTACGGCAGGCTGGCGGAGGCCGGCAGCGCTACCACGCTGGTGGCGGCGGACAAGGATTACAATGTATATGTGATGAGCGGAAGCGACATGGAGCTGACAAGAGAGCTGGTAAAAGGGCTGGAGATTTCCGGCAAGGACGAAAACGGCGAGGAGGCAGTGCTGCGGCTGGAGGACATCGCTGATTTTGAAGCGGCAGCTTCTCTGACATCCATCAATCGTCAGGATCAGAGCAGGTATGTATCCGTGTCCGCGTCCATTGCCAACGGATACAATGTTGGCCTGGTGTCCGGCGAGGTGGAGAAAAAGCTGGCGGATTATGAGGTGCCCGCAGGTTACAGACTTGTATTTACCGGTGAGAATGAGATGATAAATGATGCCATGGAACAGATGATGCTTATGCTGGTGCTGGCGGTTGCGTTCATGTATCTGATCATGGTGGCGCAGTTCCAGTCGCTGAAGTCGCCCTTTATCATTATGTTTACCATACCGCTTGCGTTTACGGGAGGATTTTTGGGATTGTTTCTCAGCGGCAGTGAGATCAGCGTTATTGCCATGATAGGATTTGTCATGCTGGCAGGGATTATTGTAAATAACGGTATTGTGCTGATCGATTACATGAATCAGCTGCGGGAGAGCGGTATGGAGAAGAGGGCCGCTATTCTGGAGGCCGGGCGCACCAGGCTTCGGCCGGTGCTTATGACGGCACTGACCACGATCCTGGCGCTGTCTACCATGGTATTCAGCAACGACATGGGATCTGAGATGGCAAAGCCCATGGCGGTGGTAACCATAGGAGGGCTGCTCTATGGTACGTTGCTGACCCTGATTGTTATCCCCTGTGTTTATGACCTGTTCAACAGAAAAGGCTGATCAGGGCGCAGAGATCAATTGGAAAAGAGTGAAATTCTTTGCACACCGGGCAGCACCTGAAGACAGGCCGGCGTCTGCGAACAGGCCGGTGCCTTTTTTCAGGTGACTGGCGTCCGGATTTGAGTCGCCGCAAGGGAGCGGCATGGAGATTGGAATGGGGAAAATTACAGGACTGGAAGAGATAAGAGATGTGCCGCCGAAGGTGCTTGGCATGTACCGGGCAGTGGTGGAGTTGATTGAGGAGGGCGCGGATATCGCGGGTCTTAGGGTCTCTACCATCACTGACAGAGCCGGTATCGGAAAGGGAACGGCATATGAGTATTTTGAGACCAAGGAGGAAATCGTGGCCTGTGCCATGGTCTATTATATGCAGTGGCTGTTTGATTGGCTGGGAAAGATTCTTCTGGAGAAGGAAAGCTTTCGGGAACAGTTGGATTATCTTTTGGATGAGATGGAAAAAGAGAACGGCAGAAAGTTCTGCTTCCTGCGGTTTGTGCATATCCTGACGGACAATTCGGAATTCAGCCAGCTGATCCGACAGAAGCTTGGTACCCGGGAGGCTGAGAAGTGTATGCCCATGGCCATATTTGAGAAGGTGTTGAGACGGGCGGTGGAGCGTGGAGAACTGCGGGATGATCTGCCAATGGATTATATGGTTTACAGTGTTTTTGCGCATTTGTTGACTTATATGATGGCCATTACCACGGAGCAGAGCTTTCATGTAGATCCGGCAGGGATGCGTCCCTATGTGTTTCGGGGAATTCTGGGGGAGCTTTGCAGGACGGAGCAGAAACAGGGCTGAAGAGCTCACTTTGATTTGTTTTTGTAAAGGCAGTAACGCTGCTTTTTGATTCTCTCTCTTTTGGAAATGAAGTGATTTTGTAAGAGGCAGATTGTATTTGGAAGGAGGACTTATGGATCGTTGGTACAAAAATTTATAGTCAGGGAACACTTGAGGTAACTGAAATATGGGTTGATGTAGAGACAGGTGTAAATTATGTGTTTCGCAGGAGCGGAAATGCAGGCGGCTTCACTCCATTACTTGATGAAGAAGGAAAGCCGGTAATAACCCCATAATAGTAAGTTGACGGAACACTTTTTCAAAAGGGAGCGGATAAAGGCAGAGAACGCTTTAGAATGGGTTAGACAGCCTGGCAGCATAAGGGCTTGTACGAGGAAAATCAAGAACGAGGAAATGAATCAGGCGTAACAGGATGGCGATGGAGTATAGGAAGCTCTGTCGCCTTTTTGTCTGAAAATCAAATTTAAAAAAGTGTCACATTTAATATTGACATTTATATTGTGTGAAAAAATTGAAAAATTCTGTTGACAACTTTTGTAGTAGTTGTTATAATTATTAACAGTGATTGCGGGGAAGCAGTAGTTCTCCTGTCACTGTGATGCTGCTGTGGCTCAGTCGGTAGAGCGTCGCATTGGTAGTGCGGAGGTCACGGGTCCGATTCCCGTCAGCAGCTTATTGTTAAATAGCGGAAACCTGGTCAAAGACCGGATTTCCACTATTTTTTGTGTATAAATCTGCAGACAGTAGCTTTGGCTAAGGCAATGCTTTCGCTGTAAGCATCATGGATGCGGCGTCTATTATTAAGATGTTTTCTGTAAGATATCGGACGGATGATAAAAGCCTTGGAATTGGCGTTGGTTATCAGGAGGATATGAAAGTATTTTACGGAACGGCAGAAGACGGGAGCGTTCAGGCAGTGCTATGAGAGAGAAGTTTGTTTTATGGTACAAGTTTGCGTTTTGATGGTGACAAAATGTTTATTATATGATATAACTCAAACTTCCCACATTAAAAATGGGATTTGCTCCTTGAAAAATCAATACT
>CAJUJU010000084.1 GCA_910586835.1 uncultured Acetatifactor sp.
CAGCTACCCTATTTCAGTTTGTTGATTGATACTGTTTTATGAGTAGCTACCATACAGGCGCCTTTTTTTACGGAGATGATGGGATTTGAACCCATGCGCCGGCAAAGCCGACCTACCGGATTTCGAATCCGGACCCTTCAGCCGCTTGGGTACATCTCCAGTGCGTTTCTATTTTATAATAGGAAGCCTTCTTTTGCAACAACTTTTTTCTGAATCCCCTGTGTAACGGTTGCAAATTTTTCCTGAAAAGGGTAAGATGTAAGTGCGTTTAAAACCGGCAATAATAGAAAAAAAGAAAAGCAGGAGGGAATTCATATGAAAAGAATCGGTATGTTGACCAGCGGCGGAGACTGTCAGGCACTGAACGCCGCCATGAGAGGCGTTGTGAAGACTCTGGCGGCCAGCAGGGAGCAGGTGGAGATTTACGGATTCCTGGACGGGTATAAGGGCCTGATCTACAGCAGATTCCAGATGCTGACCGGCAAGGATTTTTCCGGCATCCTGACAAAGGGCGGAACGATCCTGGGAACCTCCAGAACACCCTTCAAGACCATACAGGATCCGGACGAGAACGGATTGAATAAGGTGGAGGCCATGAAGCAGAATTACTATAAGCTTCAGCTGGATTGTCTGGTGATCCTGGGCGGGAACGGCACGCACAAGACGGCCAATCTGCTCCGCAAGGAGGGGCTGAATATTGTCACGCTTCCCAAGACCATCGACAATGACCTTTGGGGAACGGACATGACTTTCGGCTTTCAAAGTGCGGTTGACATTGCCACTGATGCCATTGACTGCATTCATACCACGGCGGCCTCCCACGGCAGGGTATTTATTGTGGAGGTCATGGGACATAAGGTGGGCTGGCTGACCTTAAATGCCGGAATGGCAGGCGGCGCGGACATCATTCTGCTTCCCGAGATTCCCTACGATATTGATAAGGTGATTGACAAGATAGAGGAGAGAGACAGAAGAGGCAGCCGTTTTACCATCATAGCGGTGGCGGAGGGAGCGATTTCCAAGGATGACGCAGCGCTTTCCAAAAAGGAATACAAGAAAAAGCTGGAGAAGAGAGCCTTTCCCTCCGTATCCTATGAGGTGGCTGCGGCCATTCAGAAAAAGACGGGAAGAGAGGTTCGCGTCACCGTTCCGGGACATACGCAGAGAGGCGGAAGCCCCTGCCCTTATGACCGTGTGTTTGCAAGCCGTCTGGGGGCTGAGGCAGGCAAGCTGATTCTGGACGGACAGTACGGTTTCATGGTGGGATATAAAAACCGTGAGATCGTCAAGGTTCCCCTGGAGGATGTGGCGGGGAAGCTGAAGATGATAGAGCCCGACGCGAGCATCGTGCAGGAGGCCAAGCTTTTGGGCATCAGCTTTGGAGATTAAGTAAGCCGGAAGGATTGCACTCATGTCATATACAGCACTATACAGAAAATTCCGACCTGACACCTTCGCGGATGTGAAGGGCCAGGATCATATCGTGACTACGCTGAAAAACCAGCTCAAGGCGAAGCGCATCGGCCATGCCTATCTGTTCACGGGGACGAGAGGAACCGGAAAAACCACGGTTGCAAAGATCTTTGCCCGCACGGTGAACTGCGAAAATCCCGCGGAGGACGGTCCCTGCGGAGAGTGCCGCATCTGCCGCGCCATCGCCGCCGGCGCCAGCATGAATGTCATAGAGATTGACGCCGCCTCCAACAACGGTGTGGATAATATCCGGGAGATCGTGGAGGAGGTCTCCTACTCTCCGGCGGAGGGAAATTATAAGGTTTACATCATAGACGAGGTGCATATGCTCTCCATAGGAGCCTTCAACGCATTGCTGAAGACCCTGGAGGAGCCGCCCTCCTATGTCATTTTCATTTTGGCCACCACAGAGGTGCACAAGCTGCCGGTGACAATTTTGTCCCGCTGCCAGAGGTATGACTTCAAGCGGATTTCCATTGATACCATTGCGGCGAGGATGAAGGAGCTGACCGATGCGGAGCATGTACAGGTGGAGGACAGGGCGCTCCGCTATCTGGCCAAGACGGCGGACGGATCCATGAGAGACGCGCTGAGCCTGCTGGATCAGTGTATTGCGTTTTATCTGGGCAGAGAGCTGACCTACGAAAATGTGCTGGATGTGCTGGGGGCCGTGGATACGGAAGTGTTCAGCAGGCTGCTGTGCGGCGTCCTGGACAGGGACGTGCTGGGCTGTATTAAGCTGCTGGAGGAGATTGTGATGCAGGGGCGTGAGCTGACACAGTTTGTGTCGGACTTTACTTGGTATCTGCGCAATCTCATGCTGGTGCAGGCGTCGGATAACCTGGAAGATGTGATCGACATGTCTGCGGATAACCTGAAACGGCTGAAGGAAGAGGCGTCAAGGGCGGAGCCGGATCAGATCGTACGTTATATTCGGATTTTTTCCGAGCTCTCCGGGCAGATTCGCTATGCCGCCCAGAAGCGGATCCTGGTGGAGATTGCTTTGATCAAACTCTGCAGGCCGGAGATGGAGACGGACGGGGAGGCCGTTCTGGATCGGATCCGTCAGGTGGAGGATAAGCTGGAGAAGGGCGTTGTGTCGGTGGTGTCCCCGGGGCAGGCGGCGGGACAGCCGGGGACCGCGGCGGAGAACCCGGGCGGGCGGAAGCCCGAGCTGCCCAAGGCGATACCGGAGGATGTGCGGGAGATTGTCTCAAAGTGGCCGGCCATTTCGGGAAGCGCCGACAACCCCATGAGAATTTACCTGAAGTCTGCCAAACTCAGCCTGGGCGGCGACAACAGGCTGACGGTAGTGTTGGAGGACGGCATCCCTTCCGATTATTTTTTACAGCATCCCGAGAATAAGCGGCAGCTGGAGGCATTGCTGTCCGATTTTTCCGGTAAGGAGATAGAGGTGAATATCCAGACGGTCAGAGGGCAGCAGGAGTTCGAGCAGAACTTTGTGGATCTTTCCCAGATTGTCCGGATGGAGATCGACGAGGAAGAGGAAGAAGATCATTAGTGTAAGGGAGGAGCACACATGGCAAAGAGAGGCGGATTTCCCGGGGGCGGAATACCCGGAAGCATGAATAATCTGATGAAGCAGGCACAGCGCATGCAGCGTCAGATGGAGGAAGGCCAGAAGGAGCTGGAGACGAAGGAGTTTGTGGCAAAGGCCGGCGGAGGCGCCGTGGAAGCGGCGGTGAACGGAAAGAAGGAGGTTCTGCGCATTGTTCTTGCGGAAGAGATCGTGGATCCGGAAGACATTGAGACTCTGCAGGACGCAGTGGTGGCTGCCGTCAATGAGGCCATGCGTCAGGCGGATGCGGCAAGTGCGGAGCTGATGGGCAAAATGACCGGAGGACTGGGAGGATTGCCCTTCTGATGGAGCTTTACAGCGGACATATCAACAAATTAATAGAAGAGCTTGCTGCGCTCCCGGGCATTGGAAACAAGTCTGCGCAAAGACTGGCCTTCCACCTGATCAATATGCCGCAGGACAAGGTGAACAGGCTTGCCAGGGCCATTGTGGATGCCAAGGAGAATGTGCGCTATTGCAGGGAGTGTTATACGCTGACAGACAGGGATATCTGTCCTGTCTGTGCCAACCGGAACCGCAACCATAAAATGATTATGGTGGTGGAAAATACAAGAGACCTGACGGCATATGAAAAGACCGGGCGCTATGAGGGCGTGTACCATGTGCTGCACGGGGCGATTTCCCCCATGCTGGGTATCGGCCCCGGGGATATCAGGCTGAAAGAGCTGATGGAACGGCTGCAGGGCGAGGTGGAGGAGGTCATCATAGCCACCAACTCCAGCCTGGAGGGGGAGACCACGGCAATGTACCTCAGCAAGATGGTCAAGCCAACGGGTATCCGGGTCACCAGGATCGCCAGCGGTGTGCCGGTGGGCGGTGATCTGGAATATATAGACGAAGTGACTCTGCTGCGTGCCCTGGAGGGACGGGTGGAGCTGTAGTGCACGGATTATGTTGATCGGGAGGACTGGATTATGGCAATTAAAATTGAGACGGCTGTCTGGGAACAGCTTCCGGGGAAGGGCGAGGTAAAGCTGTATACGCTTTCCAACGACAGCGGAATGAAGGTGACGGTGAGCAGTCTTGGAGCGGTGATCGTAAAGCTGATCGTGCCGGATCAGGACGGAAAGGAAGCCGATGTGGTACTTGGCTTTGACCGGGCGGAGGATTATCTGAAAAATCCCAGCTTTTTCGGCGCGGTGATCGGGCCCAGCGCAAACCGGATCGGCAGAGCGGAGTATATCATTGAAGGTGTTGTCTGCCACGCGGATGTGAACGACGGAGTGAACAATCTCCACAGCCACATTGAGGAAGGGTATCACAAGCGCAACTGGGAGGCCAGAGAGACAAAGGACGGCGTGACCTTTGCGCTTTGCGACGGGGACGGACAAATGGGGTTCCCCGGCAATAAGCAGGTTTCCGTGACCTACCGATTGGGGGAGGACAACAGCCTTCATCTTCTGTATCGTGGAACCAGTGACAAAAAGACCATACTGAATCTGACCAACCACACTTATTTTAATTTGGACGGGCATGACAGCGGAAGTATCGAGGGTCATGAGCTCTGGCTGGCAGCTTCCAGCTATACGCCTGCGGATGCCGGTTCCATTCCCACAGGGGAGATTGCCCGGGTGGCGGGAACTCCCATGGATTTCACCACGGCAAAACAGGTGGGCAGGGAGATTGGAGAGGCGTTTGAACAGCTTCAGTTTGCCGGGGGCTATGACCATAACTGGGTGATCGACGGGTGGCAGGACGACGGACAGCTTCGTCATTTTGCAACGGTGAAGGCTCCTAGGAGCGGCAGGGTAATGAAGGCTTACACCACGCTTCCCGGCGTACAGTTTTATGCGGGCAACTTTATTGCGGAGCAAAACGGCAAGGAGGGTGCGGTCTACGGTCCCAGGATGGGAATGTGCCTGGAGACTCAGTATTTCCCGGACTCCGTCAACAAGCCGCAGTTCCCCTCCTGCGTCTTTGGGGGAGACAGGGAATACGCCTCCGAGACGGTGTACCGGTTTGAATGTTCTGAATAAACCGAATAAAATGTCGAACGTTTTTCTGTCTGACATGACAAAGAACGCTAAAATACCTCCGTATGTCGATGCTATTATCTACAGTATCGGCATAGGAGGTGTTTTTTATGGATTTACCGAAAAATGTCACGCAGATTGGCGAGACAAATCACAGCTGCAAGATTTATGTGGAGGATTACGTCATCTCCTATATCAAGCAAATGAACGGACATGCCCTTGACAAAGGCCTTGCAGTTGCATTGTACGGGGTGCGCAGGGAGGAGGCCGGGATCACCTACCTGTTCTTTTACGGCGCGGCAAAGCTGAACTTTCTGCAGCGAGAAACCCGGCACCTGTCCCAGGCGGTGCTTCAGGAGGCAGAGAAGACAAGGAAGAGATACTTTGGCGAATATACCTTTCTCGGATATCGCCTGCTGGACGGAGAGATGGTGGAAGGCTTTCATGTCTATGAGCAGGGGGTGTGCAGATACATAGAGGGATACGCACAATTTTATGAAAAAAATGACAGTATGCTTCGGTTTATGCTGGAGGAGCGGCAGGAAGAAGTAAAGCCCGAGGAGTTTGACCAGGAAAAGTATGACGTGGTAAAGCGCAGGCAGGAGGAACGCAGAAGCCGGGCGGAGGAAGAGACCGGGAGATCCCGCAGCATTTACCGGGAGAACGGACAGGCCGGGAAAAAAGGAAAGCCGGTGGATACCAGGCTGAGGCAGATGAAGACGGTTGCCGCGGCAATCTTTATTCTGTTGTGCGCGGCAGGATTTGCAACTATGGATGGCGGCCGGAGACTGGACGAGCTTCAGATGGCTGCCAGGGAAATGTTGGATTCCTTTTCGGAGAGGCAGCTGCCGGATGCGGTGGAGGTCTCCAATGGGACGGCTCAGGTAGGCACCATTGTGGCGGAGGACAGGCTGACGGAGGCCATTCGAAAAGAAAACGAGGCGGTTCAGAACGCGGGAACCGGAAATCAGGGTTCCCAGGGCTTCGGAGAAGGACAGCCTGCTGTCCCGGGTCCGGAACCGTCTCCTGGGCCGGAGCAGGAGGATCCGTCCACCCTGCCTTCCGGCGAAGTTTCCGGTCAGCTGCCGGAACAGCCTTCCGTGAATGAGCCGACGGTTACGCCGACACCGGATCCCAGTCCAACGCCGGAACCCACTCCGTCTCCGGCGCCGGAACCTACGCCGGAGCCTGTCCCGGAGCCGGTCTCCTACACTATCCAGAGGGGAGATACACTGATCGGAATCTGCCTGGCCAGATACGGCAGCGATGCCAGAGTGGCTGAGATCTGTTCCCTGAATAATATTACTGATCCAGACGATATCAAGATAGGCCAGAAAATTTTATTACCACAATAGTGGAAGCTATGGTATAATGTGCGCAAAGGGCAGAGTCAAGTGGACGGAGAACCCGCTGCAGAGCTTGCTCAAGCAGCGGGTTGTTCGGCCATTTGACGAGCGAAGCGAACCCGGAAAACCGAGAGGTTTTTCGGGTCTCTGCCCGAGACTTGCGGCAATGAACTGATGGCGAACCCGGAAAACCGAAAGGTTTTTCGGGTCTCTGCCATGAAAAAAACAGCGGAGGCAATATGGCGGACATCAAAAGCTATATGAAGGAAAAGGAAAAGCGGGAACGAAGGCAGACCGGCTACAAGGAAAAGATCATCAGACATAAGCTGGCAAACATATACCGCATCCTGCTTTTGCTTGCCGGCGCTGCTGCGCTGATTGCCCTGATTGTAGTCCAGTATAGGAGGCATGTCTACACGGACTATGACATTATCTTTTCCGTGCCCCGGGAGAGCGTTTCGAGTTCCGTGGATATCCGGCTGGGAAACGCTATTCTGACCTACAGTAAAGACGGTGCGCACTGCACCGATGCAAAAGGGAATGTGACGTGGAACCAGACCTACGGAATGCAGGATATTCTGCTGGCAGTGTGCGGGGATACGGTGGCCATAGGAGCCTATAACGGAAGATCTATCTATGTGCAGAACACGGAGAAGCAACTGCGGGAGATTACTACAACCATGCCCATTCGGGAGCTGGCGGTCTCGGCCAACGGATATGTGACTGCTGTGCTGGAAGGGACGGACGCGGCGCTGATCCACACCTATAATCCGAATGCCGACGGGAAAGATTATGAGGGACAGGCTCATATGACCGGTTCCGGCTACCCTACATCCATCAGCCTTTCGCCAAACGGAGAACTGCTGTGTGTGGCATATATCTATGTGGATACCGGAGTGATGAAGACCAATGTTGTATTTTACAACTTTGGCGTTGTAGGGGAAAACGGGAACGACTACATGGTGAGCGTCTATTCCTATACGGATACGCTGACGCCGCAGGTGCAGTTTATGAATGATAATACGGCCTTTGCGGTGGGGGACAACCGGCTGACCATCTATTCGGGAAACCATGCTCCGAAGGAAGTGGCCGGAATCATCCTTGACAGTGAGATCAGAGCGGTCTATCACAGCGATAAGTATGTGGGGCTGGTGTTCCGCTCGGATGACGGTGAAAAGCTGTACCGGATGGATGTATACAATACGCTGGCGGAAAAGGTCGGGAGCTTCGATATTAATATAGATTATACGGATATCTTTTTCGGGGAATCCAATTTTGTGGCTTACAATGATACGGAATGCGTCATTATGACCATGGACGGAATTGAGAAATTTAACGGAGAGTTTGCAAAGCCGGTACGGCTTATGCTTCCGGTGGGAAATTCATACAGATACATGCTGGTGACGGACAGTTCCATAGATACAATACAGCTGAAATAGAAAGAGGAGGGACAAATGAGCGGACTGAGTATTAACATCTTGTTGATTATCGTGATTATTGCGGCGATTGGGAAGGCGTGTGACGGATACAAAAAAGGCATGGTGAAGGAGATCATTTCCCTGGTATCCATGTTGATCCTCTGCGGCGTGATAGCCCTGATCGCGGGGGGGGTCAGCAGCTATCATGACGGAAAGATGGTTCATGTAGTAGTCACTGTCGTACTGCTGGGGTTGCTTGGAATCGTGCATCATCTACTGAGCCTGGTGTTTTTTTCCGCAAAGCTGGTATCCAAGCTTCCGGTGGTAAGCTTTGTCAATAAGCTTTTGGGAATCGTATTCGGCGTTGCGGAGGTGGTGCTGGTGCTCTGGACGGTCTATACCTTTGCGATGATGATGGATCTGGGGGCTATCGGGCAGGTGATACTGTCCTATACGGAGGAAAGCCAGATTCTCACTTTCCTGTACCGGCACAATTTCCTGGCCTACGGAATAGAGCTGCTGTCGGATAAATTTGATTTCATTCCGCTGATTTCGGGCTGCCTGCTGTAGGATGGCAGGGGGCTATGGGATCGGCCGGCTGTCCGGGATGACAGGAGTGAAGGCGGGAACGGCCTTCTGCCTTATGGTTTGCCCTGGCAGAGGAGGCATTATGATCGGAAGGTGGTACTTTTGAGCCCGGGGCAGAGCGATGAACTGATTTACAGAGCGGACAGGTATCTGGAGACGTTGTATCATACAAAAGAGAAGGCAGCGTTATTGAAAGCGTTTGAGACAGAAATGAGAAAAAACTGAAACCTTGCAATTGCACACCACTTTTTTCCCAATGCTATAATATCGAAGCAGAAGATCACGGTCTCGATATTACAGGCAAAAAGAAGAAGGGTGGTGTTTTTTAATGAGATGCTTTGAGGTAAATGTCAGTTCTCACTGCTTTCCGGAGTCCAGATGCCGTAGGTCGGCGCCGCAGGGGACGACAGAGGGAGGTATGGATGAATATAAAGGATGCAGCAGAGTATCTGACCGGGCACAATACAGAGAAAATAGAAATCGGGCAGAGCGGTGCGGAGGTATATGACATAGAGGGGCAATACCTATTGAAGCGGGTGAGAGAAGTCTACTTCTCCATGGCGGAAGGATATGAGAGGCTGAAGGCCGGAAGCATTGCCGGCTGAAGAATTTTGTTTCTGCGGGCAGGAAACCCCATTGTACTGTGACAGACAAATCAGAGAAAAGGAGAGGAAATATGCCGGTCAGTATCACAAAGAGCGCATTGACGGAAGCTGTGGTAAACCAAATGGTACAGCGAGCATTCGGACGGGATGCATCGGAGATGGAAGAGCTGAAGGAAGGATACTTTAATGTCGCCTATCGGATTGGGTTGGGTGATCGGCAGGCGGTGTTAAAGATCGCGCCGCCCAGGGAAGTTCCTGTTATGACTTATGAAAAGAATATCATGTTCAGCGAAGTGGATTCTATGAGAATGATTGCGGGGCGCACCAAGGTGCCTGTGCCGAAGATTCTTTTTTATGACGACAGCTGTGAGATTGCGGACAGAGAGTATTTTTTTATGGAAATGCTGGAGGGACAAAGCCTGTCGGGTTTGCAGGATCGTTTGCCGGAAAGTGTGCGGCAGGAAATTTACCGCGCGCTTGGAGGCTATAACAGGGAGCTGAATCAGGTACAGGGAGAGAAATTCGGTTATTATGGTCAGGCTGACAGACAGGGAGACGACTGGTATGAGGTATTCCGGAGTATGATTCTGGACGCCTATGCGGATGCAATGCGTAAGCAGATCGCGATTCCTGCGGCCAGGGAAACCGTCCTGCAGATGCTGGAGGAGGATCGGGCCTGTTTTGAGTCGGTAAAAGTTCCCCGGTTTGTACACTGGGACATCTGGGCAGGGAATGTGTTTATTGCGGATGATAAGATTGAGGGGATCATTGATTTTGAGAGGTGTCTGTGGGCGGATCCACTGATGGAGGCGGGATTCCGCAGTCATCAGTATGATAAGGCCTTTTACGAAGGGTATGGGATTTCGGAATTAAGCGGAGAGGAAAAGCGACGCGCAATGTGGTATGACACCTATCTTGCGCTGCTTTGGTGCATGGAGAGCGATTACAGAATGTATGAGAACAGGGATTTTTATTATCTGGGCTGCAGGGTATTGCAGGAAAGACTGAACGTACTGCAGCATGGAAATACATGAGCAATGGGGAATGATCGTTTTATGGGAGCAGCAAGAATATTCTGCCGCTCTCAGCCTTTGTACAGCGCCCGACAGAGAGTGAAATATGTGATCCTGTAAAAATTAGAAGAAATTTCAAAAAAGCTGTTGACAAAGGAAACGGCACATGATATGATATCAAAGTTGCCGCGAGGAACAGCAACGATGCTCTTTGACAAATAAACAGTAATGCAACCCTGAAAATTCCAAGAGAATTATT
>CAJUJU010000085.1 GCA_910586835.1 uncultured Acetatifactor sp.
AGAAAGGAAGGAACCACAGATGATTGAAAAAGAAGAGATCGCTTACATCATCCAGGAGATCAAGGACCATCCGGAGAAGCCCTGGAACACACCCAACAAGGAGCTGGCAAAGGTTGTCTTCGCACAGATCCGGGAAGAGTACCCCCAGGCAACCCTCTGCGACGCCTGGATCAACAGCTGGATCCTGCTGGACGACACCCAGCGCAGGGATCTGACAGAGCATTTGCAGAAGATTGAAGAGCAGAGGCTGGAGGAACTGGAACAGCTTCGTGCCGCCATGGGGCAGCTGCGGACGTCTGAGGAGGAAAGGCTGCGGGCCTGGCTGGATCAAAAGATTGCCCAGCTGCAGGCCTGGTGTGATACCAGGGACTATAACGACCGGATCGGCATCTGTGAGAGCCGCCAGAAGAAGCTCCATCTTTTTGAGGGCATTGAAACCGTGGCCAAGTGCCTTGGGGAGGAGCTGTCCGAGAGGGCATGGAATGACAAAGAAGTGCTGCACTTTTTATATAAAGGCTGGGAAATCATGCAGATCTGCAGATCGGAGGAAAACTGATGCGGAAAATACTCAATGCGGGAAACCTGCTTGGGGCGTTGGCCTTCCTGGCACTGCTTGCGATTCCCGGGGCGGTGGAAGCGGGGATGTATCTTACTGCAGCTGCCCTGGGGGCCATTCTGGTAGGCTGTGCGTGGATGGCATCCCGGGAGAGCGGGAAATAAGAACCGAAAACGGCACATTTTCAGTGGGACAGGCACCCCCCTATTATTTTTTTGCCTTTTTTGGCGGGAAAAGCCCCGGAAAGGGGCGGGGCCAGGGGAGGGATGCCGGATCCCGGAGGGTAGGAACCATGAAGGAAGAGAGATTACAGGAGATCATCGGGCAGCTGGAGGCGGAGCCGGAGAAGCCCGTCCTGCTGACCAGGGAGAACGAAGCGGATGAGGCCTACGGGCTGCTGTGGGGCACCCATCCGGGGATCCGCCTTGCCACTATCCACGGCGTCAGCTATCTGGCGGTCACCGATGCCGCCCTGCAGGTACTGGTGGAGCGGCTGGAACGGGAGAGACAGCAGTTCTGGGTAACGGTGCAGCACTACGACCGGCAGATCGCCTGGGTAAAGGGCCTGATGGGCGGGGGCAGGAGGAAATACTGTAACTCCCGGGGCACCCTGGCACCGGAGACAGAAGAGGAGAGCCGTCAGGTCGGGGAAGAGCTGCACGCCCGGCACAAGGCTTCCGGGTAAATAAAAAAACCGGTGCCCGAAGGCACCGGCCGTCCTGGGATGGACGATATTCCGCACAAGATTATTGTACCATATCCGTCCTGGGAAAGCAAGAAGAAAGGCTGAATTTCACAGCCTTTTCAGACTCGATAAAGATATTAAAGATAGGACAGACATATGGCGCATAAAAGAAAAACCTACCGCTACAGGAATGCGGTGGAGATCGAGGAATACCATACCGGAAGATATGGAGCCCCCGGTCAGAAAAGGAAAGAAAAGGCGAAACCCACGCCGGAGCAGATGGAGAAGGTGAACCAGCGGAACAAGGAGAAGCTTTGCAGAAGGAAGCTGCGGAAGTGGTTCCGGGAGGAGGATCCGTACCTGACGCTGACTTATGCCAGGCAGGAGAGACCGCCGGACATGAAAATGGCCAAGAAGCAGTTTGAAAAATTTGTTGACTGTGTGCGGAAGGAATACCGGAAGCGGGGAGCTGTCCTGCGGTGGATCAGGAACATTGAAGTTGGGACAAAAAACGCCTGGCACATCCACATGATTCTGAACCGGATACCGGACACGGATCTGATTGTGGCGAGGGCGTGGGCACATGGACTGGTGGAGATGATCCCCTGCAATAAGAAGGGCGATGTGCGGAAACTGGCCGCTTACCTGACCAAGACGCCCAGGACGGATCCCAGGCTGAGGGAGGCAAGTTATTCTGCTTCCAGGAACCTTCCGCTGCCCAAACCGGAAGAACGCATTGTGAGGAGGTGGGAGACTTGGGAGGAAGGGATTGTGCGGATCCCCAAGGGATTCTATCTGGATAAGGAATCCTACCACGAAGGGATCAATCCGGTAACAGGATTCAAATACCGGGAGTATACGCTGCTGCGGATGACCCAGGAAGGAGGAAAAAATGCAGACCGTAGACATTTACATCGGGACAAGCCTGCGGGGGCCCGCAAAGGGAAAGGGAAGGGTGATCTACCTGATGAGCGCAAAAAAGGCGGACGGGACGCCCCACGAGCCGCCGCCGCGGATCGCGGAGTATGAGGAGACTACCGAGGGCGGGCTGACCCTGTACGCCCTGCGGGATGCCCTGGAGCGTTTCAACTATGCCTGTGAAATCACTGTACATACGGAATGCGGCCATGTGGCGGATGCCATCAGCCAGCACTGGCCGGAGCAGTGGTCAGCAAACGGCTGGAAGACGCAGAAACAGAAGGAAGTAAAAAATGCCTGCCTTTGGAGCGATATTCTGCTTCTGCTGGAGGAGGGCGGGCATCTGCTGAGGGCGGAGGGCCGGCACGAATACAGCGAGCTGATGCGCTACAGGCTGCCGCTGCTTGCTGCATATCAGGACTTTTTTTCGGAAGTGAAGGAATGGTAGCCTGCGAGGTAAACGACCAGGGCTGGGAGGATTTTGGAGGGGTGCAAGAGAGGATACTTTTTGCAAAAACAGGAAGTTGCACCGGTGCAACTGGAGCAGGGAAGGGAGAAACATGGTACATAAATTCGGTATTTTTGACACGGTGGAGGATCTGAACAGGGCGGCGGCTGCCCAGAAAGCGGAGGGGGATCTGGAAGCCCTGGTCAGCCTGGCAGAGGAAAACGATATCGACAGGGAAGACGCAGAGGACTACTACTACAGCGGGGAGCCGGGAAGCTGCCTGTGCACCCCCGGTATGGCGGCGGCCGGAAGGCTGGAGCGGGAGGCGGAAAAGCTGCATCTGCAGAGTGAGCTGAAGGACTGGAAGGACTATATTCTGCAGCTGGTGGTGGAGGAGGAACCCCTTGCCAGAGCCGTTTTTGAAAAAAAGGATAAGTCCTTGCTGGAGGTGCTGGCAGCAGGGCTCAAGCGCGCATCCAATCACCGGATACGCGTGAGCGATGCCATCATAAAGGCAGCAGGGCTTCCGGAGAGTGCCGCTTACATGGGCATGTGCGGCCGTGACGAACTGCGGCACATTGTCCTGGATTACTACCTGGGGGAGGCGGAGAAATGAAAGTATATAAGGCAACCGGGCAGGACCTGAGCTGCCATATGGGCCATGGGGTATTCCAGTATGCGCTGTGGGAGCCTGCGGAAGCGGAAAACAGCAAGTGCGGCAGGGAGGGTCTGCACGCCTGCGAGTATGTGCTGGACTGCCTGAACTACTACGGGCTGGAAGGAAACCGTTTCTTTGAGGCGGAAGCGGAAGGGGACATTGCGGAGGATGGGGCAAATACCCGGGTCTCCTGCACCCGACTGACCCTGGTGCGGGAGCTTGGCAGGCCGGATATAGCCAGGGAGGCCATTCGGTACATGGTGCGCCACCCGAGGAGGGAGTGGAAACACCGAAGCACAGGGGTCACCGTGGCGGAGGAGCAGGCGCAGGCGGATTTTACTGGCGGAATCGCCATTGCCAGGGGCAGGGAGCCAAGGGTGAAGGGAAAAAAAGGATCCTGCCTGGGATTGATACGGGAGGACGGGGAGAGGATCCTGGCCGCCAGGCTGTTTTCCGTGGCCGGCCCCATTCGGGAAAACGTCTGGTACACCATCGAGGAGGCAGAGAAAGCCATTCGGGAAGGAGCGGAAAAAGATGAAGAAAAAAAGGATTCTGACAGTACCGGAAAAGCGTCCGGGAAAGAAAACGGGAGACCGGATAACGGCCAGGGAAGCGGAAGGATATCTGATTCTGGATATCTGGCATGACGCCAGACTGCGGCTGCGTCATGCCATGGATATGGAAACAGGGGAATACGGAACTTATCAGTATGACAGCGGCAGGTGGACCGGTGAGAACCTTGTGAGCGCCCTGGGTTATAGCGTTTACTGGGAGTATGTCCGGGAGGAGGATTATTTTCTGTCAAAGGAGGACAGGGAGTTGATTCTGCGCTGCACAAAAAGTGAGTGGCACAAGGAGCCTTACAGAAGGATTGAGGACATGGAGCGGGAGTATGGAAGAGAGAAACGGGAGGTAGCGGGGATACGGAAAGAGAGTCGGATCAGGGAGCTGATGGAACAGATTCCTGATCCGGGCCAGGCGGTGCGGGAGTGGCTGGCAGATACCCATACAGGAGGCAGACATTATATTTTTTGGGACAAAGGGAGCGGAACATACCGGTGCACTGCCTGCGGCGGGAGCTTTCCGCGGCGGGAGAAGCTGCGCCATAAGGACGCGGCTGTCTGCCCCCTGTGCGGCCGTGCCGTGACTGCCATCCACAGGAAAGGACAACAGATCAGGGAAAAAGCAGCGCTGGCCATAATCCATGACATGGACGAACAGCGGGGAGTGGAGCGTTTCTTCCGGGCGGAGATTGTCTGGAACAGAGAGAAGGGAAGAGTGGTTTATCTGGATGAACAGATTCGGAACTTCCTGCTGCGGGGGAGCATGCGGAGAAACAGGACCTATTACCGGGACGAATGGGAGGATAGGTGGAAGGAATCCAATCCAGCACAGAGAAGGCGCTGTGCCTGCTATCTTTATCCGGACAGGGAGGGGATCCGGGCAGGCATCCGGGGAACACACTGTGAAGAATGGAGGGATGTACTTCCACAGATGGCTGCTGCAGGAGTTGTGGCGAACTATGGGCTGCTGCTGGATGCTGTGATCATAAACCCGGAAGAATGTATTCGAACCACGGAATACTTGTTTAAAGGCCGCTTCCGCCGGCTGCTGCGGGAGCTGTCAGACACTTATGGCTACTACAGTGGAACGATTGACGTTCTGAACATAAGAGGGAAGAGTGTAGAGGAGGTAATGAGGCTGGGAGACCGTCAGCTGATCCGGCGCCTGCGCCAGGCGGACGGCGGCAGAAACATGCTGGGGTGGCTTGCGTGGAGCGAAAGAACCGGAAAGAAGCTGTCCGACGCATGCCTCTGTTGGATGGAGCGGAACGGGATTACAAGCGGAGAGTATGAGAAATCGGAGGCCGGAATGCACCTGACGCCGGAGCAGCTGATGCATTACCTGACCAGACAGGGGAAGGAGGGTTATCCCCACAGAAAGATGGAGGAGGTGTTGCAGCAGTATGAGGATTACCTTGCCATGGCGAAGGAGCTGGGAAAGGATCTGGGGGACGAGATGGTCTACCGTCCCAGGGAGCTGAAACGCCGCCATAATGAAGCATCGGAGGAATGCAGGCTGCGGCGGAATCAGGAGAATGCCGAGCGAAAAGCGGAAGAGATGCGCCGGAAATACCCGGGTTATGAGGAACTGCTGGAGGAGATTCGGCAGAAATATGAATACGGGGATGAGGAATACCTGATCCGGGTGCCGGGGAATTTCCTGGAGATTACCGCGGAGGGCATGGCGCTGCACCACTGCGTGGGGAATACGGAAAGGTATTTTGAGCGCATTGTCAGCAGGGAAACCTATATCTGCTTTCTGCGCAGAAAAGAAGCGCCGGACACCCCCTTCTATACCATAGAAGTGGAGCCTGGTGGAACCATCCGCCAGCACCGGGGAGATTTCGACGAGGAGCCGGAAATTGAGAGGATAAAGCCTTTTCTGAAGAAATGGCAGCAGGAGATCCGCAGGCGGATGCAGGCCGGAGATTACATGCTGGCAGAAAAGAGCGCAGCCCTGCGGCAAAAAAATATCCAGGAACTGCAGGAAAAGAACAATACCAGAGTCCTGGCAGGGCTTATGGAGGATCTGATGGAGGTGGTGTGAGATGGGACGGGAAATAACGGAATACGGGGAAGTGCTTACTTTTGCGGGTTATCCGGAGTTCGAGGCGGCGGCAGACAGGGCGGCAGGAAAGATCAAAGAGGGATACATGGAGATGGGCTATATCCTGAAACTGGCCCGTGATACGGACATCCTTGCCGGCTCCGGATACCGGGGGCATGAGGAGTTTGGGGCAGAAAGGTACGGTCTGGATAAGGGTACGGTATCGCGCTACATCAGGATTGTGGAGCGGTTTTCCGTGGGCGGGAACAGCCATGTGCTGCGGGAGCATTACCGGAACATGGGCTTTTCCAAGCTCTCCATTATGCTCCACATGCCGGACGCCGTGTCGGAGCAGCTGATGGAGAGCCTGAGCAAGGCGGAGGTGGCAGCAGTCCGGGAGGAGGTAGAAGCCGAGGAACGTATCTCAGAGATCGAACTGGCAATAGAGAGGGGGCAGGAGACGGGGGATCCGGAGCCGGAAGGGACAACTCTGGATAGGACAATGCTTCGGCTGGGAAAGGAGCAGCAGGAATTGTACCGGAAGCTGTGGAATGTGTTTTATTCCGGAGCGGGTGCCCGTGCGGGGGACACCCTTGCCCCGCAGGGAAATGCGGTCTACATGGTACGGATCCCGGGGACAGGAAGGATGATGCTTGCCATTTCCGACAGGGACGCCAGCGTGACCAATATCAGGAGCCGGGAGACGGAGCGGTACAGCAGGGAAGAGCTGATCAGGGCGGCAGAGGGAATCTGCCGGACGGATTGCGGCACGGCGGAGGAATCCTTCCGGAAAGTATACGGGGAGGAGATGACGGCTTCACCGAAAGGCCATGGAGAGTCTGTCGGGCAGGAAAAAGACAGGGAAGCCGGGAAGAAAAAGAGAAGGGATACCAAGGTGATAAAGGCAAGGCCAGAGGAATCCAAAGTCCAGGCTGCTTTGCCGGAGCCCGGGGAGGAGAAGCTGCCTGGGCAGATGGAACTGGGAGATTATGAGGGTGTGGTGCCGGAGGTATCCTTTGAGGAGGTGACTGGCAGCAGCCGTGAAGAGGAGGGAGAGCGACAGGAAGCAGAGGAACCAGGACAGGCCTTTGATGGGAAGGAGACGGGACTGCCCTGGGAGGAACTGGAGCGGCAAAGGAACCGTCTGGATAGTTTCTTCTGCATTTTTGGGGGCCGGGACAGCTGGGAAATCCCGAAAAAAGACCTGAAAGAAGCATACCAGGAGGCCATAGGCCTGGCAGCAGGCCTGGAGCGGCTTCTTATGATGGGAGGAACGGATCATGAGTAAATCAATTCTGCACAATAAAGCGGCTGGCACCTGCTACCTGTGTATGAAACTGCACGGGGATTATGCCAGGAGGACTGTTCTGGAGGAGCACCACTGCATGAAGGGCAGTCAGTACAGGCATCTGGCGGAAAAGTACGGCCTGAAGGTCTACCTGTGTCCCCGGCACCACCGGGGATCGGAGGAGGCTCCCCACGACAATCCCAGCCGTGGGGAGGAGATCAACGCCCTGCTTCAGCAGGCGGCCCAGAAAGCATTTGAGAAAAAGCATTCCTACGAAAAATGGATGGAGATCTTCGGCCGCAATTTTATTTAAGTCCTTTTGGGAACTGTAAACATGGAACAGGGGAGCGGTAAGCGAAAAGAAACAAGGCTCCCCGGAAAGGAGAAAAATGAACATACGGGATTTAAGCGAATTAAAACGGATCTGGAAGCAGGAGAACCTCTGTTGCGACAGGTACGCGGCCTGCTACCTGGACGGGAAAGGCGGCATGGCGGTGCAGCCTGCCAGGCCCCTCCTGGCAGAGCCGGAAGAAATGATCTGGAAGCACATGGCCCTGGTAAAAAAGATGCTGTCCGGGGAGCTGGAAAACCAGATCCTGCAGGTAGGCTTGGCGGGCCCCGTGCCGGAAAGGGAAGGCGATGCCGCGGACGTATTGGAGCGGACAAGGGACTGCCGCCTGGGGGAGGAGACACTGGAGGAGTTTTTCCGCCTGCTGGCTGACGGACGTCCCAAAGAGGGGCCCTACGAGCTGCTGGTTTACCACTTGTCCTATGATATCCCCGAAAAGGGCATGGACGGGGCAGACCAGGGGGAATCCGATGCGGTATACGAGCATGTGGTCTGCCTGCTTTGCCCGGTCAAGGAGACCAAATCAGTCCTGGGCGTGGAGGAGGGCAGCCTGGGCATGACCCGCAAAAACAGGGTGGTCAGCGCTCCCGAACTGGGCTTTCTCTGGCCTGCCTTTGATGGAAGAAGCGAGGACAGGGACGCTATAGTCCTGTACCATGCAGACCCCGGGGAGGCGCCGCATGGGTTCTGGCAGAATACCTTCGGCGTGGGGAAGTTTTTAACCACCGCGGAGATCCGGCAGCAGATGACCCGTATCTGCCAGGAGACTGCACCGGATCCCCAGGAGGCGGACGGCCTCCTGGCAGGGATGGCGGAGGCCCTTGGGAGCCTGCCGCCGGAAGGCATTGTAACCACCGGGGAATTAAAAAGGATCCTGGAGGAGGCGCAGATCCCGGAGAATTTACGCGCCGGGATTCTGGCAAGGTATGACGAAAGCCTGAACAGGTACAGCCCCAAAGCATACCAGCTGACAGATCAGGAGATAAACCTGAAGACGGCAGTGGGGAAACAGCGGAAAAAGATGCGGGAACTTCTGCTGCAGGCGGCAGGCTTTATCCGGGACGTAAACGGCCAGGAGTCGGAGCTGGTGCGCCGGCTGCTGACGGCGGCAGACCTGCAGGGATAGGGGGAGCGATGAGAGGGAGAAAGAAGGAAGAAGGAGGCCGGGGAAGGGTTTCCCCGGCAGCAGGCGAAAAGAAAAGCGGCGCACCGGAAGAAAGCCTGCAGGAAGCTGTGGAAGGCTGCCTGGCAGCAGCCATCATCTGCCGGGTAAGACCCGGAGATCTGATCCAGGCGGAAGAAAAAATATGCGAGGAGCCATGGGTACATACCAGGCTGATCCGGAACTATGAGGTAAAAAAGATTTATTCCCACCATGTGCTGACGGAGGACACCGCCACAGGGCAGCGGAGGTGCTTCTGTTACGGCGACCTGGTCATGATGGGGCTGGAGCGGCAGGAGTCCTGGGTGGAGCAGGTAAAATCAGTGGGAAACGGGGGAAAATACCGGTAAAGGGGGAAAAAGGATGGGAAGAGAATTGCCGATGCTGTTTAACGCGGAGATGGTGCAGGCCATCCAGGGCGGGCGCAAGACCGTCACAAGACGGCTGGTGAAATACAAATACGACAATACGGTGATCCAGCGGAAAATAGACAAATACGGGAAGCGGCTGATTGAGATAGAAAGGGACGTGGAAGGGGAAACCTATGGGAGGAACCCGGACGGGACTTCCTGGTTCAAGTTGCGCCCGTACCTGGAAAAGGAGCCGCCCTGTAAAAAAGGAGACCTGCTGTATGTCCGTGAGAGCTGGGCCTATAAATACTGCATGGACTGCCTGGAGGACGGCTGTTGCCAGAAGACGCCGGATTATGGCGGGGACGGGGACTGCGAAGGGGATGGCTGCTACCTGTACCGGGCGGATTATAGCGCCGGAGAGGCAAAGAGGATCACCTGGAGGCCGTCGATCCACATGCCGAAGCAGGCGGCCCGTATCTGGTTAAAGGTGGCGGAGGTGCGTGAACAGCGTCTGTCAGAGATGAGGCTGGAGGATTTTTTACAGGAGGGAGCAGTGATCCAGCCAGAGGCTTACAACGATCCCACAAATGCATACTTCCAGGCAAGGGATGGGTTTAGCAGGATCTGGGATTCCACCCTGAAAAAGGAGGAGCTTGCCCGGTACGGCTTTGCTGCGGATCCCTGGGTGTGGGCAATCGAGTTCGAGCGGTGCGACATGTTTTGAGCAA
>CAJUJU010000086.1 GCA_910586835.1 uncultured Acetatifactor sp.
CCATCACCATCACCTGCGACCTTCTGGCCGACAGCGACGGCAACATCCTTGACCTTACCCTGATCGGGGAATAACTTCCCCACAATCGCATCTGCGGGAGAGCGGCGCTTCTGCCGCTCTCCCGCAAACTTCTATGATAGAAAGGATTGACTAAAATGCTCACATTACTCAGATGGTGTCTGTTAAAAACAAAGGAAATCAAATGGAGACTGGCATTCTGGCAGTTTGTTGACCGCCAGGCCACAGAACTCCTGAAGAATCCCGAAGCGCTGGAAAAAAGAATTGCAGCCTCCCTAGCCGCACTGATACACGATTCCAACGAATAACCCACCTTCAAGGAGGATTTTTACATGGACCACTCTATACGAACTTTGAACAAACTCAGCTCCTTCCTGCAAAAACAAATGACCCAGGCCTCCAAAAGCCTTTCCCAATGGCTTTCCGCCGGCTCCGCCGTCACGCTTCTGGTCACAAAGACCAAAGAAGCCCTCTCGGAATTAAAGGAACTGGATACCATCCTGGCCGAACTCAACCGGAACAACCGCGGTCTCTCCAGGACTGCCCTGCAGGACCTGGAAGACCACGCCTTTGAGACTGCAGCCAAATACGGCCGGTCTGCCGCCGACTACCTCTCCGGCGTGCTGTCCGCCTCCCGTTCCGGCCATGATAACCCGCAGGCCATGGCCGAATTATCCCTGGCGCTTCAGAGTGCTGGCAGCATCCCCGCTGACCTGGCGGACCGCCTCATCCTCACCACGGATAAAGCCTGGCAGATGAACGGCTCCGTCTCTGAGCTGACCAGGACATTGGATGGCATGTACCGCATCACCAGTCAGAACTCCGTCAATCTGGACGAACTGTCCCGGGGCTTATCCGCCATCAGCTCCAGGGCTGCTTCCCTTGGGGTGGATGTGGATGAGACCGCGGCCGCGCTGGCTGCCATGCTCGCCGCAACCAGGGAAAACGGGACAGAAACCGCAGACGCACTGAAAGCCATCCTGCTTTTCACTCATCAGATCTCCGATGAGACGGCAGGCATTGATGCCGCCGGACTTGCAGCATACGAAAGTGCCTGCAGTGCCCTGAATGTGAAACTGAAGGAAACAAAGGACGGCGTCGCCTCCCTCCGTGCCCCCATGGAAATATTGGGGGAATTATCCGCAGCTTACCGGCATCTTTCAGACTCTGATCCCCGCAGGTCCGGACTCCTTAATTCCGTAGGCGGAGACTTCCGCGCCGCCCAGCTGGACGCGCTGCTCGGACAATGGGACACCTATGAAGCCATGCTGCAGCAGTACGCCCGGGGAACCGGCTCCCTGACAGCGGCGGCGGAACAAACCTCCGACTCCTGGGAGGGGTCCCTGAACCGCTTATCCAATACCTGGACTGCCACTGTCCGCAACATTGCCGATTCCGGGGCTGTCACCACCGCCGTCAACGGATTAAACAATCTTCTCTCCCTGGTGGAAAAGATAACGGATAAGCTGGGCTCTCTGAAAACCGTCAGCCTGGGGGCCGGCTTGTTCGCCACACTCAAAAACGTCGGTAGGCCCGAAAGGTCGGGCCCTGTTAATGTTTTGAATATGCCGACTATGGTGAGCGTTCTTCAGGATACTGAAGTTTTCTTATCATCGAATGTGAGATACACAGGGTAAATAAACAACAGAGGCAATATGCGGGAACCAAGTACAACGGCTGCGCAATGGCAGCGTATCACTACACTCCCGGCATGGCGACATGCCCGGGATCGTAACAACGTGACGCTCAAGGAATCCGCAGGGACAGATCTTCCGGGAGGTCATCCGGGAAGATAAGCCCTCACGGCAGCGACAACCCTCACGACAGGTTATCTGAAACGATGCCTGCCGAAGATGCGCTCGATACTGCCTGGCATGACAGGCGGCCCGTGAAAAGGCCAATACCAATGTGAAAATCTTATCTTTCACTCATGCATTGTGGAACCTTTTTGTCGAGGTAGATAAGAAGACAAGAAAGTTAGAAATCGCTGTTGCACCGGTTGCAGTGCCACTGTTTGCTGTTCCTGCCCATGGAAAATATCCCGAACAGACCGGTATGGACGGCTTTGGAGGCGGCAGATATTTTTTTCACGTTAGTCGCATGGCAATAGGGGCACTCAATACCATAGGGATTTCCTTTGTCCCTACCCTCTAATATTGCCTTGCCGTTTTCTAAAACGGCGTCCAGTTCCGCCCTGCGTTTGAATATATCGCTATCCCTATGATTAAAAAGGTATTCGTCAAATTCCGGCGCCGTTTTTACAAGTTCTTCTCTAAGAAGTTTTTTCTGTTCATTTGTTATCAGAAAATTTAAGCCGTCAAGCCAGTATTTTTCCGGCACCGGATATACCTTTGATTTGCAATAATCACAGGTATCATCCTTGCGGCCCAATTTGTCCGGTTCTCTATCTACTACTCTTCCACATTTTTTGCAGTATTGCAATGCCATTAGGAAACCCTCCCTATTTACTTATCAATATTATTTTATCATAAATACAAAAATGCGTCCACAGCAAAAAATACAACAATACGATATTCAAAACATTTGACAGCAGCATTGATAAAATAAGTTCAAAATGGGGAATCTTTGGAAAATCGTTTCATGACATTGGAACCGCTGTTATCGGAAGAATCACAGACCTAAACAAAGCGTTTCAGGCAACAGACGATTTCGTTGGTTCTATGAAAGGTTCAGACAGTATACGGAAAAGATTGTATCCCAGTAAAGAATCAATAAAATCACAATTAATTGATGTTGACAGTCAGATACCCGAAATAGACAAAAAAACATTTAATTTTGATGGTTGGATCAATAAATTAAACGATATTGACAAAAAGGTAAAAGCCGGCACGCTGTCTTGGCAGGATTATTATAATGGGCTGGATGACAATCTGAGATGGATCGCGAAATGGGGACAGGAAACAGAAGGACAAGTTCGCACACAAAGGGATTTAATCAAAGCCAACCAGCAGGCCCGCAGCACCGCTCTTGACCAAAACGAGGCGATCAAAGCACAGACCTTATCCGCCAGAGCAGGCAAGGCGGCAATGCAGGCCCTTGCCGCGGCAGGAAACATGCTGGCCTCCTGGGGTATTTCGCAGGCCATCCAGCTGTTCTACTCCTGTGTAACGGCGTCAGACCGTCTCCAGGAATCCGCAAGGGATCTGGCCGGACAGTTCTCTTCCACCCAGTCCGATCTCGCATCTTACAAAGCAAAAATCGAATCCCTGTACGAAACCATCCGCGACGGCTCCTCTTCCTATGAGGATACCTGTAAGGCACGTCAGGAACTGCTTTCCATCCAGGATGAGATGATCGAAAAATTCGGCAGCGAAGCAACTGCCGTCAAACTGGTTACAGATGCAATCAACGGCCAGTCCGGCGCACTGGATTCCCTCAGCCGCCAAAAGTGGTCCGAGACCCTTGACAAATTCAGCCACGATTCCAGCCGCAGCTGGACGGAAAAGCTGGGCGATACCCTGGCGAATGTCTGGAGCGGAAGCTCAAACAACTATCAGCGGATGCTCAGCGAGATGGAGGATACCACCGTAAGCTTCAATGTCACTCCCCGCCTCAACGACGACAGCTATGCAAAATTCACCAAGGTGCTGGAACAGGATTTCGGGGTCGGCATTCAGGCCGGTATCGGCAGTTCCCTCACCGGCTACAAAGCATACAACACCATTACCCTGACAGGGGATCTGGACGATATTTACAGTCGGCTGCAGAATATCAAAACCCTCGCAGAAAACATGGGCCTTGACGACTCCTACATCAACGCATTATCACAGCAGGCCGAAAAAATAAAGAGCAGGCTTGACAGCTACCAGGAAATCTACAGCCAGCATGTATTATACGAAAAAGTCTTTCAAAATGACTCCTATGAGGAATCTTTCCAAAACATAAACGACGCCTACCAAAACTATCGGGAAACATTTGTTTCCGGCGACACCAAAGCAATCGAAAGCGCCAAACAGGCCTTTGTCGAAATCGTTCAAGCCGCCACGGAAGGAGTTACCGATCACAGCGTAACAGACTTCTTCGCAAAAATGTACCCTGACCTGCAGGAAGAGGTAAACGGCTGGTTATTTGAGGTTCATTTTAAAGCCGCTGTGGATGATGACACGGATCCTTTGGAGGACGATCTCAGAAGCGCCCTGCAGAAATTTTACAGCCCGGATGAAATCCTTCATTTCCATGCCACATCTGCCACGCCGGACACCCAGATCACCGCATATGCCGTTTTAAAACAAACAGCCGATGATTATAACATGACCCTTGAACAGCTGCTTGCAAAAACGCAGCAGCTTGGGCTGATCCGTTCCACAGTTGATGTGGACTTTAACAGATCACTTCGCACCTTATCGGATAACCACGGAATAACAGACCGGACACAATATGCTTGGTTAACAGAACAAACGGCAGGTTTCACAGACGAACAGAAGAAACTGTGGCTGGAGACTACCCGCGGGGCCGAAAACGCGGCGCAGGCTGTGGCCAAATATCAGGCCAGACTGGCGCAGCCCCCACAGACAGCACCCTCTTCTTCCTGGTCTGACGGTCTCACCTCATCCGCCGATTCCCTGGACAAATTCCGGTCCTCCGTCAAATCCGCTTCCGATGCATACGCCACCCTCCTGGCCGGCGATTATTCCTCGGCGGAACTGCTGGACTCCATCCGGACCATCAGTCAGACCGTATCTGACCTGAAAGGCTCCATCGACTGGGATGCCATATTCTCATCAGACCATCCGCTCCAGTCCATCCAGGAGGAAATAGCCTCCCTATCCGCCGCTTATGCGGACAGCATACTTGCCGATGCCGAAATCGGCACGGACAGCGGCCTTGGACAGATGCTCTCCAACATCGTACAGGAAGCCTATGAATCCCAGGCGGCACTGTCAGCCCTGAATACCCAGCTCAACTCCCTCCAGAGCGCCTACGGCAGCCTGACCGAAATCGTTGCAACCTATAACGAGACCGGCTCTGTCACTTTTAACCAGCTGCAGACCCTTCTGGCCATGGAGCCTCAATACCTCTCCTGCCTGCTGAATGAGCACGGACTGCTTCAACTGAATCAGCAGGCTTTTCTTGCACTTGCAAATCAGCGGCTGAATGACGCGGAATCCCAGGCCATACAGCAAGCCATCACGGAGCTTCATGAAATTATCCTGCAGGATGAACAAACCGCGGTAGCGGAAAACGCAGAAACATTCGGAGAAGCGGTCAACAATATTTCCGCATACAACGAAACATTGGCAGATACCATTGCGGAAACCTCTGTCAGCGCCGCCACCATACGAGACCTGAATGCCGCCATACACGATAGAAAAACAGACGGTGTTTCTGATCTTCAGATAGATACCATACTGAACAACCTGAATACAAAACTGCAGCTGATCAGCAGTACCAAAAAAAGCCTGGATAAAAATCTGGGAACTATCATGGGCTCTCCGTCATCCGCCCCGGAAACTGCCCCTGAACCAGCCGAACCAGTCGAAAAAGCCCCCCTGAAGGAAGCCGAAACCGACTGGAAGGCCCTGCTTGAAAAAGAAACCGCCCTCCTGGAACGACAGCTGGAAGCAGGCGTGATCCGCTTCCGGGAATACACAGACAAACGACGTGCCATCCTGAACCAGTACTACCGGGACGGCAAGATCAAAGCGGCAGACTACTATGCCGCCCTGGAGGATATGTACAAATACCAGCTGTCAAACTATGACAAGGTCATAAATGCCGTCACCGGACAGCTGGATGCCCGGATCAAACTGCTGGAAAAGCAAAAGGAAGCGGTGGAGGACTCCTGGCAGGTGAAGATCGATGCCCTCCAGGAAGAGATCGACGCCCTGAACAAGGCCAACGAAGCAAGAAAAGCCCAAATCGATCTGGAGAAAGCACAGTACGAAGCAGAACGCGCCAGGAACCAGCGCACCAAAAAGATCTACAACGGCACGGAATACCTCTATGAGGCAGACAGACAGGCCATCCGGGATGCACAGGACAATCTTGCCGACCAGGAATTTCAGCTGAACCTCTCCCGCCTGGAGTCCCAGATGGAATCCCTGAAGGAAGAGCTGGAGCACGCCACCGAGAGCATTGACCAACAGATTGATGCACTACAGTCCTACCGGGACAAGTGGAATGAAATCTCCGACGAATACGAAGAGCAGCAGAATAAGCTTATCGCCGCGGAGATCCTGGGGGCAGACTGGGAGAAGCAGGTTCTGGACGGCAGGCTCAACGTGCTGAACACCTTCAAGGATCAGTATATCCGGATACAGCAGGCCATGGCCGCTGCTGCCCAGGCTGCCGCCAGCGAACAGCTGAAGGCCGGGCAGGAGGCCGCAAAAAACGCCGTCAGCGACTCCGAACACAAAAAGGATGATACCGCAAGTGAAACTGCCAAACCCGGAAACACATCCTCCAAAACCACCTCCAAAGCCTCCCCAAAAACCGAACCGCCCAAAATCAACAAGGGCAGCGCCGCAAAAACCGGCACCGGAATCCTTCGGGGGGAAGCAGGCAGAAACTTCCAGGTAACGGCATACAGCACCGGCACGGAAAACGCCAGAAAAGGACTGAACCTGGTTGGGGAAGACGGAATTGAGACCTTCATCGGCAATGACGGAAGCGCCGCACTTGTGACCGCCCCCTCGCTGATCCCCATGGAAGGCGGAGAAACTGTCAAAAACAAACAGGATACCAGGGAGCTGTTCCGGAATCTGGCAAACGGAAATTCCCTCTCTCCGGGCGAGACCGACAGCATGACGCCCCGCACTGCGGCAGATCTGTTTCAGGAAGAATTAAAGCAGCTCTTTCCCGGATTTTATAACCTGGTTCCACAGGCGCAGCTGCTTTCACCGGTTCCCGGCCGCGATGCGGTAAACCGTCTCCCGGAAGCCGTCCCATTGGTGCAGAATGTCAGCCTGACCCTGCCGAACGTCACAAATAACTCCGGTTATGAACGGCTTGTCAGAGAGCTGAAGCAGATGCAGATCGACGCAGTGCAGGAGGCACACAGAAGGTAACACCGTGTAAGCTGCACGCGGCAGAAGGCCAAACGCAGCTTTTCTTCCCAGCAAAAAACATCACAGGAGGAATCACAACATGAATGAAGTCGGAAGCGCCATCCTCCGATCCGTCGGCACGCTCCTGAACGAGCGGCTGAAAAATTTAACCTATGACAGAACTTTCAAATCTACCGTGTGGGAGAAAAACAGCGACGGCACCTACAAAATATCCTACATGGGACAGTTGTACAACGTCTGCAACACCCTTGGCACACAGCTGCAGCCGGGACAGAGCGTGTGGGTCAAAATCCCCGGCGGTATCTTCCGCAACATGCATATCTGCGGAGTAAACTACAAAACAGGAAAGAAGGTTTGATAAATGGCAACCATACTACAGACTCCCGCCGTCTGTGCAATCACACCCTTTGATCCCGGTCATGAGCAGGTAATCGAATTTTATTATACGGACAGTCAGCCCTGCAAAAACCGCCTTGTGATCACGGACAATGAGACAGGCCGCGTGGTGTACGACAAAACCGTCGAATCCATGAGACTGTGCGCCGTTCTTCCCGGGAACATTCTGTCTCCCGGGAAACAGTATCTTGCACAGATACAGGTATTTGATTATGACAACAACCACAGCAATCTCTCCGAGCCGGTGCTCTTCTACTGCCTGGCCTCCCCCAGATTCCGGCTCCTCGGATACCAAAACGGGGACATCCTTCGGAGCGCTGCCGTCGATCTCACTCTGGATTATTTCCAGCCGGAGCAGGAGCGGCTGAAAAGCTATCGGTTTTTCCTTTATTCCGGCGACAGAATTCTTCTGTCCTCCTCCGATACCTTTTACTCCTCCTCTCCTCAGTCCTACGCTTTTACCGGCCTGAACAACAATACCGTCTACTGTCTTCGAGCCACCGGAGAAACCGTCCACGGCGTTTTTCTGGATACCGGTTACGTCGAAATCACCGTCAGCTATGGTGAACTGCCCTCCAATGCGGTATTTTCCGTGGAAAACAATTACGGCGGCGGATATATCCAGGTAGCCACAAACGTAATTATCATCGGCTATCGGCTGAAAAATGACAACTATCGGCTTGCGGACGGCGCCCTCACCCTGGAGGATAATTATTTACTGTATCACTCCGGCTTTCGGGCAGCGGATGACTTTTCCTTATTTGTGGAGGCAAAACAGCTTCCCCCCGGAAAATTTCTCACCACCGGCGACGACGGCTTCTCCCTTTACATTGTGACGATCTGTGACGCCCGCTACTGCAGACTGACCATCGGAGATTCCGATACCGTCTGCTGCGTTCCACTTCCCATACCCCGGACAGAAAACGTCGAAGACAAACCGGTCTGCCCTCTTGCCGCAGCGCAGCTGGCACCGCTGTCCGTCCCCCCTCAGGAGGAAGATGCATCTATCGTTTTTGAAGTAAAACGAATCGGGGGAATATACAGTCTCCATACATACTACAGAAAGAATCCTCAGGAGGTGACAATATGATTTTTCTCGGAACCACATTCTGCAGCGGCAGACACACACTTTCTCCGGCTCCCTGCCCCCTTGCGGAAATCACGGCGATACAGCTTTTTGACGGAACCTACAATCATCTCCTGTTGTCCTCGGACACATCGCTGACCGCCGATCATTTTGACGTTGAGTGGACATCTGCCACAAAGCTCAACGCCTCCTTCGACAAAAACCTGGAGGCCGGAAACGTGGGCTTCAGCACCAAAACCACCGACACCCTGGCAATCAAACGACGGGCGGCCGGAACCTACGACTGGATCACCATCTACACAAAGGAGATCAAAAACTCCGAAGACTTTAACATAAGTTTCCGGGACACTTATGCCCGCGCCGGCACGGAATACGAATATTCCATGTCATCCTTCTGCGCCGGCACGGAGAACGGATATATCATCCGCAACGTATACTCCGACTTTGAGGGCTTCTATGTCACCGACAGGGACTGCCTCTACGGGACAATCTATGATCTGGACGGCTGCAATACCAGCAGGAACCTGGCGGCTCAGACACTGGAGCTTCTGAACAGCAAATATATGGCGGTGGTATCCAATTCCGGACTGAACTGTGACAGCGGAAGCATTTCTGGAACCTTTCTAAAGCTGGATCAGGCCGCCTCGCCCGATCTGCCCGGAAGCCTGGAATACCGAAAGGAGTTCAAAAACCGTCTGGCAAATAAAAAACCCCTGATTTTAAAAATTGACGATGGTCGAATCTGGATGATCAAGGTTACCTCCAATCCCACCGACACAGTGGGAGAACATCGGGATATCCGGCAGATCAGCTTTGAATGGACGGAGATCGGAGACGTAAACGACATGCGTGCTCTGTATCTGAACGGCTTCTCAAACGTAGACAGCAACTGGTGGCGTTCCAGGGCCTGAAAGGGGAATCAATGAGATACAACATTACACAATTTGACAAGGAGCTGCTGCTCCAGGGCACGACAAACGCATGAATGTTTACTCCCACTCAAATCCTAAATTGCGGATTTT
>CAJUJU010000087.1 GCA_910586835.1 uncultured Acetatifactor sp.
ACAACAACTCGGTTAACAGCCGAGTGCTCTACCATTGAGCTATCGAGGATTATTATGCAGCTTGCACAAATTCGCAAGTTGATTTTTGTTTATCCTGTATAACTCTTTCCGGTATGTTACCGCATAGGCTGCTCTACCGACTGAGCTATTGAGGATCAGTAAATATTTTATCGGTTTTTCCGGCATGCGAAACTATCACCGCACTACCATTGAACCATTGAGGATTATTAGCTTATCTTGTTTTCAGTATAGTATCTTTTCTGCAGTTGTCAAGTACTAAAGAAAAATTTTTACTGTGCTTTATCCGCCTTTTCAACAGCCTCCCAGAGACCGTTCAAATAAGCGGCGCCCAGCGCACGGTCATACAGTCCATACCCCGGCCTACCCGTCTCCCCCCAAATCATTCTTCCATGGTCCGGGCGGATATATCCGTCAAATCCGCTGTCATACAGAGCCTTTATAACCGCGTACATATCCAAAGTACCGCAGGCCGATAAATGAGCCCTCTCTTCAAAGCCTGCTCCGTCCGGCAGCACTGCAACATTACGCATATGAACAAAATGGATCCTGCCCATTGCCCCATACTTAGCCGCCATGGCTGCTACATCATTATGACCGGAACACCCCAGAGAACCGGTACAGAGCGTGATACCGTTGTTCGGCACATCCACCAGCTTTAAAAACCGATCCAGATTCTTTTCATCCGTAATAATACGCGGAAGTCCAAAGATGCTCCAACAGGGATCATCCTCGTGAATGGCCATGTTCACACCACATTCCACGGCAACGGGTATGATGCACTCCAGAAAATACCGCAGATTCTCCCACAACTTTTCCTCCGGGACAGCCTGATATTCTGCCACCACTTCTCGAAGCTCTGCCCGGGAATAACTGGCGTCCCAGCCCGGAAGCGTCAGATCACTTTCTCCCCGCAGAGGATCCACCTTATCTACCTGGCTCTGATAATAGGCAAGTGTAGTAGAGCCATCCGGCAGTTCATGAGAAAGCTCTGTTCGAGTCCAGTCAAATACAGGCATAAAGTTATAGCATACGCATTTTACCCCAGCCTCCGCTACACGTCTGATATTCTCACAGTAGTTTTCAATATAGCGGTCTCTGGTGCTCTTTCCCAGCTTAATATCTTCATGAACAGGAATACTCTCCACCACCTCGAACCGCATTCCCTCCGCCTCAATGTCCGCTTTCAGGGCCGCTATGCTCTCCCTGCTCCAGACCTCTCCCACCGCAACGTCATACACAGCCGTCACAACGGTGCTCATGCCTGGAATCTGCCGGATATTCCGCAAAGTGACCTTATCCTCTTTTCCATACCATCTGAACGAAAGCTTCATATCTCTTCTGCCTCCTGCGGACGCATCCCTTTTGAGCTCCGACACATATCATTCTACCCCGCATTCGGCATTTTATGCATTTTCTTCCTGAAATTCATTTCGTGCAATTATTTCATTCTTTAGAAAAAGAAATGCAGTGAAACACCTTCGTGGCTGTCTCCAGATCAGACAGGCTGCCTGCCACAACGCCAGTGCTGGCTCCGTCAATCCACACAATAAAATTATTTTCTGTGCCCGCCTCACCCTCATAGCTGTAGGAAAGATAAGTAATACCGTTCTCACTGCTTTCCTGGTTGACTGTCACGCCTTCCTGGGCAGCCACGGCATCCAGGTATTGCTGATACATTGGTTCACCTACAAAAAAGGCCTGAATAACGTCATTCTCTCCTTTCGTCACGGCAAAGCCATTGCTTGTCTGTTTCAATTTCAACCCTTCCGAACAGTCTACTGTAACCTTGATCTGATCTCCGGTTTCCACCGAAAAGACAAGACTCATTGTCAGCGAACTGCTGCATCCCGTCAACAAGCACACGAAAAACAGCACGACCGCCGCGATTGTCTTGAACTTATACATTTTTTTGCTCTCCCCTTAAATCTGTCATTATTTTGTCTACCTTCTGTTTGAAGATAAATTGTTCTTCATCCTGATAGCCTATGGCAAATACCTTTTCAATCTGGTCATTGTTAAACAGATAAACTTTGTCTCCTCCAAGATATCCTTCCGGATAAAGGCAACCTGCATAATCCCATATTACCTCCTTCTGCCCCACTTCCTTCTGACAAATTCCTATCACCATAAGTCTCTTCTGGCTGTCCTTTAACAATACCACTGTTCCAATCGGCAATACTCCCTCCAACATATTTCCACTCTCCTTCTCTTATCCGATTATATCATAAAAAAATATATTACACTACCATATCTTGATTTCTGTCTTACTCTCACTCAAACCAGCTTAAAAACCCATTCCAAGCATCTTCTACCCCTTCCCATGCCTTCTCCACTCCGCTCCAAGCGTCTTCCACTGTTCCACAAACCGTATCGACCATCCCTCCTACATCAACTTCAAACCCCAATTTCGCACCAATGCCAAGCGACGCTCCTACATCAAGCTTAAACATTCCGTCCTGGAATCCCACTTTGGCGTGCGCACCCACGCCAAAGTTCACACCGGCAGTAATACCTGCATCCATTCCTAAAACAGATAACCCTATAGTTTCCTTCGCTTCAAACAGAAGATTTTCGCCGCTCAACTCTAAATATCCATTGGGATCTATCCTGCCACCCTCATTAAACAAAGAAAGACCTGCTTTCGTCTCAATGCTTACTTTGTTTATACCTATACCACTCTCTCCATATACTCCCAGTATGGCATGTCCATCTCCCAGTCCAAGCCTTCCGTCCGCTGTAACAGATAATGCGCTGTAACTCGCTCCCATCTTCGCATTTATGGCGGGAGCTGCCAGTGTCACCCCATTAACATCAAAAGTGTAGATTCCTGCCGATACTTCATTATGCACTTCTGTTGTTCCATATTTTACATTCAGGTTGTATTCTCCATACTTACCGCTGCCGGTTAATTCTACCTCATATTCATTAACCTCTGTAACAGCCTTCGTTGTTATCCCCGCAATGCTGACCTCCCTTTCAGGGAACCCCGAATCTTCCGACTCCGATTTCTTTTTTATTTTGGACTCGTAGTCTTCAACTTTCCAAACACCCACTTCTGGCTTTATGGACACCGTATATTCCGCCGTAGGCAAATCTGGATGCCAACCATCTTTTTCCTCATCAAGACCGCTGCTCCATGCCGAAACGGAACCTTTTCTCTCTAATTTCCATTCAAAAGAATTGTTTTTGACCGCCCTATCCGACCCCCACGAACTGCCGCCGCCTCCGCCGCTTCCACTGTCACTTACAGCAGTTCTTCTATCATCCGCCAATTCATTCCCAAAGCGTCTGCCGCCGCCTCCGCCGCCAAAGTTTCCGCCGCCCCCGGGAAACAATCCCGTACCTTCACCGAATCCGCTGACCGCAACCCCGAATCCGAACAGCAATGCATTGCCGCCCCTCTTTTTCACCGTCACATCATTGATTATCTCTCGCCCCATGACCACGATTCTGTTCTCGGCGCCGGCATACAACACAGCGCCATTGTTTACCGTACTGTGCAGCTTCTGTATGTCACCCTTCAGCTTTAACAATGTGCTCTGTATATTTCCCAACCTGGTTCCGATCTCGTATCTGCTTAAGATACGGGAATCCATTCCCCATTTTACCGTACTGATTCCGGTGGAGACCGTTCCCACGACTCTCATTGCCGATTCCGCCATCGACGAAGAACCCATCACTCCCGCCGGGTTAATTTTTATCCCTGCCATAATCTAATCTGCCTCCCGTGTTCTACTGCTGCAAACTGATAACAGCTTTTTACAAGTGAAAACTGCCACGGCCAAACAGATTGAGAACCGATGACGCGGCTGCGGCAGCTGCAGCCATAGCCGCGCGTTCCAGTTCCTCCTGTTCTTCCTCCTGCCTCTCGGCCTCCTCTGCCTGGCGTCTTTGTTCTTCCTCCCGGGCTTTACGCATCTCCTCTTCCCGCCTTCTTTGCGCTTCCTCCTCCCGGCGCCTGCGGGCTTCCTCCTCACGCCTCCTCTGCTCTTCTTCCTCCCTGCAGATTTCTTCTGCTGCCAATGCCACGGCGCCCGCCAGCGCTTCCAGCTCCGCCGCGGCACTGCCCAGCCTGGTCTCAATATCCGATATGGCCTTCCCATAACAGGCAACCTCGCTGCCTTCCCAATGATTGTTCAGTTCCGACCCGTACCTGGAAATTTTTCTCTTCGCACTTCGCAGATCCTGCGCAAAAATGCTCAGCTTATTGGCGTTAGCCTTCTCTCTTCCCACGTCGATACCCATTTCACACCTCCGTTCCCGCTGTGCGTCAGCGCGGCGTCCCGCACTTGGGACAGCATTTCTCGGATTCCGCAAACTCTGCGGCACAGTTTCTGCAAAACACTACATTTCCGGAAACCTTTCCGCCTTTTCCTCCATGTGCGGTCTTTGTCCCGCCTTTTCCCTGTGCGGACAGCCTCCCCACCTTCACAACCAAAACCACCGCCAGAATCAGTATGGCCAAAAGCAATACCAATGCTGCTGCCATTCCCACATAGATCGGCACAAATTCAGGATACAGTTCCATCGCTATACCTCCCGGTGCTTAAAAAGGACTGTCTGCGCTCCTTCCTGCACCTGCATTTTTTCTTCATCACATTACTTCCTGAAAACATCACTTTTTGACAATGCTTCGCCTTTTCCTTCTTCTGACAAGCCTGATCCCTGCCCCGGTTCCTCCGCCAATCACGCAGGCCGCGCCGCCCACGGTGCCCAGAAGAAGCGGTGTATTATGCAGCCACAGCGCAAACGCGTTAGTGGTCACCACAAGTCCGGTGATAACGGTTTCTCCTTCGTTTCCCGCCGCGTCATATGCCAGAATCTGAACGCTCTGCGTCTCTGTTGACTCCGGGATTGAGAATCTGCAGATTTCACCTTCCATGGTATAATCCACCGGAACCCCGTTCAGCAAAATCTTTACCTCCGCCAACACAAGATTGTCCTTAACCTCCACAGCTGCCTGCTTGACTTCTTCTCTGTATCTGGTATTGTTCTCCAGATCGATGGGCACCGCCACCGGAGCCGTCTTGTCAACTCCAAAGGATATTTCCGCCCTGACTCTGCCCGCCGGATCAAAGTATTTATCATCCGCAACATTTTCATTGACGTTTCCGGCTTTGTCCTCGGAATAGACAGATATGGTGTAAGTGCCGTCCTCGGAGAACAATTCCTGCCGGATCGTATAGGTATACCGGCACCACAGGCCCTCGTCCTCCCTGGCCGTGATGGTGTAATCCTGTCCCTCCGCCAGGTCTGTGGGAATTCCGTTCTTCATCAGTTTGATCAGAATGGTGCTCCGCTCCAGCTCGTTCACATTTGTCTCCGTCAGCACGATATCCCGCTCCTGTGTAATGTACCTTCCCAGAATTTCTTCCCGCGCAGGGCTGTCAAAGGTGTACACGGATCCGAACCGGTTGACGGAGAACATCACCTCCGTGGATTCCTCCGCCTCATGTCCTGCCAGATCCCTCGCACTGACCTTCAGCACATAAATATCGTCCACCGTGCTGATTCTCTCAAAGTCGTCAAAGGTAAAACGTCTTCCGTTTGTTATCTCTTCATAAGTTCCCGCATACTCCACCTCTCCGTTGTTCACGCCGGTCAGCGTAATCCGGATGGAATCCCTGTCAATATTGGTATCCGAGACCTCCACCACCGGTGCTACCATGCCGTTGTATGCCGCTCTGTCCTCCACTCCGCTGATCCTGACCGCAGGCTGCGTCAGATCTATGTAAAACTCCTCGGGTGCATATTCCTCCATGGCGTTCCCCGCCATATCCATTCCCTCGATGGCAAAGGTATATCTTCCGTCCTCGTCGTAAGCGATAGTTGCGGTATGTTCGTCCCCATTGCTGCGCCATCCGGATTCTGCCGGAAATGTCTTCTCATTCCCGTCATCCGTGCAGGTTCCGATGATACTGATACGGCCCGGGTCAAAGTTGTGCTCCGTAATTGTTATTTCCGCCGTTCGCGCCTGCCCGTAAAAGTTGCCGTTCAAGTCCACATTGTTGTCATACCCAACCCTTACAGACGGCAATGTCTTATCGATGGTAAAGGGCTCTATTTCCGGACTGACGGCCACTCGTCCACCGTTGTCAGCAAAAGAAAGCTCCATGCTGAAATCGCCGTCCTCGGTAAAAGGAATCCGCGCCGTGTAGGTACTTTTATCCGGTTCCGCGCTGTTCCTGTTCTCCTCCCAGGCTCCCATATCCGTCAGCTTTATTTCGGGCAGCCACTCATCCGTGTTCGCCACCGTAACCTTTACATTTTTCGGATCTAAATTGCGTTCTGTGATTACGATGGTTGCCGTGCGATCTGCGTTATAAAATGCAGTGTTTTCGCTGTCAGACGTCATATTGTCAAAAGTTACCTGAATGGTCGGATCTTCCTTATCAATGCTTATGATCTCCTCTTCGGAACTCACATTGCCTGCCCGGTCGGTCATTGTCACTGCCAGCACTATGGCATTGCTGTTATTCCTGACGGCTATCCTTTTCTCCAGGTTCAGAACAAGATTGCCTTCTTTTGTGACTACGTTCCATCCCTCGTCTCCCTGGAGCACTCCCTCCGCAGTCACCTCCAGCTCTCCCGACTGATTCTCCTCCTCATTATAAGGTGCTTTCACTGACCAGCTCACGCTGCGGATACCGGACCAGGAATCCGTTATCGCCAGACGCACATCCACATCCTGCGCATAGAGAGGCTGACCGTTTATATCCTTTCCTGCTTCGGTTCCCATGGAAAAAAGGATATGTTCCTCCTGGTCGTGCTGCTCCTGACTCTCCACAACCACGCCCTCCGGTGTGACATCCGTCTCCGTTGTGTTTCCCGCATGATCCGTCGCTCTGGCATAAATCTGCCCCTTAAACTCCGCCGGAATCGTCATGCTGACGCAGCCGTCCGCATCTGCCTCCGCCGTGGTCTCATGACTTCGCACACCCTGTGCATTCACCGTATACCAGGTCAGACTTTTGATTCCCGAAGAATAAGCCTGGTCTCTGGCCTGAATGGTCACTCTGGTATCCCTGTCAAAATAAAATCCATAGTCGCCGGCTCTGGAGGACAGTTCCTCTCCGTCTCCCTCCAAATAGCCCTCCGTCTGAAAATCAAAACCGACAATGACAGGAGCAGTGCCGTCCAGACATGCCAGGAAGGATTCCTCCCGACGGTTTCCCGCATTGTCCGTGACGGATGCCCGGATCTCATACCTGCCGTCCTCCGGTATGGGCACCTGCCGCATATCAATCACAAAACTGTCCTGCAGTACTTTCTCCGTCTCCTTCCAGTAGGTTCTGTCAATCCTTCTGTGCTCATTATCCTCCGTCAGCGGAATTCCGTTTACCGTTACGCTCACCGCACGAAGCCCGGCGTTTCTGTCTGATCCGCCCACGATATCGCCCACATTTATGGTAAATGTGGCCGGTTGGGTATAGAACGCTCTGTTTTCCGTATCAATGTAGCTTGCCTCTTCCTTGGAAAGAATGGAGATAACAGGAAGATTCTTTTCCACCAAAAGCGTCTCCGGCCTGAGATTGGAGTTGTCACCTCCCAATATCACAAACTCTCCCGTCACATTCCCCACCTTATCCCTGGCCTTTGCAGAGATCTCCGCACAGATCCGCAGATCGTCACCCACCACAAGCTCTGCCGGAATCCGAAATTCTGCCGTCCCTGCATCGTCCACCGTCCCCGTCCGGTAGCTTTTCCCATCCAGATACAAAGTGATTGTCTCCACACCGGAGCCCTCCGGATCGTCGGCTCTCACCTGTACCATCATCATGTCTTCATTGAAAAAGCTTCCGAAGGATGTGGTGTTCAGATCCTTAACCACAAATCCCGAAATTTCCGGCTCCGATTTGTCTATCCGCACCAGAACCTTCTGCGGCTGTGAAATATTTCCGGCCCGGTCCACTGCCCAGACATAATACAGGCGCCGCTGCTCCCCCGAAACGGTAAAGGTATATTCGCCCTCCGCGGAAACCGCAAGCTTCACGCCGCCTCCCGCGGCAATATCCGCAGCCGACAGTTCCGTATCGCTGTACACGGCACAGTCGATACCGCTGGCCGGAAAGCTGCCGCCTGCAGCATCATAAACCTTCCCTGTAATACTGCAGCTGTCTTCTCCCGTCCAGTCCGGCTGGGGAATCGGTTCCGCCACAGGCGCATCCCGGTCAATGACAATCCTGATTTTTTTATCCAGTTCCACCCGTTTCCATTTGAGGGAGTTTCTCACGGAAATACGATCTATCTCCGTGGAATCCGCAAATTCCCAGCTCTGTCTTCCCTTTCCGCCCTGTATGCTCAGTTCTTCCCCGTGGGAAAAAACCGCTTTTCTGTCGTTTCTGTAAAAGTAGCAGACGGCGTTTCCGTCGGAAACCGTAGCATAGGCTTCGTCGGCGTTGAAGGTAATCCCGGAGCCCATCCAATCCGTTTGCCCTACCGGTGAAAAAGAGACCTGAATGGAGGTCTCCTCCTCCACCACAAAGTGCACAAGATAATCATTATTGTCCCCTTCCCCGGGAACCGTCAACAGATCGGAGACATCCTTTCCGTTTTGAAGCAGCTGATCCACATTGTAGCCCTCTTCTGTCCGAATAGAGATATGGCAGGTCTCCCCGTAGACATAAGGCTCTGCTTTATCCGGTCGGACAGAGCCGTTATCGCCCCCGGATACCGATGCCGAGACGGAAAAAGTATCCCTGGCAAATACAACGCTGACCTGGTGATCCCGCTCCTCTCCTACCGAAATCTCATATCGTTTGGCAGAATTGTCCCATGGACCTCCAACCGGTTGACCGTCGATCATCACTTCCGCAATGTGGGAGTGTTCCGCCGCCTCCAATACAAGCTCCGCCGTCTCCGTGTCGTAAAAGGACAACCTGTCAGACACGGGATTGCCCTGTTTGTCCTTCACGGTTCCTTCCCCCGAAACCTGAAGCGTCACAACATGCTCCACCGGAAGCGGCGCCTGCATGACAATCTCATATTGGCCGTTTTTCTGCAGCGTAATCACCGGCGCTTTCTCCACGGGATAATATCCGTCCGCCTCACCGACGGAGACATAAAAGGGATCTCCCTCGTTGGCTGACACCGTGATCTGAGCAACCCCTCCACTGGTCACGCCGTTTCCGCTGACCGTCGGATCATCTACGCCCGTCAGAGAGACAGTCACTCCGGTCTTATTCAACGTTGCCGCCGTGTCATTATCCTTCAACGTAATCTGAATCAAAAAGGTCTCCGCCAGCACCGTTATGACATTATCCTGAAACACCAGCAGACATATCAGACATAGAGCCAATATTCTGGGCCATCTGTATTTCCATGAATCTGATGTGGTATAAAAAAAGTTGACAGCCCATTCTCAAGGATTTGAGATATAATCA
>CAJUJU010000088.1 GCA_910586835.1 uncultured Acetatifactor sp.
CTCAACCACCCTTCTTGGAATTCCCTATATTTGAATTATACAGGAAGCTCCTATTACTTTTTCTGCACGCCGAAGATACGATCCAGCTGTGTATTTACCTCACTTGCCTGGTCTTTCCCGCCTCCTGCGCCCACCTGGATAAATCCTGTGCCGCCAGCAGTCTGGGGCTTTAACGCAGGCACATCCTCCAGCACCTTGTTGATAGCCGTCTTCACGGCTTCGCTGTCAACTTTTCCATCCTGTCCTGCTGCCTGAGAAAAGTCCGCCATTCTCAGCACATACGGAATTGCTTTCGCGTCCAGGCCAAGCCCTGCCGCCGCCAGGGTGGCTTCCGTCTCCACCTGGGCTTTCCTGGCCGCCGACTGCAGCTGCTCTAACTGAGCCTGCATGCCGGCCACATCCGGCTGATTCGCCGCCTTCTGCTGCTTGTATGCGGCTATGGCCTGATCCGCCTCCTCCTGGCTGAGACCCTGCTGCTTGAAATAGGCCTTCAGGGCCGTATCCTCTCGCGCTGAAAGGGCTCCGTCCAGCATCTGCTGGATTTTGGCGTAATCAATGGACGGCTGCTGCCCGGCCGGCTGAGACTGCTGCCCCTGCTGGTTCTGCTGTCCCGCAGGCTGGCCTCCTCCCTGATCCCCGTCCGGACTCAGGTACTGTCTGATAAATCCGAATAATCTGTGCATTTCATGCTCCTTTCTGTTTTTGCTCCTGTTTTTTAATGTCAAAAAAGACAGCCTTTACGGCTGCCGTACTTCCCTACATGACCCTCACCTCCCTGTTGCACCGGTGCAACTGGTATTTTTTTGCGAAAGAAAGCACCGCCGGCCATTTCTGGCTTGCGGTGCTGCTTTGTCCTGGTTATAACTCTGTTTCATCTGTCAGATTTTCATAAAATGATCCCTTGCGTACTCCTGCTCTTCCAGAAACGCTTCATAGTCTGCTTTTGCGCTCTCAGGCAGATCATCACGCACACCGATCATGTTTCCGTCCTCATCTGTTATAATATATTCCCAAAACTCCGCGTTTCCATATGCCGTCATTTCAATCGTTCCTCCAATACCTTGATGATCTGCCTTGATAATACAGACGCAAGATAACCATTCATGTAGTAATCCTTTACTGCCTCTGACAATGTCTCCGACTCGTCTTTCAGCGCATACCCCGATATCTCAGCCCTGAGTTCTCTTAATGTTTTTCCTGATTTTATCCTCTTGTATGCCTTATTGACAATATCCTTCGCATAGGCGCCGTTTTTGTATAGCTCATATATAGCATCTTCCTGTAAGTGGGAATTTGCCTTCCTGATCAGGGCAAGCTCCAGGATATGCCCCGCTTCATGGTATCCTGTTCCAATCAGATCACCGTTTTGCGAACGGTATTTTAAAGGATTTAACAGCAGTTCCCCGTTCGGAATGACTGCTGCCGTTCCCCTTCCGGCTGTATCAATCCCCTTGAAAGCACGCCGTGCCTCGGGAAAATCCATTAAAACAGACTCCATTTCCGCGAATGTCTGGTTCACTTGCTTGATATCCAAACTTTTTACATCTGCGTCTATGTTCCCATTATACTCCTCTTTCATGTATTTTTCCAGATCTTCAAAATTTTTAAACCGTAAGGACGCCTCCTTATTCCATTCCTGAGATCTGGAAAGATACCTCTTGCGGTTCTCTTCATCCAGCGAATACTTCCCAATCCGGCTGTACTTATCCGCCTGGCGCCGGGCATATTGCTGCCTGGCCTCCTCCCTCGCTTCCAGCCCGACCTTCTCCAGTTCCTCCTTCGTCCAGGTATCATCCGCTGTAGAGAGCCCCGGGAAGTATGTAGTATGGCTGTCCCGGCAATTTGGATGATAAATCCCCTTGCTGATGGCATAGCTCATCAGTGGATACTTCGCTCCTTCCGCCGTTCCCCCGCTCCACACATCATCAATCAGAACCTTTCCTGCCCAGGGCAGACACTTTGGGCAGGGCTTTCCACGCTTATTCATAATCACCGTGGCGATCCCCCACTCCTGCCGCTTTACCCCTTCCCCCTGCAGATACGCACGCGTGCAGGCTGTCCGGATGGCCATATTCGCATATTCCTTCAGGGTGTGCCTGGCTCCATTGGCATACTGCACACAGTTCAGGCCTGCTGCCAGCATATCCTTCACAGCCATATCCACCGCTTTCTCGTAGGTTCCGGCCCCTGTATTGGCGTAAACCTGGGCGTTAAAGATGGCTTTCCGGTAAACGTCGTCCGACATTCGCAGGATCGCCGTCTCCGCCGTCTCCATGTCCTCCACCGTCGCCTTGACCAACGCCTCGAGCTTTCTCTCGTTCAGCAGGAAGAACTCCGCCTGTAGGGTAGACGATGCCCTCCGATACCCCTGAAACCCGTTTTTGATCGCTTCCAGGATCTCTATCTCCTGTTCCATGTTCCCGGTGTCGTTGGCCATCTTGATTAATTCCTCCACCCGCTTGTTCAGGAGGCGGAACTGCTTTGTATACTTTTTCTGGTTCCGCAGTTTATACTGCTCCAGGGCCTTCAGCTGCTCCACCTGCCACTGGCTCCATAAAAATCCTTCCTTGTCTTCCTCCGCCCGGTGACGTTCCATATTGCGGATCATGGAGGCGATCAGCTCATCCTCTATCTTCCGGAAAGCCTCCGTAATGTCGTAGTCTTCCTTCGGCATGCCAGCTCCTTTCCGCGGCACAGATGCTATTTACCGTTGTAACGCACCTTTATCCCCTGTTTCCGGTATTCCCGTATCCTCTCCTTCAGCTGTGTGACACTCTCGCATCGGTCACAGAGCAGCTCGGCATAATCACTCTTTTCCGCCGCGTAGATCCCCAGGGGCACCTGTTCCTTTGTCAGATCCAGAAGCCCCTGGTACTTCTCCCTCCCCATCTGGTATATCCTGTTCCCGACTTTTACCCTCATCCGCCAAATTTACTCCTTCCATGTTCAGGGCCGGTTGCTCCAGCTCCACGATCCCCTGTTCCGCCTTCAGTCTGGCAACCTCCTCCGCCTTGCACTTGTCATCCATGGAATCTCCGTACAATTCATCCACCGTCTTCTCAATGCTCATGATGCCGCTTTGCCTGGCTTTGGAAATTGCTTCGATCTGTGCCTCAAAGGACGGATTCGCATATTCTCCCCACTCCGCAACCACCTCCACATCCTCCACCGCTCTTTTGTTCAGGATATTGCAGGCGTTAATGCTGGCCGCCACCAGTTCGGGAAGCGTCTCCTGCAGGGCGTTTATGATGGCGTCCCGGGTATATAGGGTTGTCTTCTCCTTTTCCCGCTGGGCAAGGGCATTATCCAGCTTTTTCATATCAATGCCCAGCGTGCTGGGGGATATGATCCCCTGCAGGCACAGGTCAAGCGCTGTGGCATAGCTGGCCTGGTAGCTGTCATAGGGTATGGCGGGCTGCTCCGTGCTGATCTCATTTTTCTGGTCTTCCCTGGAATCCCCGTCCGCGGCAAAATAGCGGTTGTCAAAGGGATTCGGCTTCATCGCCTTGCCCGTCTCCGGATCCCTCGGTACAAGGCAGTCCGGTATATAGGTCTTTGCCCTCCCTGCCCGCAGGGCGTCCATCCACTGGCTCCATGCCTCGTCAAAGGCGTCGAAGCTGTCAAGCTTCCCGTCAAAGACAGAGCCCCCGCGGCCTTCGTACTTAACGCTTTCGTACACCTTCAAGGGCACGGCAAGGATCAGGGAACTGTCAAAGACAACATCCCTGATATCTTCCGTGGCAGGGATGGAATTTAACGGCAGCTCCTGTTCTCCTTTGTACAGGTGGTTTTGGATATACCCATAGCCATAATGCTCATGCAAGACATATTGGTTCCTGCCCTCCGTGTAAGCCGTTTTGAATATCACCTCTTTCAGACGATCACGGCGGTATATCAGTTCGATCCGCTCACCGGAATACCATTCCAGGATCGGATACCTGCTCTCTCTGGTATCAATGGTGATCTTATATGCCCCATCCCCCACCACCAGCGCCTCCTTCAGGCTCTTCTCCAGCTTTTTGGGGAACTTATTGTCTTTTGCGATCTCCTCCCAGAGCTGCCTGTGGGTATCCCTGGCAAACTCGAAATCATTCCGATCCGCCAGGACAATGCTGCTTAAGGTTCTGACAATCAGCGCCGGAAGGCCGGTATGAATCTTGCGCATCTCCAATCCCGGCGTGCACTTGCTTGCCCAGAATTTATACCTGTCCGCCTGTGCCGGACTCTGCTGATACAGCTGCTCAAGGCCGTCGCTGTCTCCCCTGTACCAGATGCGGTTTTGGATGGCATATTGTTCAAAATCAAGCATTTCCGTGATCTGGATTGTCCCCGCCGGAACAATCTGAAGCCAGTTCCGGATTCCTTTTCTGATATTGTCGCCCACTTTATGTATCCACCCCATTTCCATCTCTCCTTTATGCTGCTAAGCTGCCTCGCTGAAGCCAATTGCATTTCTCCACGGGATCCAGGAATAGCAGGACGCGTCTATGGTATGGTTATGCGCGTCCTCCGGCTCGTCCTTGTCCTCCTGCCAGCTCCACCTCTCCAATTCCGACAGATGGTTCGTACAGGTATCTACTACCAGATAGCAATCCTGCTGGATCCAGCCCAGCATCAGTTTCACGCGATCCAGTATTTCCACCTTCTTGTAGGCATCAAGGAAGTGATACAGGCATCCGTGAAGACGCTTGTACTTCTGCAGCTCCATGATGGTAGCCTGATCCGCCGAGTCAATGAATACATCCTTGGAAAACCCCCATTCTTCGCGGCACCGCTCCAGGAATGCAATAAACTTTACCGTTGTGTCCGAAGGTGCAAGGGGAGCTGACAGGTCTGCGTTATTGTAGACCTTCTCCTCCAGCGTAATCAGCTTCCTGTCCGCCGTTATCCCCTGGAAGATCATGGCTATGGTATCCGGCGACTTGGAAGAATAAGAGGTATCCAGGCCACAGGAAAACCTTTTAAATACCAGTTTCTTCTCCTCGACCTGCCGTTTCACCCACTCCCTCGTGACCACATGTCTCTTCCGGCTGAAGTTCGGGAAAATCAGCCCGGTAGCTTTGCCGCGCAGCCCCTCTATTTTGTTCTTCCAGATCTTCGTACCCACCGGCGTATTCCGGATGATCTTCTGCAGTTTTTCTTCCGGCATGGCCAAATTGTCGGAAAAAGAAAAGAACCAATGGATCCAGCCTGGTTTTGGCTCCTCCTTCAGTTCCTCCCTGATCTCCTTCGGCGTATCCTCCGCCCATTCCGGCAGCGGCCTGCTGCAGTTGATATACTCCTTGTACACCTCCAGCTCCGGATCATCCGGATTGAGGGTTGCTATGAGATAATCGCTCCGCATGGCAGCCTCCCGGACAAAGTCTATATCTGCGGTATTGATCTCATCTATGTACAGACAACCGTACTGGCCGCCAAGCGCATCCTTCCACTTCCGCTTATTCCCATACCCCACCACAAAAATGATCCTGTCTCCGCCTGTCGTATGGAAAAGCAGATGGGGCATTTTATATTCGCCGGAACCGTTCCCTTTGTACTCCACCAGCACGCCGAAGTCATCCAGTATGCCAAGGTCTTTCTGGATGATATTCTTCTCGGCAGCCCCGGTATCATCCGCCGCAAGGATATGCAGCTTTTTAGGGGATTCCGCAACCTTCAGCATAAACTTAAAAAGTCCTACCGTGGTCTTTCCCGCAGCCGTGGTGCTAACCCTCCAGAAATTCTACCGGCGCATCGCACCGTAAAAAAGCTTTGTATTTTTCTGATAACATCAGCCTTTCAGAACTCATGGACGGCATCACCACCTTTCATCTGGCGGATCAGGTCATCCAGCTTCGTCTTCTCTGTCTCCACAACAGACACGTCCACCTTGTCCTTGAACATTCCGAAGTGCCGCCCTGCCATCTCAATTGCTCTGTTCTTATCGTGGAACTTTATTTCCCGCTCTATTCCGGTTCCATCCTTTGTCGGGAAGGTTTTGATGCGGACAGAGGCGATTGCGGCAAGGTCTTCCGGCGAAGCATCCGGAAGAACGGTGGCATCCTCCAGATTTACCACCTTTTCCGGGCTAAGCAGCGCTATCTTTGCCAGCTCCATCAGGATCCTGTCCTGATTCAGCCCTGTCCGCCTGGACCGTTCCGCCATCGCTTTGTCTATACGCGCGCGGATGTCAGGTTTTGCCAGGTTTTCGCTCGCGATCTGCCGCGCGGATTCCGGGCTGTAGCCCGCACGGATGGCGGCCTGAGTGCCATTCAGGTCTATCAGGTATTCTTCAATAAATCGGTTCTGTTTTGCAGTCATTCAGGTTCACCTTCCTTTCTTTGGCATTACAAAAGCAGTGGCGCACGGCTGCTGCCATGTACCACTGCGCAAATTATAGATTCTATTTTTTCTGCGGAAAATATAATACCGCTTGGCCTTTATGCGTATTATGCGCATAATATAATCATAGGAGGATCTTTGTATGAAATTAACTTATCCCGCCTGTTTCTATCCTGATTTCCCAGGTGCTTCAAGACTCCCTGACTGCCCTTTACCAGCGGCAGCACGCCTAAAGAAAACGCTCCGGATTCATTCCGGGGCGCTTTTTTGTTTCTCCATATAGTTCTTCAGGATTTATTATAGCACACTTTTTTATCGTTTTTATCGGAATTTAAATATTTTGAAATTTTTTCGCTTATTACTGATTGCGATGTATGTACCACCTTCGCTACCCTCTTCTGCGACAGCCCGTCGAGATAATGCATCCGGAAGATCCGCCGCGTCATACTGTCCGGGATCCCCTCTATGTACTCCTCTATCTCTGCACATTCCCTCTCCAGCTGCTCTATCTGCCGACTGTAGGTATCGTGTAAGCGCCAATACCGCCCCGGCTCCACCCCTACTACAGATTTCGGTACCGGGAAGCCGCTGCGGTAGTCCATGACCACGTCATTGTCCGTCAGCGACTCGCCCAGATGGGACAGCTTGTCCCTCAGCTCTTCGATCTCTGTCCTTTTGCTCTGATATTCCTTTAACTGCTCTCTCGTCATTCGACCCCTCCTCCGGATCCTTATGCCTGCTGCCGGGCTGCCTTTCACCGCTTCCCGCCTCTTTGCTGTTTTTCTATTTGCGCCTGCTGCCGGACACCTCCCTTCATGCCTGCTGCCATGCAGTGAGGCAACATTGCTTTTGCCACCATGCCTCCTTTGCGGTACGGTATTTTCGTAACCGGATACCATTACTCACAAAGGAGGTTCTTATGAACAAATTATCGGAACGAATGTCACTGCTTCGGGAAGAACGGGACATCGGGCAGAAGGAACTGGCCGCTTTTCTTTGCTGCTCCACGGGCACCATATCCAACTATGAAAACGGGGTACATGAGCCCTGTCTGGATAATGCTGTTAAAATCGCTCAGTTCTACCAGGTGTCCCTTGACTATCTTCTCGGGAATACCGAGCTCCGAGCCATGAGGGACAGCAGCTGTCCGGAGATCAGCAAAGGGTATTCTTTCAGCCGTTTCCTGAACCTTCTAGACGACCTGCTTCCGGAAGAACGAAGACGGCTGGCAGATTACCTGCTTACCCTTGAGCTGGCCCATAAGGCCCTGAAGCAGTAA
>CAJUJU010000089.1 GCA_910586835.1 uncultured Acetatifactor sp.
AAAATCCGCAATTTAGGATTTGAGTGGGAGTAAACATTCATGCGTTTGTCGTGAGGAAAGTAAAAATATTCCTTGTCATATGGCGGCTTTCATGCTATACTCATTAATTGTCGAGAAAATGAATGGAATTTTCTGCTCACTTGTATCGTCGCACAAAGGAGGACACAGGTGAGCAGTTTTTCTGTGTATACAGATTGGGCCGGGAAGTGAGCCGCGTCAGTCAGGAAAGGAAAGAGTAAGTGGAGAATCAAAGAGAAAAGGAATTGTGGGAAGAACTGATAGACGAAAGGATCCTTCGTGCGGTTCAGGAGATGGGATTTGAAAATTTTTCTCCCATACAGGAGCAGGCGATCCCCTGTCTGCTGAACGGAGAGGATATAATCGGCCAGGCACAGACCGGGACGGGGAAAACGGCGGCATTTGGGATTCCACTGCTGCAGAAGGTTGATCCGGAGCTGAGGAAGCTGCAGTGTATTGTCCTCTGCCCTACCAGAGAGCTGGCTATCCAGGCGGCGGACGAGCTGAGGAAGATAGCGAAATATATGCATGGGATCAAGGTGCTTCCCGTCTACGGTGGACAGGAGATCAGCAGACAGATAATCGGTCTCAGAGGAGTACAGATCATCGTGGGCACGCCGGGCCGGGTGATGGATCATATGCGCAGGCATACCATCAGGCTGGATGATGTGAATACTGTGGTGTTGGACGAGGCGGACGAAATGCTGAATATGGGCTTCCGGGAGGATATGGAGCTGATTTTGGGGCAGATTCCGGGAGAGCATCAGACGGCGCTTTTTTCTGCCACCATGCCTCAGCCGATCCTGGAGATTACGGGACGGTTTCAGAACAATGCCAGGCTGATCCGGGTGGCGGCGAAGGAGCTGACGATTCCGTTGGTGGCACAGCGGTATTACAGGGTGAAGGGGCAGGATAAGGATGCTGCATGTATCCGTCTGCTGGAATATTATCAGCCGGCTCTTTGCCTGATTTTCTGCAATACGAAGGTAAAGGTGGACGAGCTTTCGGAGGTTCTGAAGCGGGAGGGCTTTCAGGCGGAAGGGCTGCACGGAGACATGTCGCAGCATCAGAGGGATGTCGCCATGCACCGTTTCCGGAACGGAAGCACAAATATTTTGATTGCCACGGATGTTGCAGCCAGAGGAATTGACGTGGATAACGTGGAGGCTGTGATCAACTACGATCTGCCCCAGGATACGGAATATTATGTGCATCGTATCGGAAGAACAGGCCGGGCCGGGCGCACCGGGCGTTCCTTCACCTTTGCTACGGCAAGGGAGCTTTACCGGATTCGGGAGATCGAGCGGGTGTGCCACACCACAATTGAGGAGAAAAAGCTGCCCGGCGCGGCCAAGGCACTGAAGGCCAAGGCGGACAGATATCTGAATAAAGCGTGGGAGCTTAAGGAACATGAAGATATTGAGCTGATGAAAACCTTTCTGCTGCGGAAGATGGAAGAGGAGGGCTGTGATGCGTTGGAGCTTGCGGCTGTGATGCTGAAAGCGCAGGTCGGTGACAGGGGGCCGGAGATTGAGGCTGACCGCCCTGTGAGCAGAGGACGGAGCGGAGAGCGCTTTGGCGACAGACGGGGAAGAGACGGATGGCGCAGGGAGAGAGGAGAAGGCCGGGGAAGAAATACGGCGGCAGATGAGAGACGCGGCGGGAAAGAACGCGGAAGAAACGGTTATCGTGAGGAAGAAGGGAAAGGTCGCGACGGCGGCAGAGGCGGAAGACGCCAGGGGAAGGACGGCGGTCGTGATACCCGGGGAGAGCGTGGCGGAAAAGAAGGCTGTCGGCCGGGCGTCGGAAGGCGGACCGGGAGATACCCCGGAAGAGAAGGATTCCGGGAGGACGCAGATACCAGAGGCGGTTACGGAAAAGACAGATACCGTGAAGGTGACGGAAAGCGGGAGGAAAGAGGCATTGCTTTTGCACGTCCCAGGCGTAAAAAGACGGAGGAATAGTTTCGTATGATTATTTCTTTTTTGTGAAGGCAGAAGAATTTCGGTATTTTTGTTACAGTCTTCTGGGTATAGCGGGAAGCGCTGCGGGTTATGCTGTCAATGTGTATTTGCCGGTGCACCTGCGCTGCGGGAGGGAGAAAGAATTTATGGGGATGGCAGCTATGCAGTATATCTTTTTGACTCTGTAGAGACATTGATGGATTGCAGAAATTGATTTGCGCGGCGGCGCGCGGACGGGAGCGGAAATGAGAGTTGGAACGGGCTATGATGTGCACAGGCTGACGCCGGGCCGGGATCTGATTCTGGGCGGGGTGAAAATACCCTTTGAGAAAGGACTTTTGGGACATTCGGATGCGGACGTGCTGCTGCATGCGGTCATGGACGCCCTGTTGGGCGCGGCGGCGCTGGGAGATATCGGTAAGCATTTTCCGGACAGTGATCCGGCCTACAAGGGAATTTCCTCAGTGACGCTTTTGAAAAAGGTGGGAGAACTGCTTGGAGAGAAGGGCTTCCTTGTGGAAAATATAGATGCCACCGTTATTGCCCAGGCGCCGAAGCTTCGTCCTTATATAGATGTCATGCGGGAGAATATCGCGGTGGCGCTGGAGATGGATTCCGGTTGTGTGAATGTGAAGGCCACCACCGAGGAAGGGCTGGGCTTTACCGGTGCGGGGGAGGGGATTGCGGCGCAGGCAGTGTGTATGCTGACGAGTCCCTTTGATCTGACGGCCAGAGAGGTTTCCGGAGGATGTGGGGGCTGTGGCGGTTGTCCTGCAAAAAAGGATTGACAAAATCAGGAAAGTTGCATATTCTGGTTAGTAGAAAGACAGTTGTGGTGTGAGATACACTGCAGCAGCAAATGCAGGGAACGGAAAGAGTACCTTTTGAAGGCTGTATGGAAATGACGGATAGTTTCCATGCGGCTTCTGAGATGTCAGAGAGGGAGCGTCAATCAGGCTGAGAGCGCTTCTCGTCTCGGAAAGGGGAAAGTGCATCCGGGAGCAGGTCTGCGGAGCGCCGCAAGGCGGGTAGGCAGGCACGCGGGCGGGCGTTATGCGCATAAAGAGAAGGACTTTATGTCCTTAAAAAGAGTGGAACCGCGGGAAATCGTCTCTGACAGACATTTTCCGTGGCTTTTATTTTTTTCTAATAGGGTTAGGGTGTCAAAAACTCCGATTGAAGTTGCCCGTTGTCAATATGCCCAAAAGAATTGGTGCGCTTTCCATTGTGCCGAACTATTCCGACAGGGCTTTTGACACCCTGATCCTTATAGAAAACTGCGTCATGGCCGAAAGTTCTGCCGGCGGCATTTTTTGAAGGAGAAAACCTATGGAAAAAGCGATTGCGATAGAGACCGGTTTGGGTGTTCTTTGGGGGAGGGACTGTATTTTTTTAGATTGTGTACAGCAGGATAAGAGAGGAAACCTTACTTTTTCCGGTGAGATAAACAGCAATTGTACCTCCGTGGGAAAGAAATGTCCGCAGGAGAAAAAATGGCTTCCCTATACGCTTACCTTTCAGGATGTACTTGCCTGCTTTTCCTGTGAGTTGGATACTTACGGAAATTTAGCCGGATTCCCGGATTCGGAAAGCAGCGATTTTGATTTGATTGAAGACAGTGAATGGCTGGAAGCGTTGCCGGTGCGAAATGATTTTCAAAAGAACAGGTACACGCATTATCGGATATTCACATATGATATTGTTTACAACATTATTGCAGGTTTCTATAAGCTGGAAATCAGCAGCTAAGCAAAACATATATTAAAAACACTTTTCCAAAAAGGAGAATTTTAATGGGACTGTTCAGAAATGTGCAGGAGGAGATCAGGATCGTGAGAGAGCGGGATCCGGCTATTCATTCCTCCATGGAAGTATTTCTTTATCCCAGCTTTAAAGTTATGATGCATTACCGGGTAGCGCACAGACTGTATGAGAAAGGTCATTTTTTCTGGGCCAGATGGGTTTCTCAGAGGGCGGTGCGTAAGACGGGCATCGAGATTCATCCGGGGGCAAGGATCGGAAGGGGGCTGTTTATTGATCACGGGAACGGAGTGATTATAGGAGAGACCACTGTTATCGGGGATAATGTGACACTTTATCAGGGTGTTACTCTGGGTGGAACTGGGAAAGAGCATGGGAAACGGCATCCTACCGTAGGGAATAACGTGATGATCAGCGCAGGTGCCAAGGTGCTGGGTTCCTTTACCATCGGAGACAATTCCAAGATCGGGGCAGGCAGCGTGGTCTTGAGCGAGGTGCCGCCGGGTTCTACGGTGGTGGGTGTTCCGGGACGGGTGATAAAGCGGGGCAACACGGCTTTGCCTCAGGAGACCATGAACCAGACAGATCTTCCGGATCCGGTGAAGGAGGATATCGCAAGCTTGAGACATGCCAACACGGAGTTGACAAACAGATTGTTGGAGCTGGAAAAGGAGATGCGGCAGATCAAGCGGCAGGAAGAGCGGAAGGAAAAAGGAAGTATACAGGAATAGCAGAAAAAGACACGGAAGGTCAGATGGGTAAACCTGAAAAGACGCGGAAGGTCAGAACGGTAAGCCTGAAAAGACAAGGAAGGTCAGAAGGGTACGCCTGAAAAGAAACGAAAACAAGAAGAAAACGAAATCCCGAAAAGCGACCGGAAGAGAACAGGAAGACAGAGAGCTTGGAAAGAAACGGGTTCAGACGAAGAGGAGCAGACTATGGAAAACAAAATGTATTTTTATAACACGCTGACAAAGAAGGCAGAGCAGTTTGTGCCAAACGAGGACGGGAAGGTGGCTATGTACACCTGTGGTCCTACCGTCTATCATTTTGCGCACATCGGAAATCTGCGGAGCTACATCATGGAGGATTTGCTGGAAAAGACGCTGCGTTACATCGGTTATGATGTGAAGCGGGTCATGAATATCACGGACGTGGGACATCTTTCCAGCGACGCGGACACCGGCGAGGACAAGATGCTGAAGGGGGCAAAACGGGAACATAAGTCAGTGATGGAGATTGCGAAGTTTTATACGGAAGCATTCTTCAGCGACTGCGGCAAGCTGAATATCAAGACCCCTGACGTGGTGGAACCGGCCACCAACTGTGTTCCGGAATTCATTCATATGATACAGGTTTTGCTGGAGAAAGGCTTTGCCTATGAGGCGGGTGGCAATCTCTATTTTGATACTTCCAGATTGGAGGAATATTATGTGTTCTCCAACCAAAGTGAAAAGGAACTGCTGGTTGGTGTGCGGGAGGATGTGGAGGAGGACGGGAATAAGAGGAACAAGAGCGATTTTGTGCTCTGGTTTACCAAATCCAAGTTTGACGATCAGGAGTTGAAATGGGAGAGTCCTTGGGGGCTCGGTTATCCCGGCTGGCATATCGAGTGCTCCTGTATCAGCATGAAGCATCTGGGAGAGTATATGGATATCCACTGCGGCGGGGTAGATAATATTTTTCCCCACCATACCAACGAGGTGGCTCAGAGCGAATCCTATCTTGGACATAAATGGTGCAATTACTGGTTTCATGTGCATCATTTAAACGATAAGTCAGGCAAGATGAGCAAATCCAAGGGGGATTTTCTGACCGTGTCCCTGCTGGAGTCAAAGGGGTATGATCCGATTGTCTACCGTTTGTTCTGCCTGCAGTCCCATTACCGTAAACCGTTGGAATTTTCTTATGAGGTGCTGGATAACATGAGTGCCGCATACGAGAAGCTGGTGAAACGGGTCTGCGCACTGAACCGGGAAGGCAGTGTTGACGAGGAGAAGGCGGCGGAATTTCGGGCCAGATTTGAGGCGGCCTTGTGCGATGACCTGAATTCGTCCATGGCGATTACGGTGCTCTACGATATGCTGAAGGCAGAGCTGTCCGATGCCACGAAGTATGCTTTGGCGGAGAGCTTTGACCGGGTATTGTCCCTGAACCTGACGGTTCCCTGGGAGACGAGGAAGGCAGGCGTTCAGGTGGATGCGCAGCTGGAGGAATATGTGCTGGCGAAAATAGAAGAGCGGAAGGCGGCCAAGAAGGAGAAGGATTTTGCCAGGGCGGATGCCATCCGGGCAGAGCTTTTAGAAAAAGGTATTGTGCTGGAGGATACCAGAGAGGGTGTAAAGTGGAGGAGAGCTTAGTCGGAAGAACGGATGTGGTGGGGCAGACTGTGAATGCCGCAGGTGAGCAGAAGAATCAGGACAGCCTGTCGGAGCGGATACAGGAGGCATTTCCCGGAAAGAGACAGATGCTTGAGAGCTATTCTCCTCTGACACTGGCCTACATTGGGGATGCGATTTATGATCTTGTTATCCGGACGGTAGTGGTGGGACGGGCGAACCGTCCCGCGAACATCCTGCACCATATCACCGTAAAATATGTGAGTGCCGGCGCCCAGGCCAGGATTGTGACGGCGCTGCAGGAACGGTTTACGCAGGAGGAGCAGGAGGTGTATCGCAGGGGAAAAAACGCGAAACCCCACACCACGGCAAAAAATGCCTCCCCGGGGGATTACAGGAAAGCAACGGGCTTTGAGGCGGTGCTGGGATGGCTTTATCTGAAGAACGAAATGGAGCGGGTTCTGGAGCTGGTGCGGGAAGGGATTTCGGCGGCGGGCCTGGAGAAGCTGTAAGGTTACCTCTGATCCTGAATTTTCCGGAGCGGACAGAGGATGGAAGATAGACAAGGGAGGCTGAAATGGCATATCAGGAATTTACCATAGAGGGG
>CAJUJU010000090.1 GCA_910586835.1 uncultured Acetatifactor sp.
TAATCACAGACTTTGCAGGTATTTAATAAATCTGAGTTTCACGGATTAAGGTATAGTTATAAAAAATCAGGTCGATAAAATAGTCCTGTCCATCCAATGTAAACCGTTTCTGACGCGCCACGAATGAAAAACCGCGTCCAAGCTCTAAAAGGAAGTGCTGAAGATGGTCGATCAAGGCTTGCTCCAATTCGCCCTCATACACATGGGTGTCCGGTTGAATCTGCAAAAACTCCATCACATAGGGGTCCTTGATTATTTTTTCATATTCCGGTTTTGGCTCGGTAGTCTGGATTTCTTTTGCTACAAGCGATTTATCCTGGCTGGCTAAAATGCGTTGGTAGTACATTGTATTGATCTGCCGTTCCAGTTGCCGGACACTCCACGCAGATTTTGCACATTCTTCTGTATAAAAAGTCCTTGCCGATAATGGGACCAACTCAATTCGGCACACAGTGTGTGCCGAATCGGAAACAAGCAATAAAACTGACGCATCGCCCGAAGATTACGGACGGTAAAACCCTTTCCAAACTCAACAGTCAACTGTTCAGATAAATAATCCAGAAGTTTTTTCCCATACTCGGCCCGGTCATTTTCTCCACACGCTTTATAAATTTGTTCGCCTATTTCCCAATAGGTGATTACCATTGTGGAATTTACCGCCGCGCTTAAACGGTGCTGCGCGGAAACAATCGAATTGCGGATAGAATGATAGGTCTGTTCCGCATTTTGGTTAATCTGCAAATGTTTTATGGTGTAGACTGAAACCCCGTCCTCTTTCAATCTGGTAGTGCTGTATCCCCGTTTGACGGTAATGGAATAGGGGGAAGGCTTCCGGTCGGTCAGATCATGGAAAACAGCGCCGTTTCATAGAAAAAAACCTGGCTGCATCGTAAATGGAGCAGGTACATCCCATCGCCCCAGACATCCGGCGATACATAAACCCCATGTGCCGCCTATTCCAATTCTTTTTTCCTCACATAACTGTAAAAAACGGATTTGGAAATCCCCCGTTTCACCGCCTCCGATGTTTGGAGTATGCCGCACTGTCCCTCTAAAATTGTGTCCAGCTGTTCAAACTGTGTCATGCTGTCAAACGATGGCGTTCAGGTCAGGGCGTACCATGCGGCTGTTTTCCCGATAATACACCACACCGTCCACAACGGTGTAGGAATAGTTTTTTACATCAGGGGCAGCAGGGATATAATGTCGGATACCACTTCCGTTCCGGCATTGGCACGAAACGCATTGTTGGGCAGACGGATCGAACCTAACAGCTCCGCCCGCTGTGCCAGATACCGGCGCACCGTAGAATCTTTGGAATCTATCGTGTAGTGGCTGGTGACAAAGGCTACTACGCCACCCTCATTTCTAATTCGTTGTGGTTGCTTCTGGAAATAAAAAAGCGCCACTTCATAAATTGTGAAGTGATGGCTTTTTCTGATTCCGGAATACAGTTCCCCAGAAACGCAAAAACCCCCAGCAAAAAATGCTGAGTGCTTGGCGATAAACTTATTTACTTTTGTTCAAATTAGGTTAAATTCTGTTAAACCATTTCATAAAAATTTCTTTGTTCTTCCGTTTCGGCCTCCAATACAAGCTGTAAAGTATCTTCCGGCTGCAGTTTTTTATATCTTCATAGATTTTTTTATACTTTCTAACAGCACACATAACAGCAACTCCATAGTTCGTATTACACTAAATTTATTATACCCCTATTCCCCTGAAAAGTTAAGATAAAAACTCCGCAGGAAAACCTGCGGAGTCCATATTCTTGAATCTGTATAATTTCTCTGCTTATCTCAAGAGAAAATTCCACAGAATTATCTCTTTGAGAACTGAGGCGCACGTCTTGCTGCCTTCAGACCGTACTTCTTTCTCTCCTTCATACGAGGATCTCTGGTCAGGAATCCTGCCTTCTTCAGAACAGGTCTGTAATCAACGTCTGCCTGAATCAGCGCTCTTGCAATACCATGTCTTACAGCGCCTGCCTGGCCGGTATAACCACCGCCCTTGACATTCACGATCACATCAAACTTATCAGCCGTTCCGGTGAGAGTCATGGGCTGACGAACGATAACCTTCAGAGTCTCCAGTCCAAAGTACTCATCCATGCTTCTCTTATTAATGGTAACATCGCCTTTTCCGGGAACCAGATATACCCTTGCGATGGATTTCTTTCTTCTGCCTGTACCGTAGTACCTTTCAGTCTTAGCCATGATATATTCTCCTCCTATCCTTTAGAATGTCAGCGCTTCAGGCTTCTGAGCCGCATGCTTGTGGTCAGGTCCTGCGTATACGAAAAGCTTCTTATACATCTGTCTTCCTAAAGGTCCCTTGGGAAGCATGCCCTTAACTGCCAGCTCGACAACTTCCTCAGGCTTTTTGTTCAGTTTTTCTCTCAATGTGGTTTCTTTCATGCCGCCCACATACTCGGAGTGGCGATAATAAATCTTCTGATCCAGCTTCTTGCCGGTAACGCTGATCTTCTCCGCATTGACGATGATCACATAATCACCGGTATCAATGTGAGGCGTAAAAACGGGCTTGTTTTTTCCTCTCAAAACCTTGGCAACCTCGGATGCAAGGCGTCCAAGGGTCATATCGGTAGCGTCTACCACATACCACTTTCTGTCTATGGTAGCAGGACTTGCCATAAATGTCTTCATGATATTCCCTCCATATTACTCTCTACTTTTGTACCGGATCAGTTTCAGCAGCTCCGGATTTTCTGTTCTGTCTCTGACTGGGTCCGCAGATGTCCGGCTGCGGCCACAACCTCCTCAGAACGGGTTGTTTTCTATCTGTCAACGCCTGACCGGGGCTTTGGTCTCAGCGCATAGAAACTCTGTCACACATCTACAAATTATATTATACTGTTTTGCGCATGTCAAGATGATTTTTACAAAAACTCGTACTTCATCAGCGTCAGGCCACAGGCCGGAGCAGTAGGCCCCGCAGCCCCTCTCTCTCTCGCCGCCAGTACCTGTTCCATGGACTCCGGTGTGCGCTTTCCCATGCCCACCTCCAGCAGAGTTCCCGCAATAATCCGCACCATGTTGTAAAGGAAACCGGACCCGCACACCCGGATCACCAGGTCTGCCCCCTGCTCCTCCACCTCCGCGGAGAAGATGGTGCGCACCGTACTCTCCACCTGCGCGCCGGTCTGACAGAAGCTTCTGAAATCATGCTCTCCCTCCAGACAGCCTGCCGCCCGACGCATGTTTTGCACATCAAGCCCGCGATAGGTATGATACGAGTACAGCCTTTTTACCGGCATGGGAAACTCTCCCCTGTAGATCCGGTATTCATAGGTCTTACGGCTGGCGCATCGCCTGGGATGCCAATCCCCGGCAACCTCCTCCGATTTCTGAATCCTGATGTCCTCCGGCAGCCGCTGGTTCAACGCATAGGAGAATTTTTCCGCCGGAATGGGGCTGTCCGTGTCAAATACGGCCACATTGCCCAGCGCGTGAACACCGGAATCCGTTCTGCTTGCGCCGATCACCGCCACGGGAGCTCCCAGCAGTTCCGTCAGACATCTGTTCAGCTCTTCCTCTATCGTCACCCCGTTGTCCTGAAGCTGCCAGCCATGATAATTGGTGCCATCATAGGCAACGGTCAGTCTCACACGCTTCATCGGATCACCTTTCCCGCACAGATACTCACCGCCAGATACCCAAAAATACAAAGGTAAGCCAGCCTGTCGCGCTTCTGATAGGTCAGGGGCTTCATCTTTGTCCGGCCTTCGCCGCCCCGGTAACACCGCGCCTCCATGGCCATTGCCAGATCATTTGCCCGGCGAAACGCGGAAATGAACAGCGGCACCAGCAGAGGAACCAGCGCCTTGGCCCGGTGAATCAGATTTCCGCTCTCGAAATCCGCGCCTCTGGCGATCTGTGCCTTCATAATTTTGTCCGTCTCCTCCAGCAGAATTGGAATAAAACGCAGGGCGATAGACATCATCATGGCAACCTCATGCACCGGTACACGAAACAGCTTCAAGGGGCGCAGTCCCTTCTCCATACCGTCGGTGAGGTTGCTGGGCGTGGTCGTCAGCGTCATGATGGAGGAGCCAACAATCAACAGAGCCAGTCTGACCGCTATATTGACCGCCGTCCGCACCCCCTCCATGGTAATGGTCAGCTTCCAGAAGGACACCAGTTCTTCCCCCGGCGTGAGAAACAGATTGAAAACCACGGTGATCAACAGCAGAAAGGCAATCGCCTTCATCCCTTTGACCATAAAACGAAAGGGTACATGGGACAGCCGGATCACCAGAGCAAGAAACACTGCCGCAATCAGGTATCCCGCCGGATGGCTGAAAAAAAATAACGATATAATAAATAACAGAGTACCCGCAAGCTTCACCCTGGGGTCCAACCTGTGAATCACCGACTCCGTCTGATAATATTGTCCTAAGGTTATGTCTCTAAGCATCGTTCTCCTCAATCAGTGTATTTTTACCCGCCAGCACATTTACAATAGAAGACGCCGCCTCTTCGATGGTGGTGGCGTCCACATCCACCTCCAGGCCTCTTTCCCACAGTTCATGCAGAATGTATGTTACCTGAGGTGCCGCAAGCCCGACATCCTCCAGCTCACGCCAGTGCCGGAATACTTCTTTGGGCACATCGTCATACATGACCCGTCCTTTGTTCATGACAATAAGCCTGTCAACATATTCCGCCACATCTTCCATACTGTGGGAAACCAGAATCACCGTCATCCCCGTCTCCTTCCGAAGGCGGCTGATCTGTCCCAGAATCTCATCCCTCCCCTTGGGATCCAGTCCAGCGGTAGGCTCATCCAGAATCAATACCTCCGGCTTCATGGCCAGCACGCCTGCGATGGCGGCCCTTCTCTTCTGTCCCCCGGAAAGCTCGAAGGGCGACTGATAAAACAGTTCGTCCGGCATTCCCACCTTTCTCAGGGCGTCATAGGCTCTAAGCTCCACCTCTTTTTTCTCCAGTCCCAGGTTCTTCGGCCCGAAACAGACATCCGAAAACACATCTATCTCAAACAGCTGATGCTCCGGATACTGAAACACCAGTCCCACCTTGCTGCGCAGCTTTTTTCTGTCAAAGTCCTTTTCACAGATATCCTCTCCGTTATAATAAATACACCCTGATGTGGCTTTGATCAGACCGTTCAAATGCTGCACCAGTGTGGATTTTCCGGAGCCGGTGTGGCCTATGATCCCGATAAACTGCCCGTCGGGAATCTGAAGGCACACGTCGTCCAGCGCCCTGACCGCAAGGGGCGTTCCCTCGCCATATACATAACTCACATGATCCAGAATAATCGACATATCTTTTTATACCCTCTGCCCCTATCCAAACGGGCATTCATCCAAACTTTTCTCCGGTTTCGTCCCCTGTGTCCCGGAAGGTTTTACCTGGAAGCACTATGATTTGATGCGCAGCTTTTCCAAAGCATCCGCCAGCTCCTGCACCGTGAGGATTCCGTTCGGCAGCGCCACTCCCCGTTTTTGCAGCTCGTATGCCAGCAGCGTCACCTGGGGTACGTCCAGCCGCAGACTCTTCAGCTTCTCCACCCGGGAAAAAATCTCCCTGGGAGTTCCCTCCATGGCGATCCTTCCGCCGTCCATCACAAATGCCTTATCCGCATAAATAATTTCTTCCATATAATGTGTGATCAGAATGACCGTCATGCCTTCCACATCATTCAGAGCGCGGACCGCACGGATGACCTCCCGTCGGCCGCTGGGATCCAGCATGGCGGTAGGTTCATCCAACACGATACACTTGGGATGCATGGCCAGCACGCCTGCGATGGAAACCCTCTGCTTCTGTCCGCCGGAGAGCTTGTTGGGTGAGTGTCTGCGGTATTCATACATCCCCACTGCCTTGAGGCTTTCCTCCACCCGTTCCCAAATCTCTTTTGTAGGCACTCCCATATTCTCCGGTCCGAAGCCCACATCCTCCTCCACCACCTGTCCGATGATCTGGTTGTCCGGATTCTGGAACACCATCCCCGCAGTCTGGCGTATGTTCCAGACCTTCGATTCATCCAGAGTGTCCATCCCGTCCACCCAGACGGTTCCCTCGGTAGGATTCAGGATAGCGTTAATGTGCTTGGCCAGCGTGGACTTCCCGGAACCGTTATGTCCCAGGATGGCGATAAAATCTCCCTGCCCCACGTCCAGACTTACCTTGTCTACCGCCGTGGTAATTCCTTCCACGTTTCCTTCTTCATCCCGTCTGATATATTCAAATGTGACGTTCTCTGCCTTAATGATTCCCATATCATCCCGTTTCCTTTTTTGCACTGCACCTGTTACATGATGGGTAATTCTGAGCCTTCCGTTTGTGCAAAACAAATTGTATCATTTTATAACGCCGCGGTAATCCCGGAGCGGAAGCATGTCTGTGTCAAAAATATAAGCTGTGCAATGACACCTGCCACATACCCAAATTCGCAATTGCCTATATTATATTAAATTGAAAGGTGAATTACAACCTTTTCGAATGGAAAACTCACGACAAACGCATGAATGTTTACTCCCACTCAAATCCTAAATTGCGGATTTT
>CAJUJU010000091.1 GCA_910586835.1 uncultured Acetatifactor sp.
ATCTCAGGGAGATACGGGACAGGAATGCCAGAGATGCCTTTGTCAGGGAAGAGGGAAGGGCAGAAGGAAAGGAAGAGGGAAAGGCAGAGGGCATGGAGGTTGGTAAGGCGGTTGGGAAAGCAGATGCCGTTTTGCAGCTGTTGAATGTCAGGGGAGCGGTTCCCAAAGAGCTGGAGCAGGTCATTCGGGCACAGAGGGATCTGGAAATTCTGAATGACTGGCATCTGACGGCGGCAGAGGTAGAGAGTGTGGATGATTTTGTAAAGAGGACGGATTGCCTGCATTGATGCCGCGCATGGTTTTTTGATTTTGACGGGAAAGTACATCTTAACAAAATTGCCTTAAGGTAGTAATTTTTTGTCTTATGGAGGTTACATGAATCAGGTGAATTATCAGAGAGAGCTGGAACAGCTGTTAAACGGACTGGAAGGCCAGGGGGCAGAGGAACAATTTGTGCCAAGGCTCTTTCTGCACAGCTGCTGTGCACCCTGCAGCAGTTATGTGTTGGAATATTTGTGTAGGTTTTTTAATATTACTGTTTTTTATTATAATCCCAATATTTCATCTGCAGAGGAATACCGTAAGCGGGTTGCGGAGCAGAAAAGGCTGATTGATATCTATAACAAGGAAGGAAAGGGATATCAAATCCGGGTGATAGAAGGAGATTATGAGCCCGGTCGGTTTCTGGAGGAGGTCAGAGGGCTGGAGAACTGTCCGGAGGGCGGAGAACGGTGTTTTCGGTGTTACGAGCTGAGGCTGCGGGAGACGGCCGGTCGGGCGGCGCAGGGCGGTTATGATTACTTCTGCACTACCCTGAGTATCAGTCCCCTGAAGAATGCCCGGAAGCTTAATGAGATCGGAGTTGCACTTTCGGAGGAATATGGAGTTCCCTGGCTGCCCTCTGATTTTAAGAAGCGGGACGGCTATAAAAGATCCGTTGCACTTTCAGCGGAATATGGCCTGTACAGACAGAATTACTGCGGCTGTGCCTTCAGTATGCGGGAGGAGGGAAGAAGCTGACATCTGTTTTTGGTTGCAAATGAAGGGTTATCAAGGTATAATTACCTTGTTGTTTTTTCGGGATAAGGATCAGAAAGGTAAAATGAGATGAAAAAGTTTTTAGATCTTTTGTCGGAGGAAATGGGAAAAGCCTTTGAGGCGGCGGGCTATGACGGCGCGCTTGGCAGGGTGACAGTTTCCAACCGGCCTGACTTATGTGAATACCAGTGCAACGGCGCCATGGCTGGGGCGAAGCAATATCATAAAGCGCCGGTTATGATTGCCGGGGAGGTGGCCCAAAAGCTTGCAGACAGCAGTGTTTTCAGCCAGGTGGATGCAGTGGCGCCAGGTTTTTTGAATCTGAAGCTTTCGGAGGAGTATCTGCTTAAGGCAGTGGAGCGGATGACGAAGGAACCAAAATTCGGCCTGGAACAGCCGGAAAAGGGCAAGAAGATTATCATAGATTACGGCGGGGCAAATGTAGCCAAGCCTCTTCATGTAGGACACCTGCGTTCGGCAGTCATCGGTGAGAGCATCAAGAGGATCAACCGTTATGCGGGGCATGAGGTTATTGGTGATGTGCATTTGGGAGACTGGGGACTGCAGATGGGCCTGGTCATTATGGGCTTGAAGGAAAGAATGCCTGACCTGGTTTACTTTGACGAGGGCTATGAAGGGGAGTATCCCGAGGAGGCATCCTTTACCATTTCCGAGTTGGAGGAGGTTTATCCCGCAGCATCCGCAAAGTCCAAGGAGGATCCGGCATACAAGGCTCAGGCCATGGAGGCTACCTTTAAGCTGCAAAACGGCGTCAGGGGATATCGCGCGCTCTGGAAGCAGATCATGAAGGTGTCGGTGGCGGACCTGAAGAAGAATTATGGCAGTCTGAACGTGGAGTTTGATCTCTGGAAGGGAGAGAGCGACGTCCATGAGCTGATCCCGGAAATGGTAGCTTATATGAAGGACGGCGGCTATGCGCATATCAGTGAGGGCGCGCTGGTGGTGGACGTGAAGGAGGAGACGGATACCAAGGAGGTGCCGCCCTGCATGATTCTCAAATCGGACGGTGCGTCTCTGTACAATACTACGGATCTGGCTACTATTATGGAGCGCATGAGGCTGTATCATCCGGATATGATGGTTTATCTGACTGACAAGCGTCAGGATCTGTATTTTGATCAGGTTTTCCGCTGCGCCAGGAAGACAAAGCTGGTGGATCCTGAGACGGAGTTGAAATGGATCGGATTTGGAACCGTGAACGGGAAGGATGGAAAGCCTTTTAAGACCAGGGACGGAGGTGTGATGCGCCTTGAGACTCTGATTCGGGAGACAAAGGACGAAATGTACCGCAAGATCAGGGAAGGGCGGGAAATGTCTGAGGAGGAGGCAAGACAGGTGGCGGATCTAGTGGCTGTTTCCGCGCTGCTGTACGGGGATTTATCCAACCAGGCCTCCAAGGATTATATCTTTGACGTTGACAGGTTTACCTCGTTTGAGGGGGATACAGGGCCTTATATTCTCTATACGATTGTGCGTATCAAGTCCATTCTGGCAAAGTACAGGGAGCAGGGCGGCAGCACGGAAGGACTGGTATTGCAGCCTGCGGAAAATCAGTCCGAGAAGTCGCTGATGATGCAGCTGGTTCAGTTCAATGCCATGATGCAGAGTGCGGCGGAGGAGACGGCTCCCCATAAGGTCTGTGCCTATATCTATGACCTTGCCAACGCGTTCAATCATTTTTATCATGAGACAAAGATCTTGAGCGAGGAGGATGTGCGCAAAAAGGAAGGACTGATTGCCCTGCTTGTGCTGACAAGAGATGTGCTGGAGGCCTGTATTGATGTGCTGGGCTTCGCCGCACCGGAAAAGATGTAAAACTGCACCGGAAAAGATGTAAAAAAGTGGTTGACAAAAACTTTGCTGCATTGTATACTAACAAAGTCGGTTGCGACAGTAACTGACTTTCTGTGGAAGTTTAGCTCAGCTGGGAGAGCATCTGCCTTACAAGCAGAGGGTCATAGGTTCGAGCCCTATAACTTCCATTCCGGTTTTAGCCGGGGTAATGGCGAGATAGCTCAGTTGGCTAGAGCATGCGGTTCATACCCGCAGTGTCGAGGGTTCAAATCCCCCTCTCGCTACGAAAAGTCTGAAAGCCTGGAGACAGGGTGTTCAGGCTTTTTTGCTATACAGGAGCGTTTGTTTTCTCAATAGAAAACCCGCAAAATATCGTTTCTATTGTTTTGCATTCAGATTTTGTAACAATTCGCAGATTCGTTCCTGCGGAATATGCATTTGGGCGGCATAGGACAGAACAGCTTTCAGTTGTTCGCTGACGTAGCGCTCCGGTTCCTCCTTGACGATGCCGATGGCTATTTTACATTTTCGGGATTCCTCTGGGCATCCGGCGGGAAATTCTTTGATAAAGGTCTCTGCCGGTATGTCTGTAATAAAAGATTTTCTTGCGGCGATGCCAATCAGAACTTCTTCGAATGCCTTCTTTTCTACCAGTGTAATTTCTTTTGGCACACATAAGGCCACCACCGGTTTCAGAAGTGTTCTTTTTCCAATGGCAATTGTCAGCATATGAGAAAACAGCGCCGCAGCGGCATGGTAATCGGCAATCTTTCCCTGTCTCAAGGGGGATGTCACCAAAATATTTTCCGGATTTCCGTTTGCCATGCATTCCGCTTCCGTTCCGAAGGCAACTATTTTATTGTCGCTTTTCTGATATGCCAGGACAGATTTGTCTTTCAGTACAATCCCTCTTCCCTGTATATGGATGATGATATCTGCCGGTTCATACAACATAGGACACTCCGCTCCGTTTTTCTTCTGGAAATCCAGATGATATATATGATTATAAAATAGTTATTTTGTATGTGCAAGCACATATAGTTCTTTTGTTGCTGCCGGGAATGGAATATAGTATAATGTGCTTAATGGCAAAAGCGACGTCCGGAAGAGAAGAACGACTTGGGACGGGTGTTTTTCGGAAGGATAGGGAGACAGAAGGTGAAGGCGGGAATTATCATTGTTACGGGGGCCTGCGGGGCGGGGAAGAGCACGGTTTCAAAAATTTTGGCGGAAAATTCGCTCTGTGAAAAGGCAGTGCACATGCATACAGACGATTTTTATGGATATATCAGGAAGGGTTATATTGCGCCCTGGCTGGATGAGTCCGGGGATCAGAATGAGACGGTGATCCAGGCTGTCGCGGCCGGTGCGGCCCGCTATGCGGCGGACGGCTTTGAGGTTTATGTGGACGGTGTGATCGGCCCCTGGTTTCTGGAGCCCTGGAGGAAGCTGGCGGCAGAAGGATTTGAGGTAAGCTATGTCGTGCTGCGTCCGGACGAGGAGAGTACCGTTTTGCGGGCGGCCAACCGGGAGCAGAGGGAGAGCTTTCCGCTGGTAAGCGGCGATGTGAGAAAGGTGTGGAAGTTTTTTGCGGAGCTGAATGAATATGAGGAAAATGTAGTGGATACCACAGGGCAGATACCGGAGGAAAGCGCGGAGCTGATTCAGAGGCTTCTGCGGGAAGGAAGGGTTCGGCTGCAGGTCTGAGAGGAGATTTCAGGAAGTGTATGGGGAGAAGACAGCATTATGATAGAATTGAAAGGGAAATATAATCAGGCAAAGATTTTTACAGATGTGGTGGATGAGGCGTCTGTGGCGCAGGTGCTGCTTTTGCTGAATCAGGAGTTTGTGTCAGGCAGCAGGATTCGGCTGATGCCGGATATTCATGCCGGCGCAGGCTGTACCATTGGAACGACGATGACAATCACGGATAAGGTGGTTCCCAACCTGGTGGGGGTGGATATCGGCTGTGGAATGGAAACGGTCAGAGTCAAAGAAAAGCATATGGAGCTGCAGAAGCTGGATAAACTGATCTATGAAAAAATTCCGTCGGGTTTTCAGGTGCGGGAGAAGACGCATCGCTGTTTTGAGGAGATCGATCTTCAGGAACTGTATTGTTACAAATACATCAATTCTCATCGGGCGGAGAAGAGCCTTGGAACGCTGGGAGGCGGCAATCATTTTATTGAGGCCAACCGGGACGAGGATGGAAATCTGTATCTGGTGGTACATTCCGGCAGCCGTCACTTGGGCCTGGAGGTTGCGAACTATTATCAGGAGGAGGGGTATCGGAGCCTGAACGGCACTTCCGAAAAGGATGTGGATGGGCTGGTAGCCAGCTTGAAGGCCCAGGGCAGGGAACGGGAGATTCAGAAGCAAATTACCGCTCTGAAAAAAACGATACAGACCAATATCCCCAGGGCGCTTGCTTATGTGTCCGGCGAGCTGTTCGGGCAGTATATCCATGACATGAAGATCGTCCAGAGATATGCGGAATTGAACAGGCAGGCCATGATGGACGAAATGGTGAAAGGAATGAAGCTTCATGTGGAGGAGCAGTTTACCACGATTCACAACTACATTGATACGGATGCAATGATTCTCAGAAAGGGAGCGGTGTCTGCAAGAAAGGGAGAAAAATTGCTGATCCCGATCAATATGCGGGATGGCTCGCTGCTCTGTACCGGAAAGGGAAACGAGGACTGGAATCAGTCCGCCCCCCACGGCGCGGGCCGACTGATGAGCCGGTCGGCGGCGAAGGAGTCGTTTACGGTGTCGGAATTTAAAAATCAGATGCAGGGGATTTATACTACATCCGTAGGAAAGGATACCCTGGATGAATGCCCAATGGCTTATAAGGGAATGGAAGACATCGTGAAGAATATCAGTGATACGGCAGAAATCGACAGGATCATAAAGCCGATCTATAACTTTAAGGCTGGCGGGGAATAACTAAGACAAGAGTATTTCTGGGTCATACACCGCCGGAGCGTAATAGGGAGGACGATGGGAGCAGATTGCAGACGGCGGAAGGACATCTGCATAGCCCTTTTAAGGGGCAGGAAAGTAACACGACAAACGCATGAGTAAATAAAATGTGAACAAACTGCTCCATTATCCGT
>CAJUJU010000092.1 GCA_910586835.1 uncultured Acetatifactor sp.
TTCTCTTTGATTATACATCAAATCCTTGAGTATAAGGTGTCAACTAAAATGATACAACATCAGGTTTGGCTCCGGCGGGGAATCCCTCTTTGCTTTTCCTGTTCGGGTTGATTTTTTGTAGGTGACAATGATACAATGAACGACGGGAAGAGGAATTTATCCGCTTTGCCATGCGAAGCGATCTGTCATGGGAAACCGGAAATAGAAACGAGCAGGAGGTAGAAAATGTCGATTCAAGTATTATCCATCGGAAATAGTTTCAGCCGGGATGCACAGCGTTACCTGCACGAGCTGGCGAAGAGCGAGGGCGTGGACTTACAGACGGTAAATCTGTATATCGGAGGCTGTTCTCTGGAGAAACATTTCCGCAACCTGAAAGGGGACAGGCGGGAATACACGCTGGAGGTAAACGGCCAGACGGCGGAAGGCTTTATGACCGGCATCCGAGAGGCACTGACAGCCAGAAACTGGGATGTGGTGACGCTGCAGCAGGCAAGCCATGAATCCTATCGGGAGGAGACCTATCAGCCTTATATAAAGGCGCTTGCGGATTCTGTCAGAGAAAACTGTCCGAAAGCAAAGCTGTTTCTCCATCAGACATGGGGATATGAGAGCGGCAGCGTGCGGATCCGGGCGCATGGCTTTGAGACCTATGACGAGATGTTTGCGCGGGTTATGAACTGCTATGACAGGGCAGCAGGGGAAGTTCACGCGGATGGCGTCATCCCGGCCGGACTGGCATTTCAGTATGCTCTGAAAAATGGGATTGGCAGGATACACAGAGATACCTTTCACGCAAGCTATGGGATGGGACGTTTTTTGCTGGCGCTGGTCTGGTATGGCTTTATAACGGGAAATGATCTGGGGCATATTCGATTTGGGCAGCTTGATGAGGAAATTGGTGATGAGGAGTACCGCATATTGATAAAGGCGGCGGAAGAGAGCCTGCGGAAACGTACCATTGCAGACAGAGAGTCAATACCCTCAAGCACTTATTGAACTGAAAGAGGGGCAAAATGTGCTATGAATAATGAACTGCTGCGGCTGGAGCAGGAGCTGATAAAAGGATGCGGTATGGCGCAGGAGCGTTTTCACAGAGTGAGCAGCGCCAAGTGGAAAGGTATTTATCAGAAGATTACAGAGGAATATGCAGATAAAACAAAAACGTGGAAAAATGGTCTGCATTGGGCCAATACAAACGGCTACAGTCCGAAAAGCATGAAAAAACTCATAGGGTGTTATCAGGTTGACGATGCAGCATGGTTCTGCCTTTTGCCTCAAATCGTGCCGGAAGACAAGATGGTTTACTTTTTGATTGATATAGGCAATTGCGATTGGCATTTTGGGGAGAAATTTTGGTTTTTTGAGAGTTATATACCTGAGTTGGTAAAGGCGCTTCGTTTGTTGAGCGATACGGCCTTTTTGGAATGCGGGTGGTCAGATTATTACATTGTGGATAAAAAGTACAAGTGGTTAATCGGATGGAACCATCATCATGTGATTTCATGTGTGGGAGAGGGGATTGACCTGACCTGTCTCAAAAAGACTCAGGGGGAAAGGCCTGACTGAAAAAGCTGTCTGGTGAGTGCAGTTTTTTCGGTTGTGTGTTAGAATGTCTATCAGGATACTGTAAATACAGGAATCAGAGGTTTTCCCAGAATTGGAAAGGGGGTATCGGGCAGGCTGCCCGAGAGCGTATGGAACTTGGAATCAGTACGGATTATGAACGGGAGTTTGTAAAAATTGAGGACATTGAGAGGAGTATTGCCCGGATAGCTGCCGCGGGATTTTCTCATATGCACTGGTGCTTTGAGTGGGACGGGGATTATATTTATGCCGTCTCGGAAATGGAGCAGATACGCGGCTGGATGGAGAAATATGGCCTGAAGGCGAAGTCGCTGCATGCCAGCAAGGGCAGTGCCAGGGCGGAGGGCTGTGAGCGGGTCAGAGGGCACTATCGCAAGGATTACACTTCACAGCTGGAACCCAATCGGATCGCGGGTGTGGAGCTGATCCGAAACCGTGTGGAGCTGGCGCATGTTCTGGGGACTACGGAAATCGTGCTGCACATGTACCTTCCGTATGAAGAATTTGAACAGAACCCCGGGTATAAGGAGATTTTTTATGCGCAGGTGTATCGCTCATTGGATGAGCTGATGCCTTTCTGCAGGGAAAAGAATGTGCGTATCTGTATTGAAAATCTGTATGAAGCGCCGGGAGAATTGCAGCTGGAACAGTTTTCACGCCTGTGTGAGCGTTACCCGAAGGAGTTTCTTGGGCTGTGCCTTGACACGGGACATGCCTATCTGGTCTGGGGGCGGGATTTTGTGGAGAAGCTGGCGGTTCCTTTTCGGGACAGAATCTATTCCGTTCATTTGCATGACAATCGGGGCTGGGGGGACGGGCCCGGGTGCGGCGATGCCCATCGGATACCGGGGGATCCCGATTTCCCGTGGAAGGAGCTGATGCCCGTGCTGAGGGAGTCCGCCTATGAAGGCGCCCTGGTGCTGGAGGTCAATATGAGGATGGGAGATACCGCGGAAGATTTTCTCCGGAGGGCATATGACGCCGGACAGAGGCTTTACCAGCTGTAAAGATGTAATATGAAAATTTTTTATCTGGCCGCCGGACAGCTTTTGCAGACAATCTTTTCATACAGATTCTTGATTTCCTCTCCGGTGGCCAGATTGTCGGAAAAAGCGCTGGCACTTCCCGCGGCAACGCTCATGCAAAAGGCGTGGGCGTAATCGCCGCTTTCCATCCAGCCGGCCATAAAGCCGGCGGCCATGGAATCCCCGGCCCCCACGCCGTTTTTCAGTGTGCCCTTTGGCGGGTGGGCGGTGAATATATCGCCGTTTTCCGCAATCAGGATCGCACCGTCTCCTGCCATGGAGATCAGGACGTTTCGGGCCCCCATGCCTTGCAGTTTCCGGCCATAGGGGATCACGGCTTCTTCGGGCTTAAGCGCTACGCCGAAAAGCTGGCCCAGCTCGTGGTGATTGGGTTTAATCAGAAAGGGACGATATTCCAGCACCTTCAGCAGTGCTTCTCCGGAGGCATCCACAACCGTTTGGATTTTTCGCCCCTTCAGATCTGCCAGGATATCCCGGTAAGTATCAGCCGACATGGAGGAGGGAATGCTTCCCGACAGGAACAGGATGTCCCCGTCCTCAAGCCGGGCTAGACGGGCTGTCAGCTGCTGTGCCTCCTGAGAGGAGATTTTGGGCCCCTGGCCGTTGATTTCGGTTCCCTCTATGGATTTCAGCTTGAAGTTGATTCTGGAAAAGCCTTCGGACAGCCGGATAAATGCCGGCTGAATGCCGAATTCCTCCAGGCGGCGTATGATTTCGTCCCCGGTAAAGCCGGCGGCGAATCCCAGGGCAGTGCTGGGAATTCCCAGGTTTTTCAGTACAATGGATACATTGATTCCCTTTCCGCCGGGAAGGAGCTGTTCCGAAGCGGTTCTGTTGGTCATCCCCGTCCGAAAATCCGGTACGGAAACCAGATAGTCTATGGACGGGTTCAGCGTTACGGTGTAGATCATTTTTCTTTTTCCCCTCTGAGGTTACAATTCAAACCGGTAAATGCATTTTTCGGTTTCCCCCGCATCCCGCATGTCATTATCCTCCGGCAGCGGAACGATTTCCAGAAGTTTTCCCCCTGCATATTCGCAGGTCTTTCTCGACGCGGCATTATCCGGGTTACAGGTGATGATCAGATATTGCAGATCATGCTTTCGTGCCAGCTCAAACAGCAGCAGGCAGGCTTTACCTGCATAATGGTTTCCGCGATATGCCTCTTCCACCCGATATCCGATATTCCCGCCGTAGTACAGGTTTTCATTGTGGCCAATGCGCAGGTCGCAGGATCCCATGCGGTTTCCCTCGCTGCTGCAAATGGCAAAGTGATAGGCCGGAACCCAGTTCTTTTCGGGATCTCCGTCAACGGTCTTTTCCAGAACCAGGCGAATTTCCTTGTCAAATAAAAAGTCAGTATTTAAAAACATGGCTGCATTCCTTTTTCTGTGATTTGTTCCCGTTATGCAGAAGCAAAACAGTTTCCTTTAAGGTGCGGTTTCTTCCCCGCCCAGGCGGAAGGCCCGGCTTTTTTCCAGCCGTTCCTTCAGGATCCCTTCTGTGCCCTGTGTTCCGGGCAGATAGTATTGTCTGTCTTTCAGGCTTTCCGGAAGGCAGGTCATTTGGGCAATTTTTTCCTCCGTGTCATGAGCGTAAACATAGCCTTCTCCATAGTGCAGGTCGTCCATGAGTCTGGTGGGTGCGTTGCGGATCACCAGGGGAACCGGCTCCGCCAGCTGCCCCTGTGCGTCTGCCTTTGCGCTCTCGTAAGCCCGGTATACCGAGTTGGAACGGGGAGCAAGGGAAAGGTAAATGACTGCCTGGGCAAGATTCAGGTTGCACTCAGGCATTCCGTTGAAGTGACAGGCCTGGTAGGCGGAGACCGCAAGCTGCAGTGCCTGGTTGTCCGCAAGGCCGATGTCCTCGCTGGCAAAGCGAATGAGCCTGCGGGCGATGAAGAGCGGGTCTTCCCCGGCCTCCAGCATTCTTGCCAGCCAGTAAACCGCCGCGTCGGGATCGGAATTGCGCATGGATTTGTGGAGAGCGGAGATCAGGTTGTAGTGCTCTTCCCCTTTCTTGTCATACAACAGGAGCTTTTTATCCATACATTGTTCCAGGGTTTCTCTGTTTACAAGGATGGAGGCGCCGTCCGGGCCGATATCGCCGTTTAAGACGGCCATTTCCAGAGTGTTCAGCGCGGTGCGGGCGTCTCCGTCCGCATAGGCCGCTATGGCGGGAAGCAGACCTTCCTCAATGCGTGCATTTATGGCGCCCAGTCCTTTTTTCTCGATGAGGGCGCGCTGCAGAAGCTCTGTCAGATCTTCTGTCGTCAGAGCATACAGCACAAAAACCTTGCAGCGGGAGAGAAGAGCGGCATTGATTTCAAAGGAGGGGTTTTCCGTGGTTGCGCCGATCAGAGTAATGCTGCCCTTTTCCACATAGGGGAGGAAGGCATCCTGCTGTGCCTTGTTGAACCGGTGAATTTCGTCCACAAAGCAGAGAGTGCGCATGCCGTAGGCACGGTGTTCCTCCGCCTGCTTCATGATTTCCTTGATCTCCCGTATGCCGCTGGTGACGGCGCTGAAGGTCACGAAGTCGGAACGGGTGCGGTTGGCGATGATTTTTGCAAGGGTGGTCTTGCCTACCCCGGGCGGTCCCCAGAAGATCATGGAGGAAATCTGATCCTGATTCAACATTCTGCGCAGCGGCATCCCTTCGCCCAGCAGGTGCTTCTGTCCGATGTATTCCTCTATGGTCTGAGGACGCATCCGGTCTGCCAGGGGGGAATTGCCGGAGGAAAGCGAGTGTTCGCTTTGGGTGTCAAAAAGGGACATTTGTTCCATGGAGTTCTCCTTTTAAAGTGATTTTTTCTCTTTTGCGTTATAAATAAAATAGTATGGCATAAATTAAGTTGTTGATATTTTTAACATCTGGTATAATAGACTTG
>CAJUJU010000093.1:0-1114 GCA_910586835.1 uncultured Acetatifactor sp.
GCCTCACAATGAAGCGCCGCCCTTCTTCATGCCGCCAGCATGATATGGATGCAGGGATGTCATCATCTCAGCCTCTCAAAAATGATCTGCTTGCGCAGATAAAGATTTGCAACCGCCAGGGTAACATCCTCCCGGCTTTCCGCCTGCATCATCTCCCAGCGGATATTATCACAGGTGGTAAAGTCATCGTTGTAGAGCGCTGCCATGACCTTTTGGTCGGTAGACAGGTCGCTGACGCCCGCCTCAGCACACTTGATCAGCTCGGCGGTGGACAGCAGCGCCTGCTTGGACAGGGCCAGAACCTGCGCCTCCCGCTGATTGGGGCGATCCCGCTGGAACAGCAGCTTGGCCTGGGATACAGTAACACCATCCAGCAGAACCATCTTCAAAAAGGTCACGGCCCGCAGCGGAATACTCTCAGAGATGGGAACGACATAGAGCACGCCCAGCAGGTCATACAGCGCCTCGAAGTCGGTGTCGCCGCTGCCGGATACAACCAGCCCACGGACCTCCAGCCGCTTCAGGCAGTTCTCAAAAGTGCGGGTGATGTAGGGGTACAGCGACTGCTCCAGCTTCTCATAATGCTCCCGGGCCTGCTCCATACTTGTGATACGCCAGTTGAGACAGGTCCACAGGGCCATTTCCTGCCTGTCCACCATGTACTCCTGACGGTTGACGATGATGACAGGGTAGGCCTGACCCGCACGATCCCGTTTGCGGCGGAAATTGCCTACGGCGGTATAGTATGTACGCATATAATTGTCCTCCTATGTTTCAGTCTATATTTCTTTTACGAATCAGCTCCGCTTTTTTCAACAGTTCCGCCATAAAGGCGGCAAAAGGCGGCATCCTTTTTCAGCTTGGCCTTCGCCCGGGAGATCCATGCCCCTACATGGTTGGGTTCGGTGTGGTAGAGCCGGGCAATATCCGCTCCGCTGTAGCCTTTGATTTTCAGTTCAAGAGCCTCAATACCCAGTTGGGCCACTCCACTGTATTCCTTTTTGCAGCGAGCCAGCAGGGCGGCTGTGTCAATCTGGTCGATCAGGCTGTCTGTCTTATCCTCCACAGAGGGCTCCGGAATAGAGGGAGGGTGTTCATCATCCGCAAAGCCGGA
>CAJUJU010000093.1:1214-4509 GCA_910586835.1 uncultured Acetatifactor sp.
ATCGTTACGCTGCGCGGGTATTCGGTGAGAGGAATTGACGGCAAAGCCGGATGACCTGCTCACACCGCCATTCTGAGAACTTGGCGATATGCGCCTCCTCCGGCGGCAGGCCCATCTGCACCTGGAGCCAGTGGTAGGCCGCCGTTCGGGACATCATGCCGCTTTTCCACAGGCGGTTGAAGGCTTCGTGGGCCTCCATGCGCTTGATGCGCAAGGGGCGGTTCGCCAAAGTCCCCATCGGGAGATGGGTGCGCCGGTGGGCGCTCACGTAGGAATCACAGTCTGGGTATCTGGCGCAGACATACACCTCCTCCCCTGGCTGGCGGTACTCCTGACCGTGGACGGCGGAGGCCGGCCGCAGGAATGCCTGGGAGTTGCAGTAGGGACATTTGATATTGATTCGCTTCATGGAAATTCCTCCTCTGTATTGAAGTCTGAAAATCTGCGTACTTTCTCCAGGGGAAAAGCACAAATGACAGGGGGCAGCCCTGTCATGTCGTTTCTGGTATTTACTTGTCATTTATATTACGCACCGCTCAAAGGAAAATCCGGCCCGAAATTCTGTGAATTTTCTGTAAACAATAAAAGAGCTGGCCCGAACAAGGTTCAGGCCAGCTCTTTGCAAAAGGATATAAGGTATGGTAGAATACAGTATCATGATTGGGAGTGTATAGGAAATGACCAATGACAAAGTTTTTCAGATGAATTTTGGAAAAGTGTACGGACTTTTGCTGGATAAGGCCACCCGGAAGGGCCGGACAAAGGCCGAGGTAGATGAAGTCGTCTGCTGGCTGACGGGGTACAGCCCGGAGCAGCTGGAGGCATTCCGCCCTTCCGACCTCTGCTATGGGGATTTTTTCCGCAACGCGCCCCAGCCCAATCCGAACCGGGCGCTGATCAAGGGCGTGATCTGCGGCGTCCGGGTGGAGGAAGTGGAAGACCCGCTCATGCGGGAGATCCGCTGCCTGGACAAGCTGATCGACGAGTTGGCGAAGGGGAAGCCGATGGAGAAGATCCTGCGGAAATAGGAGGAAGCAGTCATGTGGATATGTCCTAAGTGCGGTCGGTCGTTCAAAAACAAGGAGCAGAGCCACTACTGCGGGAAGCCTCCGGCGACGATTGAGGAGTATATCGCCGCCCAGCCGGAGGAGGCGCAGGACTATCTGCGGCAGATCAACGCCGCCATCAAGGCCAGCATCCCGGAGGCCAGGGAGAAAATCTCCTGGAGTATGCCCACCTACTGGAAGGGCCGCAACCTGATCCAGTTCGCGGCCTCCAAGCGGCATATCGGCCTGTACCCCGGCCCGGAAGCCGTGGAGGCGTTTGCCGCCCGGCTGACGGAGTACAAGACCAGCAAAGGGACAATCCAGTTCCCGTACAGCAAACCGCTCCCGCTGGAACTGATTGGAGAAATTGCGAAGTGGTGTGAGAAGAATAACTAAAGCACATTGCTATGTAACTTCGGTTTTCTCACAAAGCCTTCTCAGTGGATGTTCCTCCGCCGTAGGGAGACGCCAGAGCAGATACTGTGCGTACAGAGACTCAAAGCCCGCTTCGGTGAGCTGACCGCAGCACTCGGCGGGGTCAATCTGCTCCCCCGTCAGCTCATAGAACCGTTGGACCGGCAGGATGACCGGCTGGCCGTCCCGGTCGGCCGCCAGCAGGTAGCCAGGGTTGTCCGTTTCTCCCTGACAGGAGATGTGGACGGTGTTCCTCCAGCTGCCAGAGCAGGCAGTCAGGAACAGGTATAGCTGTTTCGTGGATGAAGTCATATTTTGCATACTATTTGTGTCTCCTGTCTGTGAAAATATGAAGCTGGGTATCACAAAGTATCCGCTTAAACGGGAAACCGCAGCCTCAAGAAATGAGACTGCGGTTTCCATTCTTTGCGATGTGATACTATTCCAAAGGTTCCTCGCCGGAGGACATGAGGTATTCCAGAAATTCGCCGGGGCCGAAGACGGGAACAGGAGACTTGGCATAGTCCTTTTGATTCTGCGTCACGATACAGTCAACAGAGGCTCGTTTCGCGGTCTCGACCATAACAGCATCCTCAAAGTCGGAAATATCTGAGGACAGTGATTGCAGGACATCTATTGCCGCACTGTCCAGCATACCAACTATCGTCAGCAACGCACGCAGGTTTTTTCGGGATTCCACATCGCTGTGGGTACATCTGTGACTGATATAGTAGATGTCTGTGGCGGACTTAGCGGTGATATAGCCGGCAAATAATTCGCTGGCCGCCGCACGAAAGATACGGAGTGCGTCATCCGCAAAGGGTTCCCGCTTTTGAAGAAAGTCTATCGCCACACAGGTATCAATTAACACTTTCATATCTTCCCCAGCCGCTCCTCCCGGGCCTCCTCCAGCGTCATTGTCGCAGGAATGCTGCCAAATAGGGCATCTACCGCATCAAGTTTATCCTGATATGGCGAAGTAAGCCGGGCCACAACCTTCCCATTGCGAGTAATAAAAATGTCCTCCGATGCTGCAAGCAGCAGATATTTTCCCAGATTAGCCTTCAATTCCGTCGCAGTGATTGACATATCAATACCTCCTCCCACTTGACTGTGCTTCTCTACTACATTATACCCAAATCGTCCGAAATAGTCAAGTAAATCGTCCGATATGCCAGACGTAATCTGCGATGTATGGGCTGGCCTATATGCCCCAATTTAAAAGAAACTCCTCATAACCCTATGATCCAGAACGGGCCTCCCGCTCCCGCTCGTTTACTGGCCTCATTCAGTATAATGGACAGGTCCCACAGCTTCTCGCTCCGCCGGTAGCTGGCTGGGTCAGCCACCATGATCTGCCCGTCCTGTACGCCCCGGAGGACAATGAAGTGCCCGCCGGAGGTAAAGTGTCCCTTGGTCATAATGGCGACCACCAGCTTCCCATCGCTCAGGGCATCCAGGATGCGCTGAGGCTCCGAGGCGGTGCAGCCCTCCACGTTCAGCCCCCACGCCTGGGCCGCGCTGGGGATTAGGGAGTGGTAGGAACCGCTCTTGCTGCACCAGCCGCCGTTTTTATAGGCCCATTCCGCCATCTCCACGGGGTCAACGATGTCGTCCGTTAGAGAGGAAACCACGATGGACATGGAGGTGGGGCCGCAGCCGTAACCGCCGATGTTGTCTGTGCCGTAGGGCTTATTGGCCCAGCGTTCGTCCAGCTGGTTGAAGTAGACGACCTCCGTAGCGCCGTCGGTAAAGCGGACGTTCCCCAGGGAGGCAATGGTAGTGCCGCCGTACTCGGTGTACTGGAACATCCCATCGCCCAGGAACAGGCTGAG
>CAJUJU010000094.1 GCA_910586835.1 uncultured Acetatifactor sp.
CATCCATCATGCTGCTTTCCTCCGCTTTTTCTGTTTTTGATAGGCGCGGATATTTACCGTTTTGGTGGAAAAGGTAGCCTGCTGCACCGTACTGCTGCCCACCACCAGAATGTTGTAGATGATCGTCACCACCGCTGTAGCGGCCATGAGATTGGCTGCAATCGTCTGGGGTGCGGACAGCGACGCGTCCGCGCAGGACACCTCGGATGGAAACAGGTCGTCCGGCTGGGCCATATCGGGATAGAGCGCGCCCACCGGTTTATAAATTGTTTTTCCGCCGCGGCGGATACCACACACCACCTGTCCGGTATACTCTCCGTTGCCGGAATCAATGTAGACCAGTTCCTTTGTGCGCAGGAACACCTCATGGCACAGCTGGCGGGAGCGGTTATTATCCACCGCGCCGATCAGGATCACCAGCTCCGAAATGGTCTCGGGTGTTTGCACATAGGTTTTCGGGTCGGTAACAAAACGCCCTGTACGCCAGGACCGGGGCGCAATCAGTTCCTCCAGCTTCTCCGCGTTTTCGATAAAGTCCGGGACATAGGAGGTCTCCAGGCCGAACACATTGGAATACCGCTCCGCCACCACCCGGGCCTTGTTCAGCCCCAGGTCGGCTTTCGTGAAGTTTTGGCGCACCAGGTTCTTTTCCTCCACAATGTCCCCATCGCAGATGGCAAATTGGACCGGGCGTTCCAGCGCGTAGAGCAGGCGGTAGAGGTGGGGGGCGATGTGGCCCCCGGTGCCGCCCGCGCCGATCATTACGATTTTGACCGGCCGTATTTTTGAAAAGATTATGCCGCCGCCTCAAGGAATCGACGCGTTACATCTTCCGCCGGCTTGATCCGGTCCAGCCATGCCAGCGGAATATCCCCTTCTGGCATCGGCTCCAGCACCTGCGCTGGAGAAATCTCACAGAAATGCCCTCCGTTGCACACGCGGACGGACAGCTCCGGATAGTAGCGGTTCAGACGGCCCATTACCATATAGACCCGATTGGCGCGCTCGTCCCGGTCGTCCGTAGGGGAGAACTCGGCGGGCATATCGTTGTGGGAGTGCAGATCGGCGTAGTGGAGATACCGCTCGTCATTGAGCAGATCGTCATCCAGCACCGCATCCACGAACTCCTTGCCCACCGTCTGCGTCGGCACATAGAGGAAAAACCGTTTCTCCTCCCGGTCCCAATAGATATGCACCAGAGCCTCCAGCGGACAGCCGCCCTTCCCGTTATCCATCAGGCAGCGAAACAGCGTGACCGCCTGCTCCATCAGGCTGTAGGGAATGAGGGGCAGGGCCGGAGCAAAACCGGCCCTGATGTCGTCCAAGTACCTCACGCCGCTGGTGGGCGTGATAAACTCGCCGGCGCATGTCACGCGCCGCTCATATACCCGGCCGTCCTGCGCAGGGATGAAGGAGATGGCCTTTTTCGATGCTCTGGCGTCAGCCAGGCGGGGGAAAATACCCTTGTAGGCGCACTCCCCCTTCTTCTGCATCGTCACTTTCGGCTTCACGATGCACTTGGGCCGCTTATCAGCGGCCTTTTTCAGCGCGTCCATGAACTCCTTGGAGCTTTCAATCTCCCGCTTGAGATTGCCGATCTTGGTCTTGCGCGGCGTGGCCACGTTCTTTACGATTTTCCCGTAAGTGACCGTCCAGGAAATGCTCTGGGCTTCGTCAAACTCCGGGAAATCATCCGCCTTGGCAAGGCGCAGCTCCTCAAAGGTCTGGTCAACATTTTCGATGGGCTCCTCACTGCCGTTGTAAGAGAAAACGGGGAGCTGTGCGAAAATGGGCGCGGCGGTCTTCGCCGCGTTCTTCTTCTCCTGAAGGTCCATGGCGGCCAGCAGGGGATTGGTCTCCTCCGTAGTCTGAGCCGGAGGTGTTTTTGGCGTCTCCGCGGAAGCAGGGACTGCCGGGGGTGCGGCCGGAGGGGGCGTCTGGGTGGTTCCCAGCTGATCCTGCGCCTGCTGTCCGGGCGCCGGGGACGGTGTGACCGATGCGGCCTCTCCGGAGGCGGGTGCCTCCGTCGGGGGTGTCATCTTGGTGAAGGGATTCTCCACCTCATCCGCACTGCCCAGGTCGGTGAATGCGACGCCGCCTGCACCTCCGAAAAAATCTCCGGCATCCTGGCCTGTGCTCTCTCCGGGAAAATGGTTTTGCTCCTTTCATTTTTTTGTGAGGACGCAAAAAACCGCAGTCCTCTCCCGAAGGAGCAGACTGCGGTTTTTGTACGGACTCGTGTTGGTATTTAGGATGCTGACAGGTCTCCCAAGGGCATACTGCCCCCAGGAGCGAATATCTGACCTGAAAAAATCTTACCTAAATACACCTTGAGCATACCATGTTTTTCTCCGCTTGAACAGTTGAGGTTTTTTCTACACCTGTCCCCGAGGAGCTATAGGGTAAGCCTGCAAAGGGCTCCGGCTGCTTAAATCAATCGTGGTCGCATGGCTGGCGGTTCATCGCCATAACCTCCAGCATTTTATCAAGAATGACCTTGATCCCCCAAAACTGATTATCCGGCAGACGGGAAATGCGTTCTGTCATATGGCTGATTGCAGCGTCCCGATCCTTCTGGCTACCAGTATCTGCCGTTCCAAACAAAATTGTATCTGCGGAGACTGACAGCAAAGAGCAGATTTTCTTGAGCGTAGCCAGAGAAACGCCAGCCGCTCCACACTCAATCGCGGAAATGTGCTTCACACCCAGCCCGATTAACTCTGCGAAACTTTCCTGCGTTAATCCAGCGCTTTCCCGAACCTGCTTTACATTCAGTCCAATCTCAATGTTGATCGGCTTCTTCTTCATAGTGCCACCACCTCTTTTTGTTAGTTTAACTAATGATGGTGTTGACTATAACCACTTATATTTATTATAATATGTAACAAGAATACCGTTATATATGGACACATAAGCGGCGGAGGAAGATAACCAATAAGTTGGAGAGTGATTCAAATGAGATTCATAGCGACAGCCTGCTCGTTTACCGGGCACCGGCCGCACAAGTTCCCATGGAAGGATCATGAAACAGACCCACGATGCACAGCGTTGAAATCGACGCTGGCAGAGCAGATCGCGGCGCTGACTGCCGCTGGAGTGACGGACTACTACAGCGGCGGTGCGGATGGGACCGATTGCTATGCGGCGGAAGTAGTCCTGTCCCTGCGCAAAAAAAATCCCGCATTGAAGCTACACTGTGTCCTGCCCTGCAAGGAGCAGGCGGAGAAGTGGGACGCCACCGCACAGAAGCGGTATTACTCCATTTTACAGCGGGCCGATTCAGTAACATATGTAAGCCAAAAATATTATGACGGCTGTATGATCGACCGGAATCACCGGCTGGTAGAGTCCGCCGGTCTGCTGCTGGCGGTCTATAATGGAGTGCGGCGCAGCGGTACAGGCGCAACGGTAAATTACGCCAGAAAGATGGGACGGGAGATCATCATAATTGACCCGCTTACCCGAGCTGTGACTCATGAAGGAGGCGGCGTATGAAAAGAATTGCAGCCATCGCCCTGATTGTCTTGGCGCTTTGCCTTCTTGGATATGGCGCGGTCAGGAACGTTAGCGCTGGCACAGCCTCCGAAAAAATTGTATACAGCTCCGAAGTATTATCTGAGGAATGCTTCTTATGTGGGAATGGGATGTCGGAGGATTCAATTCCGTTTTATTGGGGACAAGAAAATATTGCGCTTATCAGCTTGAACACATTTGAGATGAAACCGATAGAGATC
>CAJUJU010000095.1 GCA_910586835.1 uncultured Acetatifactor sp.
CTGGCTGCCGGCTCCGTGCGTCTTCTGGATGCGGCGGTCTGCCGGGAGCGCAGGGTGATGTTCATGCCCTTTGCCGTGGTGGAAGGATTTCAGGAAATGGGATCAAAATCCCAGAAACTGCGGAAACTCCCGGAACTGGGCTTCCAGGTCTGTAAATTTGTCATCAGCAGGAGGAAGCTGACCAGCCAGGAGATGGCGGACGGCATCGGGAATCTGCGGCAGTTTGCAGAGGACAATGACATCCCCATTGACGGGATCGTGGCCTCCTATAACGACATTGCCTTTTCCCGGTCCTGCGGCAGGACAGGACACCACTATAAGGACGGACTGGCCTTTAAATTTGGGGATGAACTCCACGAGACAAAGCTGCTCTTGATTGAGTGGAATCCTTCCCGTTCCGGGGAGATCTCACCGGTGGCAGTTTTTCAGCCGGTGGAGATAGACGGATGCGAGGTATCCAAGGCAAGCCTGCACAACCTTTCCTTTATTGAAGGGATGGAGCTGATGCCCGGCTGCCGGATACTGGTCAGCAAGCGGAACATGATTATTCCCCATGTGGAGGAAAATCTGGACCGCGGCCGTTTCGTGATGGGGCAGGCCGTACCAGAAAGGTGTCCCTGCTGTGGGGAGCCTGCCCGCATCCACGAGAGCCGTTCCGTAGAGAATGGGAAAGATAAGATTACTAAGATTCTGTTCTGCGACAACCAGAACTGTGAGACCAGGCGCCTGCGCCAGTTCGTGCATTTTGTCAGCCAGAAAGCTATGAACATCGAAGGTCTGTCCGAGGCCACTTTAGAGAAATTCATTGGAAAAGGGTGGATTCACACCTACATGGATATCTATGGGCTTGACAGACACAGGAACGAGATTGTAAATATGGAAGGCTTCGGGGAGAAATCCTGGCAGCGCCTGTGGGATGCCATCCAGGGCAGCAGGAATACCACTTTTGAGCGGTATCTGATCGCCATGGATATCCCTATGGTGGGAAATACGGCCAGCCGGACTCTTGCCAGGGTGTTCCACAGCGACCTGGAGGAATTTGAGGACGCGGTGCATCACCAGTATGATTTTACGCAGCTCCCTGATTTTGGGGATACCCTGCATAACAATATCCATGAGTGGTTTTATGATGAAGAAAATCTGTATGTATGGGAGGTATTACAGCAAATGTTACATATCGAAAAAAGGACAGTGGAGAACAATACGGCTGCAGTACAGGAGAATCCTTTTGTGGGAATGACTATCGTGGTGACTGGAAAGGTGGAACCCTATACCCGCAGCGGCATCAATGAAAAGATTGAATCCCTGGGCGCCCATGCCGGGAGTTCGGTGAGCAAAAAGACGGATTACCTGGTCTGCGGGGAAAATGCCGGGAGCAAGCTGGCAAAGGCAAGGGAACTGGGGATAAAGATCCTGACGCCGGCACAGTTTTTCCAGATGGCAGGCGAGTGAAATACCCCTTAACAGACTGCGGCCAGAAACAAGTAAATCATAGTATACGGGGAGAGGGAACAGACGCTCTCCCCTGTTTGGAAGGAGGCTATAAGATGAATAACAGGACGATGATAAAACTATCCGCATCCGAGGACTGCATTACCCTGCGGACGTTCTCTAAAGATTGCCACTCTCCCCAGGGCTTTGTCCTTACGGAGAAAGAGCTGCTGGAACTGGAAGAAAGACGATATATGACGGTATCCGATATCCGTTCCTTTGCAAAAGTGTCATTACGGAAGTCTTTCGAGCAGGCGGAGATTCTGGAAATAGAATTTACCTGGCTCAGTGACGCAGGGGGAGGGAAGGTGTCCGGCAGGACGGAAACAGTACGGCTTTCCTATGAGAAATTTAAAAGTTCCATAAAGCAGAGCCGGGAGGACGGTATGCAGATAAAGATGTTGTCCCTGGAGGAAGACGGCAGACTAAAGATAGAATTTCAGAGCAGGAGAAATCTGAAAGCAGTGGCGGAGACGAAGGCATTGCGGAAAAAACTGGGGAAGTTCCTGGCAGACCATTTTCTGAGATGGAAAGGCAGCAGGCAGATCACGGTGTATGATGATTTTGAACCGTACAGCTTTTTCTTCCAGGAACAGACGCCCTATGGGAACGGTATCTGCGGAGGTGTTATCCTCCACGGCCGGGAGAATCTGGAGAAGGCGTATTATGGGATACATACCTGACCGGAGAGGGCAGGACAGGTTATCTTGTGCGGAAAGCAGGGTGTGGCAGTTTTATATGCTGTCACCTCTGCTTTTTTCTTTTTCCAAAAAGATTGTTTCTGTTGAAAAATGCGTAATCCATGCGTAAAGGATAAGTATAAAATAAAAAAGGAGATGAAAAACTATGTTAATTGCAATTGACCACGGAAACAAACAAATGAAGACAATCCACAGCAGGCCCTTTGTGTCCGGGCTAATGGAGAGCATTACCAGACCATTCGGCAGCGACATCCTGGAATACCAGGGGAAGTTTTACACGTTGTCAAACCAGAGGATTCCTTATAAAAGGGATAAGACAGAGGATGACCGCTTTTTTATCCTGACCTTATTCGGTATCGCAGAGGAACTCCATTTAAAGGAGAGGTATGGGGAGGAAGTGGTGCATGTGTCTCTGGCCGTGGGGCTTCCGCCAGCACATTATGGGGCACAGAATCAGTCCTTTATACGGTATTTTTTCAACAGGGGCATTATAAACTTCCAATACCGTGACAACCCGTATACCATCTATATTGAAGATGTGCGCTGCTATCCCCAGGCTTTTGCGGCGGCCGTGACCATGATGGACAGGCTGCTGGACAAGCCAAGGGTGCTTATCGTAGATATCGGCGGTTTTACGGCAGACTACCTGATGATGCGTTCCGGTCGGGCGGATCTGAGTATCTGCGATTCCCTGGAAAACGGAGTGATCCTGCTCTATAACCGGATTCGGATGAAAGCCAACTCGGAATTTGACATCCTGCTGGAAGAAACGGATATTGACGGTATCTTAAAGGACGGTGAGAGCACCTATGCCCCGAAAGTCTCCTCCCTTGTAGAAAAGCTGGCGCAGGATTTTGTAAATGACCTGGCAAACAGCCTGCGGGAGCGTATGTTGGATCTGATGTCCGGCATAGTGGTATTTGTGGGGGGCGGCGCCATTCTTCTGCGCCGACAGATTGAAGCTTCCGGGAAGGTGGGAAATGCTTTATTTGTGGAGGATATCAATGCCAATGCAAGGGGGTATGAATTCCTCTATAAGATGGAAACGGCAGGCAGGTGAGCTTATGGGTGGAAAGAAAGACAGGGAGCGGTTCTGTATCAAATTCAATGAAAATGATCCGGCCCATGACGCCGTGATTCGTCTGCTGGAAAAACAGGGGCCGCGCAGCAAAGCACAGTTTCTTGTGAATGCGGTCCTCCACTATATCAACTGCCCGGAAACACCGGATATTGCCATTCCCCAGACCGTAGACAGGGCGGCAAT
>CAJUJU010000096.1 GCA_910586835.1 uncultured Acetatifactor sp.
CCCTACACGACGCTCTTCCGATCTTCCACGCCGCGTCCGGCAAAGAAACCCTGATCAATCACATCCTGTCCGCGCCGGCGGAGGAGGCGTCCAGCTATCTGATCCTGGTGGACAAGCCGGAGCAGATACCGGAGCTGGACATTCCCAACGCCAGGGGCTACTGCACTGTCTCCCCGGAGGGGGAAGTTCAATACTATCAGCGAGAATAAGGAAGGAGGACAGCCTTGAACCGAGCGATCCTATCCCAGCGAATTACATCCATTTTAGCCGACCTGAACCGGCTGACCAATGCACTTTACGCCATGAACACCACCGACATCCAGCGATACCCCGATAACTACGAGGTGCTGTCCGCAGACGCGGCGCTGAGGGCGGAGAATATCGCCTGCCGGCTGCGGCACCTGATCTACTCTACCACCAACATCAAGAAGGAGGAGTACCTGACCTCCGCCGCCGTCATGCAGGGGATCAATGTGGAGAAAAAGGGTGACGTCCTGGAAATCACGCTGCCCTGTCTGCTCCCAAAACGGAAGCAGCGGCAGAGTACGGAATATCTTCTTGACCCCTTTACCGCCGCCATGAGCCAGTACACCAGAGAGCACCCCATGCCCCGGTTCCAGCATTGTGTGGTCTGCTTCTCCCACATCTACTGTCAGGACCTGCCTAAACGCCGGGTGCGTGACTACGACAATCTGGAGCTGAAGCAGTTCCTGGACGTGGCCGCCTCGTTTATTCTGACCGATGACAGCGGCCTGCTGTGCGACGCCTACAACACCACGGAGTTGGGCGAAACGGACTGCACCCGCATCTCCATCATGGACAGCGCGCACTTCCCGGAGTGGCTGGCGGAGCGTCAGGCGGCGCTGCAATCCATCACGGATTTGTAGGAAAAGTACCCTCGAAACAGGGGTCCCATTTGGGGCTGTTTTGGAGCTTCCGTTTTGGGACCCTCGGTAAATTTCAGCAAAGCCTTGTGCAGCAGGGGATTTTCCCTCCCTGAGCCGGTATGAAAAATACCGAAGTTATACGCACCCACGGTAAAAAACAGTGAAAAGAGGTGGTGTCAATATGGCTGCTGGCAGTAAGCAGATACCGCCCGAGGACACGCTGGCAAATTTGCTGCTGACGCTCACCGCTCTGTCCGGTGAGTTCCCCACGGCCCAGATAAACCGCCTGCCCAGTACAGGCGCATACCAGGAAAAAATCCTCAAATCGCTTAAAGGAGAAAAACTCCTGCGGACTTACTATCGTGATGGGCTGCGGGCGCTCCGGCTGACCACAGCCGCAAAAAAGCTGCTGGCGGACAAGTGGCCGGATCGGTTCCTGCCCTATCTCTCCGGCAGTACCGAGACAAATGCGTTGAAGTCGGAAGTCTCCCGCCGCCTGCGGCTCCACCGTATGGCCGAGGTTTTGGTGACAATGCTCAATGCTAACGTCTTGGTATTCCCTTGGGAAAAGCCAGCCGTATTCAGCCCCACGCCGCTCTCCGCCGCTCCGTGCATTGGCCGGCCTGCTTACTACAGCTCCAGAGAAGTAAAAGGCTTGGGGGCACAGGCGGTCAAGATACGCGGTTCCCGCTCAACCGGCCTTCTTTTAACGGACGGCGCCATCTTCACCATCTACAATACCGGCCCCTTTGCGATGAAGTGGGAGTACAAAGCGGAAATGCGGCTCAAAGCCATGCTCCAGACAGAACTCTGTCAACGCCGGCTCCCAGGCCAGTATCAGAACGCTGTGTTGAGCGCCATCGTGTTCGGCCAGGATATGGAGCGGATGATTCCTCTGATGAATGATGGCGGTGGACAGCGGGATTACTTTGTACTGGATGGAAATTACCAGCACTTCTACTACCTGACCAGCGACCACAAGGGAGAGTTGATTTTGCGGCTGCTCTGTGATGCTGAACAGCGGGCGGTTCTGGATGATATTCTCTCCCAGGACTTGTCTCCCTGTTACCCAGATTGGAGCGTGGAGAACGACGCAATGGACGGCGATTCTCCGGTGCTGTTCGCCTATACCTGTGATATGCCCCGCATCAAGCGGTTTGATACCGCGCTGGAGCTGCATGGGAAAACGGGAACGCTGTTCTGCTTTGATTTTCAGGTGGACGCACTGAAACAGATTTGTGGTCAGAGGGTAAAAATAGAGAGCCTTGACTATGAAAAGGTCAAGGCTTTGCTGTTTGATGGGGATTTTTGAATTGGCGAACTCACACATTCTCGAACTCAGTTTCATCCAACAGTCTTGAGATGTCACGTCCGGCATAGACCACCCTGGCGACCTGAACCAACTGCCGCTCGGTATCCACAAAGTAGAGTACCTTGTAGTTCTTCACCAGCAGTTTCCGAATCCCAAGCGCACGAAGCCGGTCATCATCCTCATACGGATAGCGCTCTGGCATCTGCTTTAAGCTGAGGATCTCTTCCTTCAGAAGACGGTATAGATTCCCCGCGGTTCGGGGTTCTAAAAGAACTTGTCCGATATAGCGCATGATGTCGGTAATATCTGACTGTGCCTGGGCACCAATCTCGATCCGGTATTTCATCATAGGCCGAACTCAGCCTCAATATCCCGAAACACATCCTCTGCCGGACGTGTCCGGCTAGCGGCACAATCATCATATCCGCGCTTTACCTCGGCGTAAAACTCGTCGCTTGTCAGACTTCCTGCGGCAACCGGCGTCTTGACGGGCAGCGTCACCTCAAAGGGAAGGCCGCGCCGGAGTACGATCTGGTTCAGAAAAATATTGATTGCGCTGGACATCGGCATACCGAGTTGAGACAAAATGCCTTCCGCCTGTTCCTTCAGGGAGGCATCCACTCTCGCAAAAACGTTGGCGTCTTTCGCCATAGTCATCACACCCTTTCCTCACTATTATACGCCGTTGTCTATACAATAGCAAGCACTTTCGGAGGGATTTCCAATAACGAAGAAAACACTTATAAAACTGTTGCTCATTTTACCTATCGCTTTAGGTGCCCTGCTCTACGGCGGCGGATATATTGCCCAGTTTCTCTACAACTACGATGTATGGCAGGCGGCGGGCGGAGTTTTCGGTACGGCCCCGGAATTTCCGGACGGCAATTTCTTCGCCTGTATTGCCGCTGTGTTCCGCTGGCCCTACGGCTTGTACGGTGTGGGCGGCTGCATAGCGGCCTTGGCTGTATTGGTGTTTATGGTCATGCGGATGGGATACAGCGAGACGGGGGCCTATGACCGGGAGCGCAATCTGATCTACTCCAATAAAGGTACTTACGGGACAGCGGGCTTTATGACCAAAAAAGAACTGAAGGGTGTGCTTGACCTGGTTCCCAACATTCGTAAGCATCCCGGTATCATCCTGGGCGAGATAGACGGCGAGGTGATCTGCGTCCCGCTGAAAACCCGGTTCAA
>CAJUJU010000097.1 GCA_910586835.1 uncultured Acetatifactor sp.
AGGATGCGAATCAATCTGTCGGGCTTCTATAGTCCGACAGATTGGGAAACTTTTACTTAAACAGATCGTAGTTTTGTCTTGTTATTTCAGTCGTTGTATCTATCGCTTGTATTCCATGGATTCACAATTTCAAAGTCAGGAAAAGAAGGCAGATCGGTGTTGACAGAACGGATGCCAGCATATATGATGAAAGAGAAGAAAAACGTTTTTCTGATTGCGGATGGCAAACGCGCTTCAGGCCGCAGCAGGATTGAAAAAGAAGTTTTGACAGGGGGATTTACCTTATGAGAAAAAAATATTATGGGATTGTTCTGGCGGCTGTTCTTGCGATGAGCCTGAGTGCCTGCGGGACGGAAGGGAAAGAAGGGGAGACAGAAATCCCGGGAACAGAACAGACTGCCAGGGAGGAAGAAAAGAAGAACGGACAGGACGGCGAAGAAGAGTCAGAGACTGCGGGCGGGGAGAGCGGGGAAGTCTCTCTGTCGGAGGAAGCGGAAGCGCAGGAGGATCTGAAGGCTGTCGGATATGAGTATGACAGGGAAAGCCTGACCTGGGAGCTGGTCTGGTCGGACGAGTTTGACTATGAGGGAGAGCCGGATCCGGATAAATGGGGATATGATGTGGGCGGCAGCGGCTGGGGAAACAATGAGCTGCAGTATTATACCGAGGGTGACAATGCCACGGTAAAAGACGGCTGCCTTGTGATCGAGGCCAGAAAGGAGACTGTGGGGTCACGGGATTATACCTCCGCCAGGCTGGTGACACGGGAGAAGGGGGACTGGCTTTACTGCAGGGTGGAGATCTGCGCCAAACTGCCCTCCGGGCTGGGAACCTGGCCGGCGGCCTGGATGCTGCCTACGGATTGGGAATATGGTCAGTGGCCTGCCTCCGGGGAAATTGATATCATGGAGCATGTGGGGTATGACCAGGATGTGATTGTACAGTCCGTTCACAATCAGAAGTTCAACGGAGGCCAGTCAAAGGGAGTGAGCTATCATGTGGACGGAGTCAGCGAGGATTTTCATATATATTCGCTGGAGTGGCTGCCGGACAAGCTGATTTTCAGCATGGACGGAATGGAACGGTACACTTATGATCCGTCGAAATTTTCCAAGACTCCCGGCTATGAGTATTGGCCCTTCGACAAGAGGATGCATATTCTTCTGAATCTTGCGTTCGGCGGCAACTGGGGCGGGGCACAGGGGACGGATGATTCCTATTTCCCCGTGGAATACTACATCGACTATGTGCGCGTATACCAAAGCCCTGAGATCACGGAACTGACCGGAGGAGATTCACAGTAAATCATGTCTCGTAAAGCGGATGTCGTGGGAAACAGCGCTGCTGATTTCGAATCAGATGGAGGACGAGGGACATTTGCCGCTTATAAAAAAAGATGCCGGGGAAAGGGAAGCCCTGGCGAGAAGGAGGAAGTATGTTTGAGAGAATGGGTGAGTATGGTCTGGTATGGGCGGACGAGTTTGATTATGAGGGAGCGCCGGATCCTGAAAAATGGAATTATGATCTGGGCAACCACCAGTGGGCCAACCGGGAGCTTCAGGCGTATACCGACAGGCCGGGCAACGTGTTTGTCAGGGACGGGAAGCTGACCATCCGCGCACTGAAGGAACAGGACGGAGAGCGGGAGTATACTTCCACCAGGCTGACGACCTATGAGAGACAGTCCTGGCAGTACGGATATTTTGAGATCCGGGCAAAGCTGCCGGAGGGCAAGGGTTCCTGGCCTGCCTTCTGGTTTCTGGCGGATTCTATCAAAAAGGGAACAGGCTGGCCTCTGTGCGGAGAAATTGACATGATGGAGCACACCGTGGTTCATAAAAATACCGTGGTATACAGTCTGCACTCCCAGAAGCACAATCACACCCGAAAGGATACCAGACAGTATTCCACCAGCGTGTACCGGGAGGGCGTTTGCGACGAGTTCCATGTATATGGCATGGAGTGGACACCGGATTATGTGGAATATTTTTTTGACGGTGAGAGTGTCTGCAAATACTGCAGGACGGATGACCCGGAGGATCAGACGGAAACAGCGTGGCCCTTTGATCAGCCTTTTTATATGATTCTCAATATTGCAGTGGGAGGCTTTATGGGCGGCCCTGTGGCGGACGAGGAGCTGCCTTATACGATGGAGTTGGACTATGTGAGGGTGTATCAGAAAAAATCGGAATAAAGGAAGCTTGTTTTGCGGCCGGCATTTTATCAGAAGATGCCGGCCGCATTTCTGTTTTTGTTTTTGAAGGCAGCGAATTGACATTGCCGCAATATTCCTTCATAATCAGGGAGAGTGAAAACAATGCGCAATACCCGGAGGCAGACAGATGACAAATTACAGATTCCTGATCGAATATGACGGGACAAGGTATTACGGCTGGCAGAGACAGCCGGAGCAGAACACGATCCAGGGAAAGCTGGAGAGCGTTTTGTCGGTGATGTGCGGGAAAGAGATTGAGATCATCGGCGCGGGACGCACCGACAGCGGAGTTCATGCGAGGGGAATGACGGCCAATGCCGTTTTGGACACGGAGAAAAATGCGGAGGAGATCCGGGATTATCTGAACCGTTATCTTCCGGACGATATTGCGGTGCTGGAGGTGAAGGAAGCTTCTCCCAGATTTCATGCCAGGTATAACGCTACGGGAAAAACCTACTGCTATACCTGTTATGACGGGGATGTCAGGCCGGTTTTTGACAGGAAATATTACACCTGGCTGGAGGAGAAGCCGGACGTGGAGAAGATGCGCGGGGCGGCAGAAGTGCTGCTGGGGCAGCATGATTTTCGGAATTTCTGCGTCAATCCCCGTATGAAGAAGTCTACGGTTCGCTGTGTGGATAAACTTCTGATTGAGCGGGACGGCGGGTATATCCGCTTTATTGTTCACGGTACAGGCTTTCTGCAGAATATGGTGCGTATTATGGTTGGGACGCTGCTGGAGGTTGGCTTTGGCCGCATGACAGTACAACAGGTGAAGGCGGCCCTGGAAAATCAGGAGAGACAGAAGGCAGGGCCTACCGCACCGGCACGGGGATTGTGTCTGATAAGTGTGGACTATGACTGACAGGGGGTGTCAACAGCTCGTATATGGGTAAAAGTGACAAGAATGTCGCATAAAAACGATGGATTGCAACTCCCGGTTGACAGATTTCCAGGTGCACTTGGTAGTTGTCAACCTGACAAGGAATCAATCGAAGTTGGTGTAAACGATAAAGCAGTCTGGTCATTGCC
>CAJUJU010000098.1 GCA_910586835.1 uncultured Acetatifactor sp.
AAAAATCCGCAATTTAGGATTTGAGTGGGAGTAAACATTCATGCGTTTGTCGTGGTCGTACATTGCTCTCTTTGCCAGATATCCCGTGTAGGCCGAGACCGGACATACCATGGCATCCTCAAATCCGAACTTTCTCACATCCTCCCGAATTTTCTCCAGAGAATCCGGGATACAGTCCTGGCCGGTGCGAAAGCTGTCAAGCTTGTTGACCGCAAAAAACATGGGCACCTTTACCGTCTCCGCCAGCCTGGCCATATAGGCGTGCTCATCATCCGTGGCAATGCTGCCGTCCGCGTTGACCACATAGACTAGCCTGTCAAAATTTCCTGCCCCGATGGCAGCGTCCGTGATCTCCCTGTGCGTCCGGTCCAACGCCGAATTAACTCCCGGGGTATCCAGCAGACACAGAGGAACCAGCCGCCCCAAAGGCAGGCGGAAATAAGTGCTCACCGTGATCTCCGGGCTGTGATTGCCCTCGTCGTCTGTCATCAGGGTCATATAATCCGCATCCAGATTCAGAATATTGTCATCCTCCGCGGAAAAGCCGTCCTCCCAGGGCTTATTCCAGATGTAATGCAGCTTTGCCGTACAGGCCATGCTCTGGGATCTGTTCACCTTCTTTCCCACAATTGCGTTGATCAGGGTCGATTTCCCCGCGCTCATATTGGCGGTGAACACAATCCGCTGCGCCGGCTGACGGAAATAATTTCTGTTCCTGCGCCAGATATCAATCATCTTCTCTACACTGTAAAATTTCACACCGTTGTCACATAGATAGAGACGCTCCAGAAGCTGCCGCTGCTTTTTCAGATACTTCCTGCCAAGCCCCGTTCTCCTCTCCAGTTCCTTCAGCAGCGCCAAAGCCTTTTCCTTATCCTGAAAAGCGCTTATCAGCCAGATATCCATGTACAGTGCATACCTGTATTTAAAAAGCCCGGTAATCTCCGGAACCGGCGTCGGCTCATACGTCTCGTCGCCAAGAATGATCTCCTGATACAGCGCAAACAAAGAATCGGAAAAACGGCTTACGCCAGGCCTGATATAAAAGGCCAGAAAATTGATGTACTTTTCCCTCTTTGCCCTGTTTTTCTCCTTTGTGACGGGGTGGCTTCGCAGCCACAATCCCATGCTGATCTCCCTTGTCTGCATATCCGCAGTCTCCCCCTCGTTGTTTTTTCACACAGCTATCTGGTCTGATGTATAACGATTTTTTCCGGACACTCTCCCCTCGGATCACATGACAGCTTTGCACAATCTGCTTTGGAGCAATCGGCCGCCTACCGTATTCCGGCGCCGCCCTCATTGCCTTCCTCCCGGTCTCCCACGATATAGCCCTTCAGCGTCTGCTCCAGCTCCTCCCTCATCTCCGCTGCAAATCCTGCAGGCTCCAGCACTTTCACCCAACGGCCCTGTCCCAGAAGCCACATACGAATTCCATCCCCGTACACCTCGGCTTCCACAATATAGCTTCCGCCGGTGCGCTCCAGAATCCTGGCCGTGGGAAGCTTATCCAGCACCGCCTGAACGGAGGGACCGGAAAACTCAAACCGAATGACCTGCAGCCTGCCCGGCCACATGTACAGACTGCGCCGCCGCAGCTCACCCTCGTCAAAGGACGGCGTGTTCTGCGCTGCGGCCCCGGTTCTGTGAACCGTAATGTGACGTATGCGGTCAACCCGAAAGTAGATCGGTTTTTCCGGATCCCCCTGGGTCAGAAACCCGATGAGATAGAAATAGTGATCGGCAAACATCACCGACGCCGGCCTCAGCCGATGAGTGACACAGGCACGATCCATACGGTAATACTCCACAGAAATCTCTCTGCGCTCCCGGATACAATGAGCCAGCTGCCATAGATTGTCCTGCACGCTCTCGCAGTCATGCTTTACCTCAGAAAAGCATCTGACTTCATTCCTTACCAGTGTCTCAAGAAGCGTCCGATCCTCAGCCGATGTAAACCGCTTCAGCTTCCCCACCAGCTGCAGGGTCTCCATCTTGGAAAAGGCTCTGGCTCCGATCAGCACCTCCACCAGCGCAAACAACTCTCTGCTGCTCAGAAAATCCTCCATGCTCAAATAATAGCATTTTCTCTGATGGGAATATACCAGATCCACATTTCCCGCCAGCTCCCGCTGATCCGAAAAAAAAGCCTTGATATCGTTGATGTCCCGGGTTATGCTCTTTGCGGATGTTCCATACTCGTCCGCCAGCCGCCGGACGGACAGCTCCTCCCCTCGCAGTGCCCGAAAAAAGATAGAGAGAATCCTCTCCTGCTTTGAGTATTCCATTCCCGCCTCCCGCCCTGAACTTCCTCTTTGTAATATAGTCCCATTATAGCAGAAGATAAGGACAAACGGGTGTCCGGGTAAAAAAATTGTAACAATATAAGCATATCACAATTTACAAACGATGCAAGAGTCTCTTCAAAGCATAAAAAAAGATTCATTCACGCCTGCACCCATTTCAGAACACATTTTCTTTATCCTGTCTATTTCTCCTTTGGAAATAAAATGGCAATCTCTTTTATTGTACTGGAATACATACGACAGCAGATGCATTAGCGGTTTCAATAGAGACACTTGTATAAATGTATCCGGATCAATATCAAGATAGTCTGTATCATCCCATTTTCCACTGATATCCCATGCAAGTGTGTCGTTCATCACTGTACATCTATCCAAAAATATTTCTATTTCTTTTAAAAAGCAAAACACCTCTTTTTCAATCATCTGTGACATATCATAATTTACTATTTTTCCATCTTCAATTGATATATCTCATACCTGAATCCGTGAAGTTAATTGTATTTATATGCCAATCTACAATCAGATTGG